>NZ_CP042476.1:2169476-2479402 GCF_007993795.1 Antarcticibacterium arcticum | reverse complement strand
AGATATTTACCATAGGAGCCGTTTCCCCTATAGAGCCACTATCTAATAGAAATACTGCGCCTTTCCCGTTTTCTGTTTGAGATGGGATACCGGCAGGCTCAATATTGTCCTGGGAATTTATAAGGATAGGAAGGCTTAAATAACTGTTTAAAGGATCAAGACCAGAGGATTTTCCGTGGAAGAAAGACTCCATTTCACCAAAGATCTTTTTCAGCTTTAATAATTTTTCACGGGTTAGGTTTTCAAGAACTGTGATCTTTTCTTTTGCATATTCATCATAAATTGCAGCTACAAGGGCACCACTACTTCCAACTCCATATCCCTGCGGGATGCTGGAATCAAAATACATGCCTCTTTCAATATCTGCATTCAGGGTATCAAGGTCAAACTTCACCAATTGGGGATTGTTTTCCTGAAGTTCCTTAAGATACAATGCAAACCTTTGCAGGCTTTGGTTGGATCTAATCGCTTCTTCCGAAGGATTTTCATCAACTTTTAAAGCCCCGTTGTAAAAATTATAGGGTATTGATAAACCTTTTGAATCCTTAATGATTCCGTATTCCCCGAAGAGTAAAATTTTTGAGTAGAATAAAGGTCCTTTCATACGGTATATTATATAGCAACAATTAAAAACTGAAGAATAAACGGTTCTTCTTTTTAATTATATTATTTTAAGCATTAGCTAATTTAGGCAAAAATTTTTCATTCAATGAGTTTATTTACGGTTTGCAATAAAGCCCTTGAACTTTTAATTTTGCCTTTAATACCGGTGTTTCGCGGTATTTTTATGTGGAAAAAATAATTAATGTCTCCGCAATTAACCTGCCTGATAATTTTAATATCTGCAGTTTAATCCTGGTCTATTCTTGTGGCACCTTTTCCTACACGGTCGCAAAGATACTGTTCATTTTCGCAATACGCAACTAACTCATTCTTAATGAATTCAAAAATTATGCCCTTGTCCTTTTCCGGGTAAAGCACGTGCACATTTGCCCCGGCGTCCAGGGTAAAGCAAACCGGCAACCCGGTAGTTTCCCTGAATTCCCAAATTTTGTTGATTATCTTCAGTGTATTGGGTTTCATAAGAATGAAATAAGGCCTGCTGCTCATCATCATAGCATGCAGGGTTAAGGCCTCGCTTTCCACGATCCCGATAAATGCCTTAAGATCTCCTGTTTTAAAGATATTCTCCAACAGGTCAAGGTTTGAATAGGCCTGTGCAAAGCGTGCTTCAGCAAAGGGATGCCCGTGCATTAAATTATGTCCCACACTACTGCTCACATGTTTAGTGCCTTTGTCTACCAGCAGGATAGTATCCTGGAATCCTTTAAAAACGGGGTGAACATCCCCCGGATATTTTATACCATAAAGATCGCTGCTTTGCTTAATTTCTTTATGTTCCCCCCAAACCACGAGGTCTCCCTCAATACTTCTGCACGCGCTGCCGGAGCCCAGCCTTGCCAGAAATGAGGCTTTTTTATTGAAAAAGACCTCTGTCATGGTGGGATTCAGTTCTCTTTCAAGGCTCATCACACAAAGCGCCAGGGCACTCATCCCACTGGCCGAAGATGCAATCCCGCTGCTATGTGGAAAAGAATTTTCTGTGCTTATTACAAATTGGTAATCTGTCAAATAAGGACAATATTTTTGTATCCTTTTAAAAAATGTTTCGATCTTGGGTTTAAAATCCTCCTTCTTTTTCCCTTCAAAATACAGTTCAAAATCTGCATCACTTCCTGCAATCTCTTTTTTTGCATATTCGAGCGTAGTGGTGGTCCTGCTGGTATCCAGGGTAAAACTTACCGAGGGATTTGCGGGGATCTGGTCCTCTTTTTTTCCCCAATATTTTACCAGTGCAATATTGCTGGGTGCCTGCCATGTTATCTTTCCACGGGAAGCGTCGCGGGTAAAAGGCTGAGGTATAAAATCTGTTGAATGCATGCTGCTCAAAATTTTAAACAAATATACTTTTTTAGTTCACAGCGTTTAAATTGGTATTTCAAATAAATTCTTACTTTTAATTGATTAAACAGTTGCAAAATGTCTTTAAACGTATTTGTAAAGATCTTTCTCGCCCTGGCAATTTGCCTTTTTATAGGGTTTATGGCTTCCCTTGCAACGCAGGTGGGGATCACCGACTGGTACCCTACCTTGAATAAGCCATGGTTTAATCCGCCAGACTGGATATTTGGACCGGTATGGGGAATGTTATATGTTTTAATGGGTATAGCAGCCGGGATAGTTTGGAGCAAGGGTTTTTATCACAAATGGGTGAAGACCGCGCTTTATCATTTTATGTTTCAGCTGCTGCTAAATGGGGCCTGGTCTATTTTGTTCTTTGGTTTAAAAGAACCGTTTTGGGCCCTGCTTGATATTGTTGCCCTATTCGTGATCCTTATTTTTACCATTAAATGGTTTAAAATAGTGAGTGATACAGCCGCTTATTTGCTTATTCCTTATGCAGTTTGGGTGCTTTTTGCGGCGATATTAAATTTTGAGATCTGGCGTCTTAATTAAGCATTGCCGGAAGCCATCGCTTTTGCAGCAAGAAAACCTCCCGTCCAGGCATTTTGAAAATTGAATCCTCCGGTTATGGCATCAATATTAAGTACTTCCCCTGCAAAATAAAGGTCTTTGTGCAGCTTGCTTTCAAAGGTCTTGAAATTCACTTCTTTTAGTGCCAGCCCACCTGCGGTAACAAATTCCTCTTTAAAGGTGCTCTTGCCATTCACGTTAAAAACACATTCGGTAAGCTGCCTGCTTAAATTTTGCAGTTGTTTTTTGTTGAGATTTGCCCAAATAGTGGTTTCATCTATTGAGGCGGCTTTCACCAGGTTGCGCCACAGCCGTTTGGGAAGCTCAAATTGGGCATATGTGCCGCATTGTTGTTTGGGATGTACCATTTTCAGCTCCATTAAACTTTCCGTCATTTCTTCGGAAGAATAGCCGGGTAACCAGTTTACCATAATGCTGAATTTATAACTGCGTTCGTTCAGTTCGCGTGCGCCCCAGGCCGAAAGTTTTAAGATAGCGGGGCCGCTCATTCCCCAGTGAGTGATCAATAAAGGGCCTTCTCCCTTTAGTTTTTCTCCCACAACTTTTATTGAAGCCCTGGTAGAAAGTCCGGGCAGGTCTTTGATCCTTTCATCCTGAATATTAAAAGTGAACAGGGAAGGAACGGCCGGCACGATGCTATGTCCCAGGTTGTTCAAAATTTCCCATATCTTGGGATTGCTGCCTGTAGCTACCAATACTTTTTTTGCAGTAAAATCTGTATCGGCAGTCAAAATTTTCCATAATTCCCCTGCCTTTTGAAGGTCGCGCACGGGATGATTTTTCAGGACTTTTATTCCCAGCCGGGAGGTTTCAGTAAGAAAACAATTTATGATTGTTTCAGAAGAATCTGAGACGGGGAACATCCTGCCATCCTCTTCAATTTTGAGCTCAATGCCGCGTTCGGCAAACCAGGAAATAGTATCACCCGTCATAAAAGTGTGAAAAGGCCCTCTTAATTCTTTTTCGCCACGGGGATAATTTTTTGAAAGTTCATTGGGTACAAATTCAGCATGAGTTACGTTGCATCGACCACCTCCGGAAATCCGAACCTTTGTAAGTACTTCTTTTCCCCGTTCAAGGATAAGGATCTTTGCAGCGGGCATCATTTCGGCAGCATTAATGGCAGTAAAAAATCCAGCTGCCCCTCCTCCAATAATTATAATATCATAATGATGTTCAGGCTTTCCTGTCATTCTGTTCTCTTTTGGTAAAGAATAATTTAAAGCAACTCAGGGAAATCAGAGATGATCCCGTCAACTCCAAATTCCTTCATTCGTTCAATGCTTTCGCGGTCATTTACGGTCCAAACATAAACTTTAAAACCTGCCTTGTGCGCCGCCTTTACACCCTGCCGGGTGATGATTCCCACAGAGGGATGTATGGCTTTTGCTTTCAGCATTTTTCCCAGTTCAATTGCTTCGGTCATACTTGCCTTGCTCAAGACACCTATGTGAATTTCCGGATCTGTACTTAACACAACAAATAATTCATTCTTTTGAAAACTTGAAACCACAAAGTCGTTGTAGCTCCAGTTTCTTTCCTTTACATACTGATTTATAATTTTGCAGGTGCCTTCCGCAGTATTCAGGCCTTTTAGTTCAATATTGATTCTGCACTTACCTTCAATAAGATCCAGCACCTCTGTAAGCAGTGGAATTCTGTATTTGGCTTCTACCTGCAGGGATCTAAGATATTCCAGGGAATGTCCTGCTACCTCACCCTCCCCATTAGTGGTGCGGTCCAGCGTGAAATCATGAATTACCACCAGTTCTCCCGTCCTGCAGCAATGAACATCAATTTCTATAGCATCTACACCCATTTCTACAGCCAGGCTTATACTTTCCAGGGTATTTTCTGCGAGGTGGCCTTTGGCTCCGCGGTGTCCTATTTTATTCCAGTTGGTCATACCGCAAATATATCTAATTTGATAGTACCGAGATTTATAAGCTTTATTGAATAAATGTTTAGAAGACCTTATCATTGCTTAACATTTTTTTAAAGAGAAGGCTGCCTAACTTTACTTTAGTCAAAAAAAATGAAACTCATGGCAAAGCCAAAGAAATTTCCAAAACAACAACAATCCCAGCCGGGAGATGAACATAAAATGAAACCGGCTCCCGAAATTATACGAAAAGGTTACAAAGGCAGCGGAAAGCTAAAAGGGAAAACTGCACTCATCACCGGTGGTGACAGCGGCATTGGCCGTAGTGTTGCGGTACATTATGCCAGAGAAGGAGCCAACGTTGCCATTGTATACCTTAATGAAGATAAAGATGCTTTGGAGACAAAAAAAATGGTGATTAAAGAGGGAGGGAAATGCCTCATCCTGCAGGGTGACCTTAAAAAAGAAGCCTTTTGTAAAAAGATAGTAGGGGATTGTATTAAAGAATATGGAGAACTAAATATCCTGGTGAATAATGCAGCCGTACAATTTCCAAAGGATAAAATAGAGGATATTACCAATAAACAAATCAAGGAAACCTTTGAAACCAATATTTTTCCTTATTTTTTTATTGCACGTGAGGCGGTTAAGAAAATGAAAAAGGGGGATACTGTAATTAATACTACTTCGGTTACCGCTTACCGGGGTAGCGAGCATTTGCTGGATTATTCCAGTACAAAGGGCGCTATTGTCACCTTTACCCGCTCCCTCTCCTTAATGCTTGCAAAAAAGAATATACGCGTAAACGGCGTAGCTCCCGGTCCTATCTGGACCCCGTTGATCCCCTCAACCTTTGATGATATATCAGATTTTGGGCAGGACACCCCAATGGGACGTGCTGGCCAGCCAAGTGAAGTGGGCCCGGCCTATGTTTTCCTTGCAAGTGAGGACAGCAGTTACATTACGGGGCAGATAATACATATTAATGGGGGAGAGATCATTGGAGGTTAATCCTGGATTTGAGTCTCAAAATTAAATTTTTATATTATGGAAAACTGGTTTGATGTTTCATACCAATCTATTATTGCTATAAGTTTAAGCGCTCTGGGGATCTATGCGGCTGTAATTTTATTTACCCGAATTGCCGGAAAACGCAGTTTCTCTAAAATGTCCAGTTTTGATTTTGCCATGACCGTGGCGGTTGGTTCCATATTGGCCAGTACTATTCTTAATTCCTCGGTAAGTTTACTGGAAGGAGTGGTTGGTCTTGCCGCGGTTTATTTGCTACAAATTAGTGCAGCATTTTTGCGAAGATTTTCCTTTTTCCACCGTTTAATAGATAATACGCCATTACTTCTTATGGATGGTCCCAGGATTTTAGAACAGAATCTTAAAAAAGCCCGGGTTACAAATAAAGATCTCCGGGCAAAATTGCGGGAGGCAAATATTATTAATTTATCCCAGGTGCGGGCAGTAGTATTTGAAACTACCGGGGATATTTCCGTTTTGCATTCTTCCAACGCAGGGGAGGAAGTAGAGGATTGGTTGTTGAAAGATGTAGAACAATAAAAATATAAAATGTTGGAATGGACAGATGTATTAGGGCTGGTAGCCGGAATTTGCACCACGGCAGCCGTGATTCCGCAAATTAAAAAGGCCTGGCAAACAAAAAAAGTTGAAGATGTTTCTCCCGGGATGTTCATCATTCTTATCATTGGCGTATTCCTTTGGGTAGTGTATGGATTCACTCAAAAGGATATGCCCATAATAGCCACCAATGGGGTCTCTCTTGGCTTAAATGGATTCATGCTCTATTTAATGTTGCGCTATAAGGACAAAGAGGATAACTGAGCTCAAGGTTTTAGCCTAATAAATATAATTCTTAACTCTTTCCATCTCAACCTCAGGTTCAGTTGTTAATCTTCATTAAAATAAGATTAATATATTCTTAATCGTCCACCTGATTGATGGTGAAGGAAATAAATTTGTATTTATGAGCGGTTGATCACAGCCGGCGAAATGAGATTTATGAGACAAGATACACCTACCAAATTAAAAAAGCTTCCCTTAAAAAATACTCCGGAAGCAAAAGTTCAAGCCAGTTTTAACAATTTTATTCTAGATCAGGATCATCCTTGCCTTATGGCACAAACGGTGTTTAGTATGGATAAGGTTGACCTACATGTTTATGAGGATCTGGGTTCAAAACATACCGCCCGTAAGATACTTAAAGACCTGAAAAACTATATTGCAGCCTATGATTTTGAATCCAACGATTTCTTAACTTTTCTGGCTACTTTCCCCGGCAGGAAAGATTTTACCGAAAAACAGTTTGAAGAACTCTTATGGAAACAGTTGCAATTTCTTCATGAGGTTGATGACCATCCCTGGGACCCCGCAGTAAGCAGCGATCCTGAAAATGATAATTTTAGTTTTAGTCTGGGAGGGAAAGCTTTTTACATGGTAGGCCTCCATCCTAACAGCTCGAGAAAAGCGAGGCAAAGCCCCATACCGGCCATAGCTTTTAATTTGCACTGGCAGTTTGAGAAATTAAGGGAAATGGGTGCTTATCACACGGTGAGGGATAAGATACGCGAACGCGATAAAGAACTGCAGGGAAGTATAAACCCTATGCTGGAAGATTTTGGAAATACCAGCGAAGCCAAACAATATAGCGGAAGAAAAGTTGGAGAAGAATGGAAATGTCCGTTTCTTTCCGGGAAAATGTAAGCATGTATCAGCCTAAAAAATACAGGAAGAAGGATCCTCTATACATATTCAATTTTATAAAAGCCCATCCCTTCGCGACTTTTGTGCTAAAGGGAGAAAGATTGCTGGCTACCCATATCCCTGTGCTTATAACAGGAACACCAGACGATTTTGTGTTATATGCCCATATAGCAAATCATAATGAGCAATTTTCTTTTCTTAAAGATGGATTGGAAGCATTATTGATTTTTCAGGGAGCCCATGGGTATGTTTCCTCTTCCTGGTATAAGGAAAAAGACATAAGCACCTGGGATTATTCTGCTGTTCATGTAAATGTGAAATTAAAGATACAAACAGCGGGAGAACTGGAATCCTCACTGGATGACCTTGTCGCGAAATTTGAAAAAAATCAGGAAAAACCTTTGTTTTTTCAAGATTATCCCCGGGATATAGTAGAAGAACATTTGCCCTTGATCACAGGTTTCTGGTGTAATCCTTTTAAAGTGGAGGCTGTGGCCAAACTACATCAGGGATATGATAAAGAGGATATTGGATCTGTAACCCGACATCTGGAAAAGATGGATGATCCACTGGCTACCCAATTAAGTAAGAATATTAAAGAGGAAAATAATTAGATCCAGATTCAGCTGCATTAAAGAAACCATATTAAAATGATCCAGAAAATAGCAAAGCAAACCGGTGCCGCCTTCAAATTAAAAAAAGGCCAGGTGTTGAAAGTAATAGATCCTGAAGGGGAGCAGGTGAGTGACATGGTGGTTTTTAATGCCGCTGATGCGCGGGAAAAAATTTCCTCCGGAAAAACTCTGGATTTTGAGGAAAATATTCTCATTACCAAAGGCAATTTTTTATGGAGTAACCGCAGCAGAAAAATGATGGAGATCCTGGAAGACACCAATGGGCGTAATGATTTCTTACTGGCACCCTGCAGTCCTGAAACATTTCAGATCATGTATAATAATCCCGACTATCATCCAAGCTGTTTTGAAAATTTTTATACCAATCTAAAACCATTTGGGATAGAGCCGGACGATGTTCCTACGGCGTTTAATATCTTTATGAATGTACAATTTAGTGCAGATGGAAAATTAAGTGTGGACCCACCCCTAAGTAAAGCCGGAGATTATATGCTTTTCAAGGCTGAAATGGATCTTATTGTGGCATTAACGGCTTGCTCTGCGGAAGACAGCAATAATGGAAGCTTCAAACCCATTCATTTTGAGGTCCTGGATTAAGAGATCAGTAACTTTTATAATTAAATTAGTTATCAGGTCTATATAATTGCCAGGATTATAACTGAATCTTTTGTTCTTATTTCCTCTTACAAAACTTAAAGAATTTCAGAAAATTTTCCATTTTATTGGAAGTCGTTTCAGTTCCAAGTAAATCTATCTCCTCAATATAATTTTGTAAATACTGTTCGGCCTTTAACTTCCTAAACTCAATTCTTTTTTGGGCAGAGATATCATTAAAGAAATCGGGAGTTTCCTCTATTTTGGAGATCTGGGAAATTTTTGAGGCAGAAGAAATAGGAAATACCTTTAAAATAACAGAATTGGTAGACAAAATCCATGCGTCCCGTTTAAGGTCACGGTCATGTATTTTATCTATCTGTGATCTTAACAGCTTGATGCCGGTGGTTTTTCTCATTCGGGCTTCACTTTTTGCAGGGAATAAAGATTGCGCCTTAAATCAAGCCTAAGATTGTGAAAATTTTCCGGTATCCTCATAATTATTTTTAAATTATTTTGAGGATTACAGGGCCTCGAGAAAACAATCCTGAAACTTACAGTTATCTGAAATATTCAAGTTTTATTCTTTTCATCTTAATTATCAATTAATTAACGGAGGCTTATCCCGAATTTGACTAGTTTATCCCTTTGAAATTTCACGTGTTGAGCAGTAGATGATTTTAATTCTTTAATTATCTGGCAGGGAGGGTAACCTGAATTTAATAGTAGCAATATGAAAATGCTGGTTATAATCCTGCTTCTTCCGCTGGCATTTTATTCCCAGTCCAATCAGTATTTTACACTTCAAACAGAAATAGATGCCAGAAATGCCATATTTGGAGGAACTGTAAATGAAAAAGGATATAACGGGGTTTTTAAGGGAGGATTTTCAGCACAATGGTTCAGGGTTGATGCCTTTTATGAAACATTTTCGCAGCTTAGCTACAGGACAGCCGGGGTAAATATTACTCATTTGTTCAGGTATAACCGCGCTTTAATCCCGGGGGTGGGAATACAAATAAGCGTAATTGATAAACCGAAAAAGCTAACCCCTTCCCTGGGAGCAAATGCGCTCCTGGAATATCATTTCCCCAGGTTCTTCCTGTCAGCCAGAGCCGAAACGAAAATGAGGACCGACTGGGATATCACTGTTTTCTCGGGATTTGTTGGAGTAGGCTACAAAATTGATGCGGGAAAGTTTAGATGAGGTTAGTAATATTGATATAACCCTGGCTGCCTAAAGAATTGAGGGGATATTATTCCACCGGTATTAGGACCGGTTTTTCATTCCGCTTCACATAGAGGCCTATTTGGCCCTTTCAAGGCGTGGATTGGTAAGAGATTATTTTCATCCCGCTTCACGGGATGTTGATGTTTTCCACCCTTTCAGGGCTTTACTGTGGTGAAGATCCCGGTATTTGAGCAGGCAACAATGATTTTGCCTGATCTCTTTTTATTCATTCCTTTTATTCCAAAAAAAAAGCCCTTCATTGCTGAAGGGCTTTTCGTGCGGGCGAGAGGACTCCCTTCGACGCTGCTTCGACTGCGCTCAGGACAGGCTTCTCGTCCTTCCGCCATTAATTTAATCCCTCATTTTATTCCATAAAAAAAAGCCCTTCATTGCTGAAGAGCTTTTCGTGCGGGCGAGAGGACTCGAACCTCCACACCTTGCGGCACCAGATCCTAAGTCTGGCGTGTCTACCAATTCCACCACGCCCGCATTTCCATTTTACAACACTTAGGACTTATTGTAAAACTGCTTACCTAGATAAGCGGCTGCAAATATACATAAATGTTTCAATTTTCAAATAATACTCTAAATAATTCTTGAAATTTTTAGAAAGATTATTTCCTGCATTTTTCGACCTAACTTTGTTGTGTTGATTACCAGCAGAGAAGGTTCCGGTACATGTATGTTTTCTAACTTAAGCTATTTTGTTTTAAACAGGTAAAGCATTTTCTTACCTTTACGTAATTTCAAAATTTAACGAATGAGCGATATTAAAAAATACGTCGGGGAAAATAAGGAAAGGTTCATCAAGGAACTTATCGAACTCCTGAAGATCCCTTCTATAAGTGCAGATTCTGCCTATAAAAATGATATTCTGAAAACTGCCGATGCGGTTAAGAACAGTTTGGAAAAGGCGGGTTGTGATCAGGTGGAAATTTGTGAAACGCCCGGTTATCCAATTGTATACGGTGAGAAGATCATCGATGCCAATTTGCCCACCGTGCTTGTATATGGGCATTATGATGTTCAGCCGCCAGATCCTTTAGATTTGTGGGAGAGTCCGCCATTTGAACCTGTGATCAAAAACACCAAAATTCATCCTGAAGGAGCCATATTTGCCCGTGGGGCCTGTGATGATAAAGGCCAGATGTATATGCACGTAAAGGCGCTGGAATACATGACCAGCACAGGTTCTTTACCCTGCAACGTAAAGTTTATGATTGAGGGTGAAGAAGAGGTTGGAAGTGTGAGTTTAGGTTGGTTCCTTGAACGAAACCGCGACAAACTTGCCAATGATGTGATCCTGATCTCCGATACAGGAATGATAGCCAAAGATGTGCCCTCAATAACAACAGGCCTGCGCGGATTGAGTTATGTTGAGGTGGAAGTGACCGGTCCAAACCGCGATCTTCACAGCGGATTATACGGTGGCGCGGTGGCAAATCCTATCAATGTGCTCACCAAAATGATCGCTGCCCTGCACGATGAAAATAACCATATCACCATCCCCGGATTTTATGACAAGGTAGAAGAGGCCAGCGACCTGGAAAGGTCAAAAATGGCTGAAGCCCCTTTCTCTCTTGATAAATATAAAGAAGCCCTGGATATTGAGGATGTATATGGGGAAAAAGGCTATACTACCAATGAGCGAAATTCAATTAGGCCCACCCTTGATGTAAACGGCATTTGGGGCGGATACATTGGAGAAGGTGCCAAGACGGTGATAGCAAGTAAAGCATTTGCAAAAATTTCTATGCGTTTGGTACCAGATCAGGATTGGGAAGAGATAACTCAGCTTTTCAAAAAACATTTCGAAAGCCTGGCCCCAAAGGGAGTTAGGGTAAAGGTAAAACCCCACCATGGGGGCAGGCGTATGTAACACCTATTGATACTTTGGAATATCAGGCGGCGAATGATGCCTATGAGGAATCTTTTGGCAAAGCTCCAATTCCTCAGCGCAGTGGTGGAAGTATCCCCATTGTTGCCTTATTTGAAAAGGAATTGAAAAGCAAAACAATTTTAATGGGCTTTGGGCTGGACAGCGATGCGATCCATTCTCCCAATGAGCATTTCGGGATCTGGAATTATTTAAAAGGGATTGAAACCATTCCTCTTTTTTACAAGCATTTTACCAAATTAAAGCAACAGGAAAAGTAAGCTTCCAGACTAATTAAAAATTATAAACCTCACAGGTTTTAAAAATCTGTGAGGTTTAATTATTTAGTGATTATTTGAAATCTTTGAAAGAGTTCAATTATCAAATCTTCTTCACGTATTTGGTAATGATCACAATTTGCTGTCCGTCAACTTTCCCTTCAATATATTCTTCATTTTGGTGATCCAGGGAAATGCGTCTTACCGGCGTGCCTTGCTTGGCGACCATACTGCTACCCTTAACCTTAAGATCTTTGATCAAAACAACATTATCTCCCGCTTCCAGGATCACTCCGTTGCTATCTCTGTGCACCACAGATCTGGAAGAAGGATCTGCCACCTGATTGGCTTTTGCCCATTCTTTCACATCCTCTTCCATATACATCATATCAAGCAGGTCCTGAGGCCATCCTTCCCCTTTCAGCCTGGTAAGCATTCTCCAGGCCACTACCTGCACCGCCGGCACAGGGCTCCACATACTGTCGTTTAAACACCGCCAGTGATTAGGGTCGGTCTTATCAGGATTCTCAATTTGTTCCCTGCATGTATTGCATATAAGTATACTGTTTTCCGCCCCCTTTGGAGAATCTGGCACTTCATAGATATTGAGGTCATCATTAGAGGTGCAAAGTTCGCATTGCGAACCGCTTCTTTGAAATAATTCCTGTTCCAGGCTCATTTGAATAGATGTTTAAAAATGTAAAGATACGCGAATGTGAGTCGGATTTGTGTAAAGGCGTCACAGATCACAGATCAGCGTGAACATTTCTTTTCAATACATAACCGTCAGCAAAGATTTTAATCAGTGTTGATAACAGAATTTATTCATTAACCCTTTAACTCTTTGACCCGGTTTCTAACCTGGTTTGAATATACTCATCTACCAACTCTTCCATAATTTCCAGGGTAAGGGTTCCGCGGCTTAAGATTACCTCGTGAAAATCGCGGATGTCAAATTTTTCGCCCAGTTCCTCTTCTGCTTTTTTACGCAGTTCCCGGATCTTTATCTCCCCAATTTTATATGATACTGCCTGGCCCGGCCATGAAATATAGCGGTCAATCTCAGTATTTATTTCGTGAAGCGAAAGGGCTGTATTGGATCTAAGATATTCTACCGCCTCCTCGCGGGACCAGCCCAGGGCGTGCATGCCGGTGTCTACAACAAGCCTGCAGGCGCGCCATTGTTCATAGGTGAGTTTTCCAAACAACTCATACGGGGTGGTGTAAATTCCCATTTCTTCAGCTAAAAATTCTGAATATAATCCCCAGCCCTCACCGTAAGCCGAGAGGTAGAAATTTCTTCTAAAGGAAGGAATGCTATCTCCCAACTCGCCGTTTAGGGAGATCTGTAAATGATGCCCCGGCACCGCTTCATGCGCTGTTAAAGAGGGAAGCACATATAATGGCCTGCTGGGCAGGTCATAGGTGTTCACCCAATAAAAGCCTGCCTGGGTTTCATCCTGAGGGGAGATATATCTTCCGGTAGTGTATTTTGGTGCTATAGCATCAGGCACCGGTGCCACTCCATAGGGTTTTCGCGGTAATGTTTTGAAATAACGCGGAAGCTGGGCGTCTATCTTTTTTGATATATTCCGGGCTACCATCAATAACTCCTCGGGCGATTTTGCATAAAACTGTTCATCGGTTCGCAGGAATTGGATAAATTCCTCAAAACTTCCGTCGAACTCAACTTCCTCTATAATAGTCTTCATTTCTGAATTGATCCTGGCT
Organism: Antarcticibacterium arcticum; assembly: GCF_007993795.1. Classification (GTDB taxonomy): domain Bacteria; phylum Bacteroidota; class Bacteroidia; order Flavobacteriales; family Flavobacteriaceae; genus Gillisia; species Gillisia arctica. Next base: position 2,465,889 of record NZ_CP042476.1, on the reverse strand, counting down.
TCCTCATCAAGGCCTATCCGGTGCACTTCTTCCGCAGTAAGATCAAGGGTGGTATAAAAATCCAGCCGATTCTGATAATATTTCCTGCCATTAGGAATAGCAGATACTCCTACACTTTCCCTGGCTTTAGGTAAATATTCGGTTTCAAAGAATTGTTTGATACGTTTAAATTGGGGAATTACTTTATTCTTAATAGCAATTTCAGCTTCCTTGAGCACCGAATCTCTTTGGGCCTTTGTGAGAGATTGCGGTAAATTTTTGAACGGGGTATAGTAGAAACTATCCCGGTAATCTTTAACTATCTGGTCGTTATAAGTAGCTTCGTAACCTTGAAATATCACCTTTGGCTGGGTAATCCCTTTGTAAATCCCTTCTCTTAACAACGCCAGGTGCTGGTCTACGTATACGGGCACAGCATTAAGTTTGGCGAGATAGGATTTTACCTGTGCATAATTTGCCAGCTCCCTAACCTGATAGGCCAGACTTACATGGAAACCTGCATCAGATAATAGCGGATTCAAATAAGCTTCATACTCCAGCTTATCTACGGTTTCCTGAAGCCGGAACTTCAAAAGTTCGGCAGAGATCCTTTCAGAGGAAGTGAGATTCTCCTTTTTTAATTCCTTTAGCTTTTCAAGCCGCTCCTTAGCAAACTGGGCTTCCCGCCTGTAATGGTCTTTTGTGAAAATCCCCAAAGGATATTCGGTTTTATCGTAAGATTTTCTATCCTGGACCTGTGTTATAATTTCATTCAATTTGTAGGAATCGTTTTGAGCAATAACATTTGGGGCAGTAAGAAGGATAAGAAAAAAAAGATACAACGGAGGAAATTTCATAAGCGGGAATTTTATGCAGGAAAATCTAAATATAGAGTATTCAGTCCAATTTGTCAATTGAAAGTGTTATCCCAAGGTTGTATTATAGGAGCAATAAGCAGCGGTTTAATTTCCCAGGATGCGTTGTCCCAATCCCAATAAGAGTTCTTTAGCTTCGGCGGGTTTACGTTTTACCTCCTCGACTACCAGTTCCTCGTTTTGATCGTTGAGCCAATAAGTAAATACAAAATCCGGGTCTTCATTTTCAATATCAAGTACCCCGAATCTCAGGTCGCTGAAAAGTATCTTGTCTTCCTGCTTCGAAATTATGTACCACCCATTGGAGATCTTTATAAGGCGTTGAACTTTGTCCTCTTTTTCCAATTCTCCCAGCAAGTGGTGGTTTTTATCGTACCGTTTAAAGCTGATGGGTTTAGAATCAAAAAAAGAATAATCCCCAATAAGATAGGCGTCTTTCAATTCCACATTTGCGGTCCATAGAATAGTGTTGAGCGCGGCGGGTTTGGTTTCAATTTGAAGGTATTCATATCCCTGTTCCTGGAGGGCGTTTTCAAATTTCTGAAATGTGATCCCTTTTAAAACAAGGCTTAACACCAAATAGGAACTGCTTACAATTAGGCCGAGATTATTTAGTCTTCTTCTTTTGGGAGAGTCTCTTTCTGCACGCATCGCGAGGATAAGAAATATCAAAAAAGGCAGGGTGTAAAGGGGATCAATAACAAATATATTCTTAAATGCCACTCTTATATCAAACGGCCAGAAAAGCTGTGTGCCCCAGGTAGTAAATGCGTCCAGGATTGGATGGGTGAACAGGCCCCAGAACATAAGCCAGGACCAATCCTGCCAAACCGCGGCAGAACGTTTTTCAATTTTGGAAATGAGCCAGCCGAAAACAGGTGCAAATAGTATCGCAAAAACAATGGAATGTGTAAATCCGCGATGCACCTCAATTGCTGTTACAGTATCGGTAAAATAATTAGCAATTACATCAAGGTCGGGGATAGTGCCGGCTATGGCCCCGTAAAGCATAGCTTTATTGCCCACTTTCCTTCCTAACACCGCCTCTCCCACGGCGGAGCCCAATACAATTTGTGTTAATGAATCCATTTAGTTGCTTTCTGTAAGGCTGTCGGTAACCGGGCGGTTTGCTTTCACAGGACCCAGCGATTTTGCCACTACAAACCCAAATCCGGTAAACAGCATAAGATGGAAGAGGAGCAAGCCGTATTCATCCAGCAGAAATGCGCAGTAGATAGCGTAGCCAAAATAAAGGAACAATCCGGCCTCTATAAAGGTGTTGGCAGAAATGTTTTTAGTCAGGTATGCATTGCCTTTCCAGGAATCTTTAATCGAATTGATATTAAATTTAGGGGTCCTTATGAATTCGCTTTTTTTACCAAAATGACCTTCCAGCACTGCAAGCGAATTATGCACTGAAAATCCCATAGCGATTGAGAAAAAGGTAAAGAACATGCCAATGAAGGATAGGAAATTCTTAAATCCGCCCCCATGTATCTTGCGGTATGTGACCCAATAGCAAACAAAGAAAATAAGGCTGCTTATGGCAAAGAAGGCCAGTACATTAAAAAACCAACTGAAGGCAGGATTGTTGTTTTTAATAAATAAAACCGGCAGGCTCAGGATAGCGAGCAACAGGATTACCAGAAACATACTGGAATTGAGCAAATGAAAGAAGCCATGAAATTTGGTCCCCGCGGTTTGGCCTTTTTTGGATAACAACTGCGAATAATTCTTTTGAAAATTTTCTGCGGCCCCTTTATTCCAGCGAAATTGCTGGGAGCGGGCAGCACTTATTACCACCGGAAGTTCGGCGGGAGTTTCAACATCTTCTAAATATTTGAATTTCCAGTTTTTCATTTGTGCCCGGTAGCTAAGGTCCAGGTCTTCTGTAAGAGTGTCTCCGCTCCAGTTGCCGGCGTTTAGAATACACTCCTTTCTCCATATTCCCGCAGTACCATTGAAGTTAATGAAGTGTTTCCCGAAATTCCTTCCGGTTTGTTCCATCACGAAATGAAAATCCAGTGCAAAAGCCTGAATTTTGGTGAGTAAGGAATAATTCCGGTTTATGTGCCCCCAGCGGGTTTGCACCACCCCGATTTCCGGATCTTTAAAATAGGGAACGGTTTCCATAAGCCAGTTTTCCTTCGGAAGAAAATCTGAATCAAAGACTGCAATGAATTCTCCTTTTGCAACTTTAAGTCCTTCTTTTAAAGCTCCCGCCTTGAAACCGCTGCGGTCCTTCCGGCAGATATGTTTTATATCAAGTCCGCTTTTCTGAAGCTGTTCTATTTGAATTGCGGTATTTTCAAGGGATTCATCTGTAGAATCATCAAGCACCTGAATCTCCAGTTTTTCACGGGGGTATTCAATTTTCGCGATGTTATTTAAAAGCCGTTCCATCACGTACTTTTCATTGTACACCGGAAGCTGAATGGTCACAAACGGAACATTTTCAGGTTTGGAAAGGTCCGTTTTTTCTGAAAGGTCTTGCTGTTTTTTGGAACGCAGATAGTTAATGAGCAAGTTAAGCTGGGAAAGGCTGTATATAAATATAAGCAGCAATGCCAGGGTATAAATTATGATGATGCTGAGATCCATTATTTAAAAGAGTATTTAAAGATCCAGGTCAGGATTTTCACTCCGGCAAAGATAGCACCTTTTAAAGTTCCTGAAACCTTGGACACCCCAATCCGGTTGCGGTAATGTACCGGAACTTCAATGTATTGATACTTTTTTCTAAGAGCCTTTAACTGCATCTCAACGGTCCAGCCATAGGTTTTGTCCTGCATTTCCAGGGCCAGCAACTTATCATATTTTATCGCCCGGAATGGCCCGAGATCGCTAAATTTTGCATTAAAAAATAATTTCATTAGCGAGGTGGCCAGCCAATTTCCAAATATCTGCGGAAAGGTCATGGAACCCGGTTCTCTAAATTCTTTTACCCGCGCGCCTATCACCATATCCATATCATCTTCAATTATTGGGGCCACGATTTTATCCATTTCTTCGGGGTGGTCGCTGTAATCGCCATCCAGAAAAACAATAATTTCGGGAAGAGGAGCCTGGGTGGCAATATAGTCCATGCCTTTAAGACAGGCATAACCGTAACCTTTTCTGCTTTCAGTAAGAACGGTTGCTCCGGCGGCCCTGGCATTTTCCTCTGTAGCATCGGTAGAATTATTGCTTATCACAATAATTTCTGCAACAAAGTGGGGGATCTCATTTATTACTTTCCCAATGGAATCCTGTTCATTGTGAGCAGGGATAATTACTTTTATTATAGGAGGCATTCAGTCTTAATTAATGGCAAAGATAGGGTTCAATAATGGATTTGCCTTCCTTGTGAAGTTTAAACCCCTGCTCCATTTATTATTCCGGAGGGAATTTTCATTCTCCTTTTTGGTTTAAAAGATCAAGGAGATCTACATCATTGCCCAACAACACCTCTTCAGAATTAATCCTTCCTTTAAGCGGCCCGTTTTCAAGTTTTAGAACTCCCCGCGGGCAAACGGCAGAACAAATTCCGCAGCCCACGCAGCTGGAGCGTACAATATTTTCGCCTTTTTGAGCATAAGCCCGCACGTCTATTCCCATCTCGCAATAGGTAGAGCAATTTCCGCAGGAGATACACTGGCCACCATTGGTGGTGATCCTGAATTTTGAGAACAGGCGTTGCTGCATTCCCAGCACTGCAGCCATTGGACAACCAAATCTACACCACACCCTGTTCCCGAAAATGGGATAAAAACCAACTCCTATCACGCCTGAGAAAGCGGCGCCGATTAAAAAGCCGTACCACGCCCTTAACTGATGGCCATCAAAAAAGAAGATCCGGTAATTCCCGCTCAAGTAATTAAGAGAGATAATCGCGAGGATTATTACGAGATAGCCAATAGCGCCATATTTGGCATCTTTTGCAAGTTGCTCGCGCTTAAAGATCATGATGAGGGCAAAAATAAGAGTGAGAAATCCTGCGGAAAGCCAGAGAAAAACATCCTTCGTAAACCAGGAATCTGATGGATTTTCCAATAAAAAGGAATAGATCACCGCGATAGTCATCACCACTACGAAAACCAGCACACTGTGAATTACCCATCGCTCCACTTTCCAGGCAAAATTGGATTTATCTGATAAATGCCTGTACGGGTCACCCGCCGTTTCTGCGAGCCCGCCGCAACCGCAAACCCAGGAGCAGTACCAGCGTTTCCCATATTTATAGGTGAGGATTGGAGAGATCACAAAAATGGAAACGATCCCAAAGCCGAACATCAATAGGCCTATAGTACCTGCAGAGAAAAACCCTTCCATTTTATAGCCTGCAAAAAAATCGTAATTAAGTGGCCACAGGTTGGCGGGATTGAAATAAGGTTGATTCAATCTTATTAATATCTCCGGGATTAAAAATGCAAAACCAAGTTGAAAGAACATGACCGAAAAGGTTCGCAGGATCTCGTAATTATTATGCCGGTATTTCAGGATGAATTTATACCCAAACACTAGGATTGCCAGGGTATATAAGGTCCCATACACAAACCATTGGCTGGCGGGATACCCGCTTATAAACCTGCTTAAGGGGTCGAATAAGGCAATAATTCCTGTGTTGGCACCATCGCTGTTCAACCCCAGATACTCGGGATACCAATAAAGTACAATGTAAAAAAGGGTAAGGGTAATTCCCGTGATCCAGGCCCAGAATCCCCGTGCGGTCATAGACCTGAACCACACCCCGTCATTCTTTATCCCTGGGTGTTTCCCGCGGTACGCATCATTTGTAAAGATTATGGTCCCTACTGTTATAAGTGTAATGGAGAGTACAAGGAACAGGGTTTTATTCGGAAAATTTACATTTGCAATGGCCAGCAGCAGTATGAATAATCCAAGCATGCCTATTCCCGAGGCCAATCTTTGAGTTTTCGAAAGTCCGCCGGGAGTATCGCCTGTAATCGACATATTATGTTCTAATTTGCTCATAGCTGGGGTTGTTGTAAATTTTCTTTAAAACTGTTGAAAATCTCCTTTTCATATCGCCGGTAAAACTCCGGATCAAAATTGGCTTCTTTTAGATTTGCCAATACATGCTGAATGCTTTTTCCCTCATTGAGCCAGCGGTCAAAAACCTCGTGGCGCATCCTTATCCCATAGGTGTTGATGCCTAAAAACAAGTTTGTTGAAGGATCAAAAGCCACTGTGATTAATTTATCCCTTTCCTTATGCACCCAGTGTAAATGCTGTTCTTTTTCCCCCGGACTTGTATGTACCCAGCCATAAGTTTGGTATTCTATATCAAAGAATTTTGCACTGTTAAACCAATTACCCGGCTTGTAGGGTATTTTATTTCCGGTTAAGGTCTGGCCAAGGGTTTCTCCCATCATTCTGCCGGTATACCATACTGCCTCAACTGGCTTGCGAAGGCCAATTGGGGTGCGTTGCTGCGCACAGTCGCCAATGGCATACACGTCAGGAATATTGGTTTGCAGGTATTGATCTACCAGAATTCCTTTGTCGGTATCAAGTTCAGTATTCCTTAAAAACTCAATATTTGGTGTTACCCCGGTGCAAAGACCAACCAGGTCACATTGTATTTCTTCCCCATCTGAAGTGATCACTCCCCGAGCCCTGCCATTCTCATCGGCAAGGATCTTGTCCAGAGTGGTATTATGTCTTAAGTCTACACCATGGGAACTAATATGCTCAGAGATCAATTGGGCATCATGTTGAGGAAGAACATTTGCCCAGAAGCCATTTTCCCGTACAAGAAACGTGACCTCAATTTTGCGGGTACGCAGCATTTCAGCCATTTCCACGCCAATTAATCCGCCACCCACCATTACCGCTTTCCGGCAATTTTGGGTATTTTCTTCCAGTAATTCCAGGTCCTGAAGACTAACCAGTCCCTGTACTCCCTTTAAATCCTGACCTTCCCACCCAAATTTGTTTGGCATAGATCCGGTGGCCAGGACCAGGGTGTCATATTTCATAGGTTCCCCGAGAGAGAAACAAAGCATCTTTTCCTTAAAGTCGATCTTTTCTACACGCGCCTTTTTGAGCTCAATACGGTTCTTTTCCCAAAACCAATCTTCATAGGGTTTCAGGTGTTCATATGTCATATGGCCCATGTATACATACATAAGGGCAGTACGGGAAAAGAAATGATCACTTTCTGCAGAGATCACGGTGATCCTTTTGTCACTGCGTTTGCGAATATGCCTGGCAGCGGTAATTCCGGCAATTCCATTTCCTATAATTACGATATGCTCCATATTTTTTTGCCTGAAAATCTCAAAAGTAAAGTACGCAGAAATCGGCCAGATTCCCAAAGTATTATTGGCATTGTTGGTAAACCGCTATGTCAGGAGCGAATTGTACGCTCCCACCTAATGTCAGGAATTTACCTTTTTAACAACAACCCCCGCCATCATAGTGAAAGGTTGACTCACTTATAAAAATATCTTCCCTGCCAAGGGAACTTAATGCTGCAGCTGTTTTGTCGCAAATTGCGAGGGGCTGATTCTTTCCCAGGACATGACCCTTCTGGTCATCAAAGAACTTGTCTTCCCCATAATAGATCGCCGCTTTACCGGTAAATACACAAGGGCCATCGGGCGGCATAGGATCTTTTATTGCAGCTACTTCAATAGATTCTATATAAATGCGCTCGCCGGTAGGATAATTTTTTGGGTCCAGGATCCTGTAAGGTTTCCTTGCCCTAATCTCTATCGTTCCAAAACCTGCATCGGTAAGGGCCTTTACATATTCGACGATGGGTAGACTTCCGCTAAGGCAAAGTGCGCGCAGCCTGTCATCATTCCGTAAAGTCTCGTTCATGGGTTGCTCACAGGTAGGGTCACTCATCACCAGTCTTCCATGAGGTTTTAATACGCGGTACATTTCTGCAATGGCCTTTTTAAGGTCTTCAGCTTTAAAAATATTGAAAAGACAATTCTGGGCGGCTACATCTATGGAGTTGTCTTCCACAGGTAAATTAAGGGCATCACCTTTTTTCAGACTTACAAAATCGCTTTTAAACCAGGGGTTCATTTCCTCGGCCAGCTTAAAATTCTGGTGAGAAGCTTCCAGCATTTCATCTACCATATCTATCCCGGTTACACCACCGGGCTGCCGGTTGAAATAGGCAAACTGCAGCAGCTCCATTCCGCCGCCAACTCCTACGTAGAGCATTTTTGGGTTGTTGGAAAGGTCACGCATATGTACCGTGCTACCGCAGCCATAATTCATCTCCTGCATAATCTTTGGGATCTTTAATCCCGGTAATTCCCAGATTGGGTTGGTGGTGCAGCAAAGCCCAACATCAGGTGTAAGTGCGGCTTCCCGGTATACGTTATAGGTTGTATCTAAATAGCTCATTAAACTGGGTTTTTAGTAGATGTTTGGCGTTTCATTAGATTAGACTAATTATTTTACAGGGACCGTATTAATCCCCTGAACAGCCTTATCATATTCGGTTCGGCAATAGCGGCTGTAGCGATTATTTCGTTGATGTTCACCGGTGCCAGATTTTCAGGATCACACTCATCTGTTATTACAGATACAGCGGAAACGGGCAGTTTCAAATGATTTGCAACTATCACCTCCGGCACGGTGCTCATTCCCACAGCATCGGCCCCAATAATCTTTAAATATTTGTACTCTGCTCTTGTTTCCAGCTGGGGGCCAAGGACTGCCACATACACACCCTTATGAAGTTTAATATTTTCGGTTTTGGCAATACTTTCAAATTTCTCATTCATCTCCAGGTCATAAGGCGCGCTCATATCTACAAATCTCTCACCGGTATGCTGCACCCCTTTAAAAGCCAGCGGGGAATTTCCGAGTAAATTAATATGGTCATCCAGGAGCATCAGTTCTCCTTTTTTGTAATTAAGGTTAATAGATCCTGCCGCGTTTGAGACCAGTAACCGCTGAATTCCCAGTCGCTGCATTACTCTCACGGGAAAGGTGACATCCTGCATGCTGTAACCCTCGTACATGTGAAAACGGCCTTGCATCACCACCACTTTTTTTCCTTCCAGCGTGCCGTAATACAGTTTGCCTTTATGGAATTCTACTGTGGCAGTTGGAAAGAACGGGATGTGATTATAGCTTACTTCGGCTTCTATCTCAATTTCTGCGATAAGTTTGCCTAGGCCAGTTCCCAGGATGATCCCAATTTCGGGGATTCCAAATCCTCTTGATTTTAAATAGCTCAGGGTCTCCTGTATTTCTGTGATCATATTTTTTTAGGTTGTAAATATTGTTGAAGCTCTTTAATATTTTCTATATCTGAATAAACGTCAATATCATTGCGGTATTCCAGATAAGATATTTCTTTTCCCCGAAGGTCTTTTAAAGTTTCCTGAAAGACCGATGAGGTACCCCAGGTTTTATTGCTGAAGACGGCGCCATCAGGTTGTTTCATTCCAATTAAATAATATCCTCCGTCCTGTGCCGGCCCAATTACATATTCATAACGTTCAAGTTCCTGGAATGCAGTTTCAAGGTCGGGGTGTGAAAGATCAAAAAGATCGCTGCCTATTAGGATGATATTACTATAGCCCAGCCTGAAACCTTCCTCAAACGCCCGTTGCATTCGCTCTCCCAGATCCTTTCCCTGCTGAAGTTTCTTTTTGTAAACCGAATTATCCCATATGTCATTTTCGGGTATTTCGCCTGCATAGAATACCATTTTATCCACCTGCAGCTCCCTGGTAATGCTAAGGGTGTGCTGTAAAAGGAAATTGTAGATATCCAGGGCGGCCTGCTCCCCTATATCCCTGGCCAGCCGGGTCTTTACCTTCCCCAGTTGTGGAGGACGGGTAAAAATTATTAGGAGGTTTTTGTTCTTTTTATTCACAGCAAATACCCAAATTATATTACACTGCCCTGGCAGCTGCTGCCCGCCCCGGCGGTGCAGCCGTAACAGTGCTGGGATATTATGATCTCCCTGTTATTCAGGAGGTCCTCATTATAATCGCTTAAATGCTGAATTTTACTGTTTACTTTTAATCCCAGCATCTGGTTGAAGTCGCAGTCATACAACCACCCATCCCAGCTTACTGAAATGGTATTGGTACACATTACATTTTCTATTGCCGCCGGATTGTATGCCTCTACCAGGGCAAACATATAATCCTCATAATTTTCTGATGCTATAAGGTATTCCAGAAACCTGCTTATAGGCAGGTTCGTGATGGCAAAAAGTTCGTTGAAAACAATGTTATGATCTTTCCTGAGAGCTATCTTAAAATCCTTTTCCATCGCGCTTTGATCTCCCGGTAAAAATGCCCCGGCAGGATTGTATACCAGGTCAAGTTTGAGTCCGCTTCCCTCCTTGCCATACCCAACAGCATTGAGCATTTGCAAAGCCTGGATTGATTTATCAAAAACCCCTGTACCACGTTGTTTATCGGTTTTTTCCTTTTTATAAAAAGGAAGGGAAGAAACTACGTGTACACCATATTTTTTGAAGAAAAGGGGCAGGTCGTGATATTTTTTATTGGCAAGGATAATAGTGAGATTAGAACGCACAATAAAATCCTGTATTCCTGCTTTGGAGGCCTCTTCTACAAACCACCTGAAATGGGGATTCATTTCCGGCGCCCCGCCAGTGAGGTCCAGCGTATGTGCGCCCGTTGTTTTAATAACCTCAAGGCATTGAAGCATGGTTTCCCGGGTCATAATCTCCTTCCTGTCCGGCCCTGCATCTACATGGCAATGGGAACACACCTGATTGCACATATAACCCAGATTGAGCTGCAGGATCTCCAGTTTTTTCGGCTTGAGGGGAAAATGCCCGGTGATGGCGATCTTATCTTTAAAATAGGGCAACCCTCCTTCCCGAAAGATCCCGTTGCTTAAATATTTTAACTGATTGGCAGGCTTTGAAAGGTCATCTTTACGCGCCATCAGGGATTTTGAAACAGACATTTTTTTAGTCTTTTGTTATTAGTCTTTAGTCAATAGACGTTAGTCGATAGTTGTTAGTCGTTAGATATTAGTTTAAAGTTTAAAATTTAGTTTTTATTTCCTAAATCTTCCAAAACTCCAATTCTTGACATTCTGTAGAAGCTGCTACGAGGGGGTTCTGAAAGAATCTCTCGGGAAACAGGAATTTGTTTTAATCCCTCAGCGATCTTCGTAATCAATAGATTCTTCACTGAGGTCAGAATGACAAGTGGTAAAAGTTGTCAGTTTACAGTCATCGGTTATCAGTGAACCATTATCAATTTTCAGTCATCGGTTAGAACAACAAAAACGAACTTTAGACCATAAAACTAATCACCATTCCCTACTCCCTACTCACTAAACCATAAACTAATCACTATTTCCTAATCCCTATTCACTACTCACTAGAAAGATAGTTTTTCATATTTATTCATCATTTGTACTCCGTGAACAAGGGTGGCACCACTTTTTATAGCTGCGCCCACGTGTACGGCTTCCATCATTTCTTCTTTAGCAATACCCCGTTGCAGCCCGTCTTTGGTGTAGGCATCAATACAATAGGGGCACTGTACCACATGGGATACTGCAAGTGCAATAAGGGATTTTTCCCGGGCACTTAGAGCCCCTTCTTCAAAGACCTTTCCGTAGTAATCAAAGAATTTTGTTCCAAGCTCCTCGCTCCATTGGGTGATATCTCCAAATTTTCTAAGATCGGCAGGATCATAATATGTTTTACTCATAATTCAGATCAATTTATTTTTCCTCTAAAATATCCCTTAATAATTATGGAACAAACCAAAATTCTGTTTTTTCTTTAAAAAGAATGTAATAACCTATATAGGAACTTTAAATGAAATTCTTTTTGTTAAAAGGATGTTAGAAAAAAAACGGAAACTCTTTTAAATTGGTTAAGTTTATTGCTTACATTAGGAAACATTAACAACTAATCAATTTTTTTTAACATTTTGACTAATTTAAACTCATATGTATGAAAATTAAAAATTTCTTCCTCCTGGGATTATTTTTTATCTCATCGATCCTTATTGCTCAGGAAAGGCAGGTTTCAGGAACCATTACAGATTCTGATGGTTTACCCCTTATTGGTGTAAACATCATTATTGAAAACACATCCCGGGGAACACAGAGTGACTTTGATGGAAACTATTCAATTATGGCAAACCAGGGAGAAGTACTGGTGTATTCATTTGTTGGGTTTTCAACGGTTCGCCGCACGGTAGGAACAGAAGCTGTAATCAATGTACAGCTGCTCCCCGATGAAACCCTGGATGAAGTTATTGTGGTAGGATATGGAACTCAGTCCAAAAGAAAGGTGACAGATAATATTGCTTCCATCTCTTCTGAACAGATCAACAATATTCCGGTGTCCAACATGCAGTCTTCACTTGTAGGGAAAGCTGCCGGGGTACAGATCACCCAGATTAACGGAAAGGTTGAAGGTGGAGTTAAGATGAGAATACGTGGTATTGCCAGTATCTCCTCTTCTCAGGAACCATTATATGTAATAGACGGGATGCCGCTTATCAATGATGATGAGAGTACTACTGTGGCTCCCATTAACCCATTGATCTCACTTAACCCTAATGATATAGAGTCTATTGAGATCTTAAAAGATGCGTCTTCTGCGGCCATCTATGGAGCACGTGGTACCAACGGGGTTGTTCTTATAACTACCAAAAGCGGTAGAGCAGGTAAAACCAAGGTTTCTGTAAATACTTCTACCGGTTGGAGCCGTGCTACCAATAAACTTGAATGGTTAAATGCTGAAGAATATATAGAACTTTTTGTTGAGGCTTCAACCAACAGTTATGGAGCTGAAGATACCTGGCTTACAGAAGAAGGCGGGTATTTTGATTTTATGGCCAACGGGACAGACTGGAGAAATCTTGAGGTAGATACAGACTGGCAGGATTATGCCCTGGTTGATGGAGCAGTGCAGGACCACACCGTATCTATTTCCGGTGGAAATGATAAAACCCTGTTCTTTATCTCCGGTGGATATAACAGAACCGAAGCTATTGTAAGAGGGAATGACCTTGAAAGATATTCTATACGTACAAATATAGACCACAATGTTTCTGATAAATTTAAGGTAGGTTTCAATGCCGGGGCCAGTAAAACGCAGATCTCACGTATTGGAACAGATAACTCTTTCTCCACGCCGTTACAGGCAGTGGCCCAATCGCCTTTATCGCCCGCATTTCTTGATAATGGGATCCCCAATAATGATTCCACTATTTATTACAACTTTTTAATGCAGGAATATAATGGAGACTGGGATGCCGATATTTTCAGGATCCTGCTCAATTCTTATTTGCAGTACCAGATCCTTCCGTCTTTAAGCTTCCGTACAGAACTAGGATATGATAATAATAATCAGACCGAGGAATATTTTGCAGGAAGTTTAACCCAGTCGGCTTCGACAAACGGGTATGCCGATGCAAATGCAGTACAGTCTGATAAGTACAACATAAGTAACTATTTTAACTACAACACCACCTTTAATCAGGATTTTGACCTGGATGTGGTTGTGGGGATGAACTTTGAAGAAAGCTCCAGAAAAAATCAATTTGTAGCCGGAACCGGTTTCCCTTCAGATAATTTACAAACTGTGGCCAGTGCTTCGGAGATCACCTCTGGAACCTCTACAAGGACTATGTATAACTTCCTTTCTTACTTCGGAAGGGCAACCTTTTCCCTGTATGATAAATATTTATTCAAGGGAAGTTTGCGATATGACGGGTCTTCCAGATTTGGGGCAGATAACCGTTATGGGTTCTTTCCAGCGGCTTCTGCAGGTTGGATAATTTCAGAAGAAGATTTTTTAAAGGATTCTCAAACACTTTCCCTTTTGAAATTACGGGGAAGCTGGGGTGAAACCGGAAATGCCGGGATTGGGAATTTTGCCAGTCTTGGTCTATTTGGTGGAAGAGCCTACAATCAGCGTTCTGCCCTTGCACCGGTACAATTGGCCAACCCAGGACTTAAATGGGAAAAAACACGGCAGGTTGATATAGGGCTGGATTTTGGGTTTTTGAACAACCGCATTTCAGGTGAGGTAGATTACTACATCAAGAAAACAAACGATCTTCTTTTGAACCAGCCAATTCCGGGTACATCAGGATTCACCAGCATTACCCGTAACGTTGGTTCACTTACCAACCGCGGATTCGAATTTGTGTTAAATACAAGAAATATAATGACAGAGGATTTTACCTGGAATACCAACTTTAACCTGTCTACACTTGATAATGAAGTGACAGGTTTACCTGGAGGAGACATTGTTCAGGGGCTTAACATTGTAAGAGAAGGAGAAACCATTTCCTCATTTTATATTGTGGAATATGCCGGGGTTGACCCTGCAAACGGAAATGCCTTGTTCTACAGGAATACATTAAATTCAGATGGGTCCCGGGACAGGTCTACCACCGCAAATTACGGTGAGGCAGAAAGGGTTATCTTGGGAAGTCCCTATCCGGAGCTTATGGCAGGTTTTACCAACAACCTTACTTTCATGAATTTTGATCTTTCCTTCACCTTCCAGGGCGAATGGGGTGCATCACTTTATAATTCAGGTGGTAAATTCCAGAGTGGTAACGCCCGTTATGAAGACAACCAGACGCGGGACCAGTTGAACAGATGGCAAAACCCGGGAGATATAACCAACGTGCCACAGGCAAGGATGTATCAAACCAACGGGCAGCAGGATTCTTCCAGGTATCTTGAGGAATCAGATTTCATAAGATTGCGTAACTTAACCTTTGGATACACCTTACCATTATCGGTTACTGAAAGATTTAAGGTAGACCGTCTAAGAGTGTATTTTACCGGTGTGAATTTGTTGACCTTTACAGATTACAGTGGGTATGATCCTGAATCTACCTATGATGATCTTGGAGGTTCAAATATTCAAAGAGGGATCACGTTCTATTCTGCTCCCCCTGCCAAGACCTTTACAATTGGACTTAATATAGAACTTTAAAAAAGAACAAAAACGGAAATTGTAGACAGTTTAAAAACATTAAATAGTTACATATGAAAAAATATATAAATTTTAAAATTCTTTTTTCATTCCTGGCCATTGGATTTATTGCCTGTGATGATAATCTGGATATAGAACCGGAGCAAAACCTGTCGCCGGAAGTGGCTACGGAAAGTCCCGCGAATATTAAAACCATCCTTAACAACATCTACGGCGAAGCCAGGCAGAGTGTAAGTTATGGTGGAGGAATTGGAATGGCTTCCGAACTGCTTGGGAATGAAGGAGACCTTCAATGGAATGGTACCTTTGTACAACCGGGAGAATACAATGAAAAAGCACTCCTGGCAGATAATTCTTTTGTGAGGGACATCTGGTTAAATGCCTACGAAATAGGCAATCAGGTAAATATTGTTTTGGATAACCTGGATGTATTTGATGATGAGGAGGACCGTGCCACTACAGAAGGGGAAGCAAAATTCCTTAGAGGCCTGGCCTATTTTGACCTGGTGCGTTTATTTGCCAAACCTTATGTGCCGGGGCAGGCAAACACCCAACTTGCTGTGCCAATAATACTTGAACCTGTTCTTGATGCTTCCATAATTACTTATCCTGCAAGAAATACTGTAGATGAAGTGTATGCACAGGTGCTAAGTGACCTTAACGATGCTTATGAAATGCTGCCGACTTCCAATGGATATTTTGCCGATAAATATACCGCGAAAGCCTTGCTGGCAAGAGTACACCTTCAAAGAGGGGAATTTGCACAAGCTAGGGATGCAGCAAATGAGGTAATTGAGGACAGTGGAGCTTCATTGACCGCAACCTTTGCCGATGCTTTTAATAACGCCGAAAACTCAACTGAGGATCTTTTCGCAATGCAGGTAACCAGCCAGGATGCATCAGGAAATTCCTGGAATTTATACTGGGCAGGACGGGATTTTGGTGGAAGGGTAGGAAATCCTGATATTTCAATTCTTTCTCCTCACTATGCCAAATATGATGACCCTAATGATGACAGGGCAAACTTTTTTTATACCACATCCAGGGGAGTTGCTACTACCAAGTGGCAAAACCAGTTTGGGAATATTCCTGTAATACGCCTGGCTGAAATGTATCTTATACGTGCAGAAACCAATCAGAGACTTGGGACCACGGTGGGGGCAACACCGCTGGAAGATATCAACCTGCTACGTGCCCGTGCAAATGCCACTCTTTTCACGGCCGTTACCCTCGAAATTATTCTTGCAGAAAGACAAAGAGAGCTGGCCTTTGAAGGATTTGCCCTTTTTGATGCCAAAAGACTTGGCCGTAATATAGGGGAGATCGCCTTTAATGCCGACAGGCTTGTGCTGCCGGTGCCGTTAAGGGAAATGGATTCCAATCCAAACCTGGTACAGAATCCCGGATATTAATTCCTCCGGAATATTATAAATTGAAAAAGCCGTCTAAACTTATTTAGGCGGCTTTTTTTATAGTGTTTTGATCATTCCAGGCTAAACTTATCTCCGTTGAGGTAGATGTCCATGCGTATGCCTGTAGCCGCCAGCTTTCCGTTTTTAGTGTTGTTGGAATTTTGCACGTTAGAGAAAACAATCACCTGTGAATCTCCAACTACCTCTGCTTCCTTACCTTTAACCAGGATAGCCGTTGCCTCATCTATGCCAATGCCTTGTATCGCCGGGTTATCTATAACCGCCGTCAATAAACGGTTATACCTGCTCCTGCGCACAAAATGCTGATCTATTATCACATTTTCAATTAACCCAAGGCCTGGTTTCAATTCAAGATTTCCGCTCTCCAGGTGGCGGAAGGTGGAATTATAATCGGGATGTTTCAGTTCGGTACCGGTGATCATATCTTTGCTCATAATCGCAGCCCCGGCACTGGTCCCGGCTATCATTCCGCCGTTATGGTAATTTTGAAAAATAGCTTCTGCAATGGGGGTATTTTCAATGGCTTTCATAAACCGGTCCTGATCGCCGCCGGTGATATAAATAAGGCGGGCATTTCGAATCGAATCAATCTGCTGTGGGGTAGGCTGCCCGTTTTCAGTATAGAGCAGGCCTCTAACGTTTTTAAGGCCCAGGTTGGTAAATTGCCTTTGGGCATAATAGATGGCCGAGTCTCTTTCGGCACTGGCAAGGGGCAGAATGTAAGCATAGCCCGTTTCTTTGATGCCCGATTCCTTTATAATGCGATCCAGCATTTCTACAGGCCGCGATCCTCCCCCAATGATGAATAAAGATCCCGTGGCAGTATCTTCCTGAGCCTGAAGTGGGGTTTGGAAAATTCCGGACATAAGAATAAGGGCCAGAAAGGGTAAACCGGCTTTTTTCATAATTGGCTGAGATTAATTATTAATTATATATAACCGGCAAAATAGGCAATTACCACGAGTACAACAATTACAACAATCGCAACTGCCAGAACATTAAACCTGGGTTTTGTACGGTTTACTTCTGTAGATTGATTCTCTACCTTCTCGTCCTCGCGAGGGGTAGGGACCGGAGTAGATTTATCGGTTTCTTTACTCATGGTTTCCTGGTTTTAAAGTTATTCCAAGATATCTAAAAATTAGGACATAAGGAAATTGTAAAAATAAGGGTGATATCAATCAAACCAGGGAAGGATCAAGTCCAACAGGTTTACAAACCTGTTGGGATGACATTATTTGTAGGTAAATGTGAATATGTGTTAAAAAAGGCGAGGTTGCCGGATGCGGGCTAAGGGTCTTAAAATCTTTTTTTACGAAGCGTTTTCAATAATTTTCGGCAAAGAAAAACGGTAATAAAAATGATTAGAATAATCTCGAGGCCCAATAAAACAAAAAATATTTCCATAACTAAACTAGTTTAAGTGGACTTTGGTGGAATCCTCAATTTAGGGTGTAAATATCTGTCTATTAAATAGTTTTAATTGCCGCATTTAAAATTAGTATTACGTTTATTCGTGAGAGACTAACCTTCAGGTATTTGAGCGTTTTAACTTATTTGAAGTATTTTTAGCAAAGCAGGGCTTAAAATATTGGGTAATTATTAATGTTATTTGGTTTGGGTGCAACAATTTCATTTTTATGAATATGAATTTAACCGTTTTCGGCAAAAATAAAACCACTTATAAAGAATTTCAGTATTACCGTTATTCGCACGAAAATTACCCTTTTCAATAAATGCCTTTATTATTATTCGTATCTTTCCTTATATAAATGTTAATTTTGAAACAAATTTTAAGGAATCTTTTAGATTCTCTCCCTCTTAAATTAAATTAATAGCCTCCTTCCGGTTTATATGATGAGAATTGACGTACAAACTCTTCCTGTTAATGAGATCATTCAGGATATCGCTGAAAAATTAAACGCTCCTGTAATTGATGGAGACGCTGTTCTAACAGTGGAAATTCCTGCCGAATTAGGAGAGGGCTATATACGTGCGTCAAATTTTGATTGTGGAATGGGTATAATATCCTATTACTGCAAGTTTTATAAGGATGTGGAGATCTGTTTTTCAAAAAATACGGTACACCCGTTAAAATTCATCTTCTGCTCGGAAGGGGAGGTAGCACATACTTTTCAGTCGTCTGAAGAAATTCACACCATTCAGGCATACCAGAATATCATAGTTTCCAGCAGCGGATACAATGGGCATGTCTTGTATTTTAAAGCCAATGTACAAACCCACGTGGCCAGCCTGGAGATCATACGAAGTATTTTCTCTCACAGATCCAATTACGGATTTAAGCATCTGGAACCTAATTTAAAGGAACTGTTCATGGATGCTGTTTCTGAAAAACGATTCTTTTATCAGGGGAATTACAGTATTAAAGCGGCAGATGTGATGGAAGACCTCAATTCCAGAGATTACAGTGGATTCCTGCAATCCCTGTATCTGGAGGGAAAATCCTATGATATGCTGGTGATACAAATAGCCCAGTACCAGGATGATGAAGCCGAGGACAGGTTGCCAACCATACTTCGAAAATCTGATATTCAAAAGGTAGATTATGTGGCCCGTCGTATTATGGGAGATCTTGGAAGCAACCTCACCGTAGAGATGCTTGCAAAGGAAGCAGGTACCAATATCAATAAACTGCAGGAAGGCTTTAAGTACGTTTATGATCTTACCGTTAACAAATTCATTCAGCATCAAAAGCTGGAAGCCGCCAAGGAAATGTTGATGACAACGGATAAAAATATCTCAGAGATCGTAAGCGCCATTGGCCTTAACAACAGGAGTTATTTTTCCAAGATCTTCAAGGAAAAATACGGTGTGAACCCAAAATATTTCCTAAAAACCCGGAAACAGGGAGCGTAGATCGGGTTCAAAGCTCAAGGATTAAAGTTCAAAGTTGGTGAGGGGGTTGTGAGTTAGGAGTTAGGGGTTCAACCTTGGCAGATTCCAAAAAACAATAATCAATTCCAAAATTCCAAAATATAAACCCGCCCCTGGGAAAGTTTTTAAGTGCCAGGAGTTTTATATTCATTGCAAATCACAAGTTAATTGCTAATTGTTAATTGATCATTGTGACGAACATCTATTCCCGATTCATTAATCACTTCTCAATTCTAATTTGCGAAAAAAATCTGCGGGATCTGCGGGAAAGACCAATTTCTTACTTCTCACTAACCAAGAGGCTTGGATTTTTGAAAAATATCAAACCTCAATAACTACTCACAAATCACTATTTACTTACCACTATTTACTACTCACTAATCACTATTCCACTAATCCCTGTCCCCGATTCCCCGGAATCTAAAAAATACTTATCTTACTTTCTTTTTCAAACCCCGTTTCTTAAAGGTCGGGGGAAAATATTGCTATTGCATATGCAACAAAATAATTCAGGAATTGTAAGGATCACCCGCTATTTGGGCAAGCCTTTAGTGTGCGGATTATTAACCTTCCTGTTTTTTCTTATTCTTGGCTCATTTATTCTTTGGCAGCGATATCAGATCTTAAAAGAAGCAGAGCAGAGGGAAATGGCCAATCTCATTGGATTTATTGAGAACAATATAGACCACGCCCTTAAGAACAGTCACACGGCCGCCTTAAATCTGGCATTGCTCGTAGAAAGTGATGGCTCGATATCGGCTTTTGATGAGGTTGCTCCCGGGCTTTTAAAGAATTACCCTTTACTTGACGCTGTGCAAATGGTCCCGGGCGGTATAATCTCCATGGTCTACCCAAAGGAGAAGAACCTGGAAGTGCTTGATTATAATATCCTGGAAGATCCTGCAGTAAACCGGGAAGCTTTCAGGGCGATGCATGAAAAGCAAATGTATTTCGCAGGCCCGTTTGAATTGCGGCAGGGAGGCCTGGCAGTTGTTGGTAGGTTGCCTGTTTATATTCAGAACGAATTCTGGGGATTTTCAGCGGTTATCATAAAACTGGAATCCCTGTTGGAAGAAGCCGGCCTGGAAAAGCTGGGAGGCGATAAATATGATTTTCAGTTCTCCAAGGTTGATGTAAAAACGGGAAAGGAAACTTATTTTCTTCCGCCGCTTTCAGAAATGAGCGGTTATTATACTGAACATATTAGCTTCCCCGATGGCGACTGGAAAGTGTACATAGCTCTAAAGGAACCGGGGGAAGTTTTCTATTCACTGCTGCCTATTGGGTTCTTTATGTTGCTTTTGGCAGGATGGCTGGGTTGGGCAATGACCAATCTTTTAAAACAACCCGAGAAACTTCAGGCGCTGGTAAAAATGCAGGCGGGAGAACTTTCCTATAACGAATTGAAATTCCGTACAATCTTCAATCAGGCGGCCATAGGGATGGCACGGGTAAATTCGATTACGGGTAGTTTTCTGGAAACCAATCTGCGCTTTCAGCAGCTATTCGGTTACACGCCTTCAGAAATAAAGGAACTGAATATCGTGGAAGTTACCCATCCCGATGATATGCAGGAGGATCTTGATAAAATGAAAATGCTGCGTCAGGGGGTGGTACGCGAATACAGTATGCAAAAACGTATAAGGCGAAAGGATGGAGAACTGCGCTGGGTGAATTTGACAGTTTCGCCCTTATGGGGAGATGGTGAAACACCCACAACCCATATTGCCATAATTGAAGATATTCACGATAAAAAGACTGCTGAGACCCATTTAAAAGAATCTTATGAGATGGTCATGGAGCAGAATAAACGCCTGCTCAACTTCTCCTATATTGTTTCTCACAATTTACGATCTCACTCCAGCAATATAGAATCTATTCTCAACCTTTATGAAGAAACAGGTGATCCTGAAGAACGGAAAAACTACATGCGTATGCTGGAGAAAGTATCGGCCGCGCTCAATCAAACCTTATATGACCTGAATGAAGTGGTGTCAATCCAAACCAATCTGGATCTTACCGTACAGGATTTAAAGGTCAAAGATTATCTTGAGGAGACGCTGGGTTTGCTGAAGGTGGAAATAGAGAAAAGAAATGCAAGGATATACACCAATGTTCCTGAGGAAATGGTTGTAAAATTCAACGCGGCCTATATGGAGAGCATTTTGCTCAACCTTATTACCAATTCGCTAAGGTACAGCAGCCCTCACCGTGATCCTGAAATTCATATAAGCGGAAAAAAAGTGGAAAATGAGTGGATGCTGGAAGTAAAGGATAACGGGATAGGGATAGACCTAAAACGAAATCGCGATAAGTTATTCGGCTTGTACAAAACATTTTCCAACAGGCCCAACTCCCGCGGGGTTGGCCTTTTTATAACTAAAAATCAAATAGACGCCATGAATGGCAGGATAGAGGTTGAAAGTAAAGTAGACGCTGGAGCCAGCTTTAAAGTGTATTTTAAATGAATAAATGTATTTGTGTCATAGATGATGACCAGATCTACCAGATCATAGTAAAGAAGATCATTTCTAAAGCGGGGATCTTTGAGGAGGTGCTGCATTATGAGAATGGATACAAAGCCCTGGAAGAATTAAAGGATCCTGAAATTCCCCTTCCCGGGTTGATCCTGCTCGACATTAATATGCCAGGGATGGATGGCTGGGAATTTCTGGAAAATCTTAAGGATCACCGTCCGCACCTAACCCGGGAAACCAATATTTATATTGTAACTTCTTCTATAGCAGGTGGCGACAGAAATAAAGCGGAAGCTTTGCCGGAGGTATCGGGCTTTATAAGCAAGCCCTTAACTGTTGGTAAACTAAGGGAGATAGGTGAGAAGTTGTGATTTTTAAAAAAGTTATTTTAACCTCGTAAGAATTTTCTTATTAATTAAAATTTATAAAACCCAAAATTTTGTTAACTATATCCCCGCAATTTTGCGGGGATCTTTGTTTCAGGGCTAAGATTTTTGAAAAATAAACGGGCTTTCACTATCTCACTTTGAGGTAAAAATATGGGGTGAAATACCTGTTTGATTTGAGGGATGTAAGGTTTCATTAATTTGCAATTTTCTATAAGTCAGTATCTAATAGGTCCTCCTGCTTGTTTGGATTTCGCCTATTGTCAATGAGTTAACTATTAATCGGTCGGAATTTTTCGGCTTATAAATCGTGCTATTTATCTTTTTATTCGTTTCTCTATTTAAGCGCCTTTTTCAAAAAATCCACCTCTTCTGAAGATCTCAATTTTCAACTTTTAAAAAAATTTGCAGCTTAAAGGTAATTTTAACACTTAATCGTTTGGTTTAATTCTAAAGTTTTTGTTAATTTAAATTATCAAAAATTTCACAAATTTTTAACATCCCTACGTAATGCAAGCAGCTCTATCTAACTCATCGATGTCTTCTTATCTATATAAAATGGATAATGTTCTTTATGAAGTAAAAGACCTGAAAGGAATTTTGAAGAACAACAACTACGATGCCTGGAAGCAGGAAGTCATTGAAGATCTTGCAGGCTCGGGTTACATACGCCTTAACGGGGATAAATATGTGATCACCAGGGAAGGAAGGGAAGTTATCAGGCATGATAGTTTTCTGTACTATAACCGCAGGACCAACCTTGAAAAGATTGAAGAAAAGGAAATTCCGGCGGCAGAGCAAAAATTAAACATTTTTAAGAAACATTATATTATACCAATTCTTGCCTTTTTAGTGCTTGTATTGGTTACACTTTTTAGGTTGAGGTAGTTTAAGGATTCTCCTTAATTAGAAAATCCCGGGTTAGGCTCCGGGATTTTTCTATTTTATACATTAAGGTTTAGTCCGTAAGCACTGCTTCCTCCTCTTTAATTTGAACAACATATTCCTGTTTATTTTGTTTCCGAATTTTCATGACCTCCCGGTGCATCAGGAAGGAAATAAATAGTGCTACCCCAAACATCCCGGCGAAAAAATACATTGTGCCGTTATAATTGGTAGTTAGAGTGCGGGCCCAGGCAGCAAATAATGGCCCGGCCATTCCCGCAGCTGCCCAGGCAGTTAGAATATATCCGTGGATAGCCCCCAGTTGTTTTGTGCCGAAAACATCCCCGATAAAAGCGGGAATAGTTGCGAATCCGCCGCCGTAACAGGATAGGATCAAAAAAATAAGCGCCTGGAATAACAAGGCGTTTGTGATCCCCGGGAGCATAAAATAGGCGATTATCTGGATACCAAAAAAGATGCTGTACATTGCCGGCCTTCCAATAAGATCGGAAAAACTGGCCCAGCCAATACGCCCCACACCATTAAATAATCCCATAATCCCCACCATAGTAGCTGCTGCCACAGGGCTAAGCCCGGTGTATTCCTGCGCCATGGGGGAAGCTACAGAGATGATCGCGATCCCGCATGTTATATTGATAAACAGCATACTCCATAAATACCAGAAGCGCTTCGTCTTTACGGCCTCATTGGCGGTAAGCTGGGACAGGTCTGCCGATAGTTTCTTTTTAGCATTAACCAGGCCCGCTTTAAATCCTGCCGGCAGCCAGTCTTTTGGTGGCGGGGCAAGATAGAGGGAAGAAATGAATATTATCGTGAAATATCCCGCCCCCGTTATATAAAATGTATTGGCGATACCCACTTTAGAGATAAGATATACAATAAGGGGGCTGCTGATAAGCGCTGCAAAGCCGAAGCCCATAATGGCCAGTCCGGCTGCGAGACCCCGCCTGTCCGGAAACCATTTTACAAGGGTAGAGACCGGGGTGATATATCCAAGGCCCAGGCCTATTCCCCCAAAAACTCCGTAAAAAAGATAAAGCAGATAAATAGATTCGAGGTGAATTGCCAGCCCGGAGCCCGCAATCCCTATTCCGAAGAAAATTGCCGCCAGGATCCCCGATCTTCGCGGACCTTTTTTCTCGAGGTAATGTCCCAGGAAAGCTGCCGAAATTCCCAGGAAGAAAATGGCAAGGCTAAAAGTGAATTGGGTATCCTTGAGTTCCCATCCAAATTCCTGAATAAGAGGTTTTGTAAAAACGCTCCAGGCATACACAGAGCCAATAGCAATATGAATTCCAACCGCGGAGGCTGCAATAAGCCACCTGTTCCTGATCTTTTCCATGAAATAATTTTCTGCAGATTTGCCGGTAAAGGAAGTAGACTTAAGCCGATTAAAAAATGATGAAGATCAGGATCTAAGGAGATTTTGGGCTTTTTCCTCACTCATAAACTTGAATCAATTCCTTTTCCCGGCCCTAAAGGGAGGAATTGATTTAGAAAAAAATATTTAGGTCTACTTTTATTGTCACCCTTTAGGGAAGGGGTAAAAAAAATTTATTGGAACCCACCCCTCCCGATTTTAACCACCCCGTCCCTCCGGGCCACCCCTCCTTGAAAAGGAGGGGAGCTTTTGATTCGTTTTTATTGTAGATTTAGTAAAATGAAATAAAGTAAAATGCTCCTTCCCTTTTTTCAAGGGAAGGTGGATTCTTCAGCGAGAGCTGAAGAAGACGGAAGGGTTTCTTTCCTCACTAAAACTATCTTGAACCACTTCCTTTCCCCTGCCCTAAAGGGAGGAATTGATTCAGAAAAAGGGAAAATTATGTCTCCTTTTTCCGCCACCCTTTAGGGAGGGGCCAAGCGGAAAAATGATTTAACCACCCCTCCCGATAACTATCGGGACAAGGTCCACCCTCCCGATTACTATCGGGATTGAAAAGGAGGGGAACTTTTTGATCATAAACCACGAACCTGCCTGCCGCAGGCAGGCCACGAATTCACTATTCACTATTCACTATTCCCTACTCATTACTCAATTCTCAATACTATTTATTACAAACGAAAAAACCCACAACGTGAGTTGCGGGTTTTTAAGTGGTGCCTCCAGGAATCGAACCAGGGACACAAGGATTTTCAGTCCTTTGCTCTACCAACTGAGCTAAGGCACCAGTTGCTTTTAAAGCTTGTAAGCCATGCAAGCGGGTGCAAATATAATTTCAATTTTATTAACCCACAAAGGAAAAATTGAAAAATTACTTTTATACCTTGGCTTTTTTAAATTTCATCTATGAATCTGGTTGTCGACATTGGAAATACACTCATTAAAATGGCTGTATTTCAGGAAGGTAAACTTCTCAAAAAGAAAATGGGCCTTAGACAGGATCTTTTAAAAAATCTTGAAGAAATTTTTACTACCTACCCCCAAATCGATCATGCCATCGTTTCTTCAGTCGCTAAAACAGCTTCCAAAGCAATTCAAAAGATAGAAGAGCGCTGCAAATTGTTCCTGCTGGATCAACAACTCCCACAGGTATTCCTCAATAAATATGCAACCCCCTTAACGCTGGGACAGGACAGGATCGCCCTGGCCTCTGCCGCCAGCCTCTCTTATCCAAATCAAAATGTACTGGTAATTGATGCAGGTACCTGTATCACATATGATTTCCTGAATGCCAATAACGAATATCTGGGCGGGGCCATTTCTCCCGGCTTGCAAATGCGTTACAAGGCAATGCATACGTTTACTGACAGATTGCCGTTATTAGAACCGGAGGAGGAGGTAACCCTCGTTGGCAATTCCACAAAAAACAGCATGCATGCAGGGGTGATTCTGGGCATTACCGGGGAAATTGACCAAATGATCACCGCCTATCGCGCTCAGAATAAAGATTTAACAGTAATTTTGACAGGCGGGGATGCACAAATTTTGTGTAAACGATTAAAAAATAGCATCTTTGCCAACTCAAATTTCCTCCTGGAAGGATTGAATTACATATTAGAATTTAATAAATCTCAATGATCAAACGATTTAGTATAATCGTGGCCTTATTATTTACCGTGCTTACGGCTGCGCAAGAGGGAACTTCTTCTCCTTACTCTTATTACGGGATAGGTCTTACCAAATTTAAAGGTACAGTGGAAAATCAATCAATGGGAGGCCTCATGGTATTTTCAGACAGTATTCACGTAAACCTTAGAAACCCTGCATCCTACGGGAAATTAAAACTCACTACGTTTGCGGTTGGTGGCAGCCACCAGCGCAGCCAGCTTAACTCTGGGAATGATAATGAGAGCAGCAGCACTACTTCTTTTGATTATCTGGCCATAGGCATACCCACAGGAAAATTGAATTTTGGGCTTGGCCTTATTCCTTATACTTCTGTAGGCTACCGCATTTTAGATGTGAATAACGAAACTTCCAACCGCTTTACCGGACGTGGAGGAATGAACAAGGTATATCTTACAACTGCGTATGCATTTTCTGATAATCTGAGTTTAGGGGTTGACCTTAATTATAACTTCGGAAATATCCAGAATAACTTCACTGTTTTTCAGGACCAGATACAATTTGGTACGAGGCAGATCAACCGTACAGATTTCAGCGGATTTAATCTGAACTTTGGGGTGGATTACCAGGGGAAATTAAATGATAAATTGAGGTTTCATACCGCTGCTGTCTATTCTCCCCAAATGGATATCAATACAGAAGGAATGCGCAGTACAGTACCTGTTATCTTCAATCCTGAAGGGGTAGATAATATTCCTTTTGGTTACCAGGTTACCACCACCAATCTTCCTGAATCTAAAATGAGCCTGCCGGCACAATTGAGTCTTGGTGCAGGGCTTGGTGCTCAAAATAAATGGTTCCTGGGTGCGGAATATGTGAATATACAAGCTGCAGATTATAACCTCAATTCCGGGCTGTCAAATCTTGACCACCGCTATGAGGCTGCTGCTCAATACAGAATAGGCGGATATTATGTTCCGCAGTATAATTCTTTGACAAGTTACTTAAAACGTGTGGTTTACCGTGCGGGATTAAGATATGAAGAAACCGGCTTATACCTTAATAATGAAGGGATAAATGAGTTTGGCATATCTTTTGGAATAGGATTACCAGCAGGAACGAATTTTTCAAATGCGAACATTGGATTGGAGTATGGTCAGCGCGGTACAACAAATTCAGGTTTAATTAAGGAAAACTTTTTCAAATTATCTTTAAGTTTGTCTTTAAATGAAAAATGGTTCGTGCAAAGTAGATTTGATTAACCACAATAAACAACTAAACATGAAAACTAAATTATTTATCCTTACCGCAATATTGTTTGGTTCAGGCGTGATGCAAGCCCAGAATGCTGAGTGTGCAACTAAAGCGGCGCTGGCCTATGATGATGCAAAAGCAAACAGATACGACCAGGCTTACCAGCCATTAATGGAAGTGAAAGAGAAATGCCCTACTTATAGTCTGGCTACCTTTCAATACCTTGACCGTATCCTAAAATATAAACTTGAAAATGCACAGGGTGCAGAAAAGAATAAACTTATTGAAGAGAATATTCAGCTTATGAATGACAGGCTAAAGCATTTTCCCGATAAGACCAATGCTGCAGATATCCAGGGAGAAGTTGCCTGGTTGAAGTATGAGAATGGAATTGGAACCAAAGAAGAGCAGTTCAAAGCTTTTGACGATGCTTTTAAAGCAAGTCCTGAGAGCTTTACCAGCCCGAAACGTATCTATGCCTATTTCTCTTTACTTGTAGATCTACAGGATGAAGGTAAAAAATCCCTTAATGATGTATTTGGTCTTTATGATGATGTAATCACCAAGATCGAGGACGAAGAGAACAAACTTGCCCAAATGCTTGCTCCATTATTGGAAAAGCAGGAAGCAGGAACTGCACTTACCGCACAGGAAAAGAAATTGGTTGAAAACTCCGAAATCAACCTGAATGCTTACAGCCAGGTAAAAGGTAGTGTAAACGGAAAACTTGGTCAAAGAGCAGATTGTGAGAATCTTGTTCCTTTATACAACAAGGATTTTGCTGCAAACAAAGGTGATATCAACTGGTTGAAGATCGCTTCTGAAAGACTATCTGCAAAAGATTGTACAGATGATCCAATCTTCATCAAGGTTTCTGAAGCTTTACACAAAGCTGAGCCTTCTGCAAAATCTGCCCTTTATTTAGGTCAGCTTGCTGAAGCTGCAGGGAAATCTTCTGAAGCTATGAAATATTACAATGAATCGGCTCAATTGGAAACCAATCCTAATGATAAGTCAAGAGCTTATATGAAGATTGCTGATAACTACAGAAAAGGTGGAAACTTTGGACAGGCGAGAACTTTCTACAGAAGGTCACTTGATGCAAAACCATCTAACGGTAGAGCTTACCTGCACATTGCAAATATGATCGCCCAGAGCGCCAATAACTGTGGACAAACCACTTTTGAAAAGAGAGCTGTGTACTGGTTAGCTGCAAACTATGCTGCAAAAGCCGGTAGCGTTGACCCTTCTATAAGCGGTGTGGCCAATGAGTCAGTAGCTGCATACAGAGGTAGAGCTCCTCAAAAATCTGATATCTTCCAGGAAGGTATGCAGGGGAAAACTATAAGCGTAGGATGCTGGATAGGCGAGAGCGTAAAAGTACCTGCATTGTAATACTACAATGATCACATATCAAAAAATAATTTCAGGCATTGTCACAGTTAGCGCTGTGACAATGCTTTTTTCATGTGAGGGCAACCTTGAAAGGGTACGTGCCCTGGAGATGCCGGGTGAAAATCCGCAGGCCATAGGAAAGAGCCTTAATCTAACCTATACAGATAGTGGCCGGGTTGTGGCTACCCTTAAAAGTGAAAAAATGCTTGATTTTACAAATCTGGATTTTCCCTACCGTGAATTTCCCGATGGCATTGAAGTAGAATTTTTTGATGAGAACAGGGCAAAAAGTACCCTTACTGCCAATTACGCTATCATTTATGCTGCGACAGATCTTATAGACCTGCAGGGGGACGTGGTCCTTGTAACCAGTGACAGCACCAGGCTGGAAGCAAGCCAGTTGTACTGGGAGCAGAAACTTGGCTGGGTGTTTACAGATAAGCCCAATATAATAAGGTTTCCCAGCGGTGCCCGTAACCAGGGAATGGGCTTTGATTCCGATTTAAAATTTACTAATTTTCGTTCCCGTACCAATGTGGGCGTACAAGTTATAGATGAAACCAAATGACCAGATTTTATAAGTACTTTGAATATGCTTACCTTGTGATGGCAGCATTCTTTCTTTTTGAGACCATTCGTATATGGAACGAAGAAAGAAACCGGGCCTATCTCTTTATATTTTTTGTGATAGTGGCCGTTTTTATGTACTTTTTCAAACGCCGGTTCAGGAAAAATCTTGAAAACCGGAACCGTTAATCCTGTATGGAGATCAACATTCTTATTATTGTTCTTGCCCTTATCCTGTCGGCATTTTTTTCCGGTATGGAGATCGCATTTATTTCTTCCAATAAGATCTTTATAGAGATCGAAAAAAGGCAGGGTGGTTTTCTGGCTACCGTACTTAAACGCCTTACCAAAAAGCCTTCTAAATTTATAGCTACCATGCTGGTGGGGAATAACATAGCCCTGGTGGTATATGGATTCTACATGGGAGACCTTATAATGGCCTGGCTGGTTGGGTTTAAACCCGTGGAAAGTGGCCTTGCAAATTTCTTTATTTCAGATTTTCCTCTGCTTACCCAAACAGTGATCTCCACCCTGGTGATACTTTTTACTGCGGAATTTCTTCCCAAGGTATTTTTCCAGATATATTCCAATGTACTGCTTAAATTCTTTGCGGTTCCTGCTTACCTGTTCTACCTGATCTTCAGTTTTATTTCAGATTTTGTGATCTGGATCTCAGACCTTATTCTGAAAAGATTCTTTAAAACAGCCGGAGATGAAGTACAGCTGGCCTTTACAAAGATCGAACTGGGAAATTTCATCAATGAACAAATGGAAACAGTTGAATCCCGGGAAGAGGTAGATTCAGAAATACAAATCTTTCAGAATGCCCTGGAATTTTCAGATATTAAAGCCCGGGAAGTAATGATCCCGCGTACCGAAATTGTTGCGGTAGATTTTAATGTGGCCCCCGGCGATCTAATCCAGACCTTTACAGATACCGGGCTTTCCAAGATCCTTATCTACAATGAAACCGTAGATGACATTATAGGTTATATACATTCCTTTGAGCTTTTCAAAAGGCCTAAGACCCTCAAATCAATCCTCTTGCCGGTTGTTTTTGTGCCAGAGACCATGTGGGTTAAAGATGTGCTGAACATCCTTATTAAAAAACGAAAAAGTATCGCGGTGGTAATTGACGAATATGGCGGAACAAGCGGGATGATCACAGTAGAGGATATTGTGGAGGAACTTTTTGGCGAAATTGAAGATGAGCACGATCCCGTAAATCTTATCGAGGAAAAACTGGGAGAGCATCATTATAAATTTTCGGCAAGGCTGGAAGTAGATTACCTTAATGAGGCATATAAGCTAGACATTCCTGAAGGGGAGAACTATGAAACCCTTGGCGGATTCATCACAAATTTTACTGAAGAGATCCCGCAACAGTTTGAGGAAGTACAAATTGAACACTTCAATATTAAGATCCTGGAGGTATCCACTACCAAAATTGAATTGGTAGAGCTGGAGATGCGCCCAAAAGATTAATTCCTTCAAAATAGTTAATATTTTGCAAATATTAAGTTTTTTAATTTGGTGAAAAACACTATTTTCGCCCACTATATTAGAATAAACAACAACTACAAATGGCAGTATTAAATAAAATAAGACAACAGTCTGTTTTCTTGATAATTATTATTGCATTGGCCCTTTTTGCTTTCGTTCTGGCCGATGTAATTCGTAATGGAGGAATGAGTTCGCAAAAATCACAAAATGTGATTGCTACTGTGAACGGAGAAGAAATAAGCAGGGAAGATTTTGCCAGGCAGGTGGATGCTTACCAGAGAAATATGGGGGCCAATGCCTCTACCGCTCAGGCTGTTAACCAGGTTTGGGATTTTAAACTTCGTGAGGTAGTCCTTGAAGAGCAGTTCAAAGAACTTGGGATTGATGTAGGAGAAGCACAGGTAAGACGGTTGCTTAGAATGCAACTTGCCAATAATCCCAATTTCACAAATGAAGCAGGGATGTTTGATGAAAACAGGATGCAGGAATATGTTGCAAACCTTAGAGCAACTTCACCCGAGGCTTACCAGCAATGGGTAACCTATGAGAATTCAATTGCCGAAAGTGCAAGAGAAAATATTTATTACAACCTGATAAGAGCAGGTGTTAGTGCAACCTTAGTTGAAGGGGAGCAGGCATACCGTCTGGAAAATGATAATGTAGATTTGAAATTTGTGCAACTTCCTTACACCAGCATTCCCGATAGTGAGGTGGAAGTTACCAAAGGAGAAATTAGGGATTATGTGAAAAAACATCAAAAAAGGTTTAAGGCTGAAAAAGCCAGAGACCTTCAGTTTGTAGTTTTTCCTGAACAAGCTTCTCAGGAAGATGAAGCCGAAGCACGTAAACTTATAGATGAATCCCTTGCGGGGAGAATGCAGTTCAATGCATCAACCAATAGCAATGATACTGTGGCAGGATTCCAAAACACTACAGACATTGAAACTTTTGTAAACAGAAATTCAGATATTCAGTACCAGGATCGTTTTATTTTCAGAGATCAGTTTAACAGCGATTTCGCCAATGAGATCTTCAATTTACAACCGGGTGAGCTTTATGGCCCCTACAAGGAAGGTGGATACTGGAAAGTTTCAAGAATGATAGAAGCGCGCCAGATTGCAGATTCCGCAAAGGCCAGCCATATTATGATCTCCTGGCAAGGACTGCCAACTGCGGCAGGTGCTACCAGAACTAAAGAACAGGCCAAAAGCCTTGCCGATAGTTTAGCCGGAGTGGTAAGAAGCGATAAGACAAAATTGACAGATCTTGCAGCTGAATTCAGTGCAGATCAGGCATCGGCCGTTCAGGGGGGTGATCTTGGGTATTTCAGGCCTGGAGATATGATCCCTGCTTTCAATGATTTTGTATTTGATAATACTCCCGGAAGTGTTGGCGTGGTAGAATCAGATTTTGGATACCACGTGATCAATGTGGAAGAAAAGACAGCTGAAGAACGCGCGGTTAAAATTGCAACCATAGCGAGAGATATTCAGCCTTCA
Organism: Antarcticibacterium arcticum; assembly: GCF_007993795.1. GTDB lineage: Bacteria > Bacteroidota > Bacteroidia > Flavobacteriales > Flavobacteriaceae > Gillisia > Gillisia arctica. The sequence goes on along the minus strand of NZ_CP042476.1, from coordinate 2,433,768 downwards.
GAAAAATCTTTGAATGACCTATATACCAAAGTGACCAAATTTGAGATCGCTGCTAAAAATGATGATTTTGCAGCGGTTGCCAAGAAAGAAAACTACGAAGTGCGTACTGTTAAGGATGTAAAAGCCTTGGAAGAAAATATTCCCGGTGTAGGGCCACAAAGAAGAATTGTTCAATGGGCTTTTGAAGATGGCGTAAAGGCGGGTGATGTAAAAAGGTTTGAAATTCCTGGCGGTTATGTTGTAGCCCAGGTTACTGCTGTTAAGAAAGAGGGGGTTATGAGTGCTGAAGATGCTTCGGCTACCGTAACGCCAATTCTTCTAAAAGAGAAGAAAGCAGAATTATTAAAAGGGAAAATAACCGGAAACAGCCTTGAGCAAATTGCACAAAGCCAAAACGCCAGTGTTCAGACTGCCAATGCCGTGAATATGAAAAATCCAACTTTAGCGGGAGCAGGAAATGAACCTGAAGTTGTGGGTGCGGCATTTGGACTTCAACCTGGCCAGGTAAGCAAGCCTGTTGCAGGAGCAAAAGGAGTATATGTGGTAGAATTGGTTTCTTTGAATAAGGCTGCAGGTATGGAATCTTACAGAAATTTTGCTACCCAACAAACCCAACAAAGAAGACAAGGTGTTGAAAACAGGGTTTTTGAAGCTTTGAAGGAAAACGCCAAGATCGAAGATAACAGAGCGAACTTCTACTAGGAGAACGTTTATAAGATTTACCAGGCCTCACAGCTTTTCAAAACTTGTGAGGTCTTTTTATTTAAACCTGTGGGGTTTTATTTTTCACCATTTCCTCATAGGAAACAATGGTAGTATAACCTTTCTCCCGGAAATAATCCATTTCATCCTGTCCTCCCGTCGCCAAAATAAAATCCCCGCCCCAGCCGCCCAGGCTTTTAATAGCCCCGGGAAAATCGGGGAATTGGGTGGATTTGACTTTTGGGGTATTGATCAATTTAGAGATAAGTGTTTCGTGAATTTCAATAAGCAATGCGAACTCTTCAATATTGTTGCAGCTAATAAAACTATCAGTTAAGGCTGAGATCCGGGCTACGGTATCATTAACTCTTGCGGTAGACTGTGCCTTATAATGGGCTATTGATGCCCGGCTGTTCTGCTTTCGGTTTAGGTGGACAAAAAATAATTGATCCTTAAAAGAAGGATCAAAATTTGAGATAAGTACGCTTTGCTTTTCTTTTGTTAACTGAAATGTGATGGGCTCTTCATTTTGGGCTGCCGCAATATCATAACCGCTGCCTCCAAAAGTGTTTTTCAGCAATTCATAGGGATCTATCCTGAACCATTGTGCAACATTATTTATAAAGGTAGAAGAACTTCCAAGGCCCCAGTTTTGCGGAAACTCCAGCTTTGTTGTGACATTCAACCCCGATTGGGAATTTAGTACTTCAGAATTCAATTTAAGAGCTTCAGTAAGCACCTGCAGCAATCTGCTTTCCGGTTCTGTGGGATGTGTGTTCCCTTCAGCAAATATTAGTTCGCCGCCCTTTAAGATCAGCGAGGTTTTAAACCATTCATTTCCCTTGTGGTCCAGAGCGGTCCAGTGAATTTTATTATCATGGTTCGCTTCAATTTCCAGAGATTGACCAAATCTTGAAGGTATCGCCAGCGCCATTGCCCCATCCAGAACCACATATTCGCCGGTGATCAATAACTTCCCATGGCTGTAAAATTTCCCGGTCATCTTCTTATTTTCTCTAATTGGTCTTCTACGCTGCTGTGGGTAACTGTATGTTTCTTGAAATAGTGGATAAGCTCCTTCTTTTCTTCAGGAGTTGCATTGTACTGATTCAAAATATTCATCAAATGCATTTTCATATGTCCCTGTTGGATTCCTGTGGTAACCAGGGATTTTATAGCCGCAAAGTTTTGGGCAAGGCCTGCCACCGCTATTATTTCCATTAATTCCCTTGCTGAAGGTTTCTGAAGTATCTCCAGGGCCACCTTTACAAGCGGGTGAAGATTGGTAAGGCCTCCCACGGTACCCACCGCAAGGGGAATTTCCATCCAGAACTTAAAGATCCCATCCTCTACACTTGCATGAGTTAGGCTGGTATATCTCCCGTCCTTTGAAGCGTAGGCATGGATCCCGGCTTCTACCGCCCTGAAATCGTTTCCTGTGGCAAGCACCACAGCATCTATCCCGTTCATGATCCCTTTATTATGGGTTACTGCACGATAAGGCTCAATTTCAGCAATTTTAAGGGCGGTTAAAAATTTATTGGCAAAGAGTGTGGCGTCACGGTTTTTCTCGTCTTCAAGGTCCTTCACAGGACAGGAAACTTCTGCCCGTACGATACATTCCGGAACAAAATTGGAAAGTATGCTCATGATCACTTCCGGTTCGGTACCACTGTCCGAAAACTTCTCATTATGCGAGGCTGAATCCTTAAATATCTCAGCAAATTTTTCAAGACAGGAGTTTATAAAATTGGCTCCCATGGAATCTTTGGTCTCAAATTTACAGTGAAGCTGATAGTAGCCTTCCATAAGATGGGTCCTGTTACGCAATTCTATATCCAACACCCCGCCACCGCGTTTTTCCATATTTCGGGTTATACCCGAAACACCTTCCAGCAATTGTGGCTTTATTTCAGCAAAAAATTCCTGTAAAAGGCTGTCATTCCCTTTAAATATAAAATGAACCTGTCCTATTTTGGTAGTATTGATCACGGTTGCCTTGAAACCGCCCCGGGTCTTCCAGAATTTTGCGGCCTTGCTTGCCGCTGCTATCACCGAACTTTCTTCAATTGCCATAGGAATGGCAAATAATTTCCCATTGATCTCAAAGTTTGGAGCTATTCCAAAGGGTAAATAAAAATTGCTTAGCGTATTCTCTGTAAACTCCTCGTGCAATTGCTGCAAGCCGGAATCTGGATGCCAGTACTGGCGTAAAACTGCTTCGCTTTGAGGAGAATTTTTAAGGTAGGTGTTTGACAACCAGGCTATTTTTTCTTCTTTGCTCAATTTGGAAAAACCGCTTACAGGTGTGATCATTCTGGGGAATTTTAAGAGTTCAAAGATACAATTAACGCTGTTATTCCCATACGCAAAGAAGGTATTAAGGGAGAAAATCCCATTTAACTCAACTTGAGCCAAAAAAGCTTTAACAAAATGTTAGGATTTAACACTCAAAAACGCCGTTTTTTGCCGATTTTTTAGTAAACTTGGCCTACAAAATTATTTTCTACATTTTATGAAGTTATTCAAAACTGTACTTATCCTTTTTTGGGTAGGAACTGCAGCGGTTTTTGCCCAGGACAAGAAGATTACACTTGAAGAGATCTATAATGGCACCTTTAGCCAGCAAAGAATGGAATCCCTTCGTTCCATGAACAATGGAACAGAATATATCATTCTAAACCAGGACCGCCGGGCGGGATCCAGCAGCATAGATGTATATGATTATAAAACAGGTGAAAAGAAAAGAAGTTTGCTAAACAGTGCCAATCTTGAGGAAATCTCAAGATTCCAGGGCTACAAGTTAAGTGACAATGAAAATAAGATCCTGTTGGGTTCCCAGGTGGAACAGATCTTTCGCAGGTCTTCCCGCGGGATCTATTTTGTATATGATGTAGCCACGGGAACCCTTACCAAAGTAAGCCAAAATATGATCCAGGAGCCTACTTTTTCTCCTGATGCTTCCAGGATGGCATATGTATTTGAGAATAACATCTATATAAAAGACCTTTCTTCCGGCGAGGAGATCCAGGTTACCACAGATGGGAAAAAGAATGAGATCATCAACGGGGTGACAGATTGGGTGTATGAGGAGGAATTCTCATTTGTGCGTGCTTTCGACTGGAATGCAAGTGGAGATCATCTGGCTTTCTTGAGATTTGATGAAGTTGACGTGCCTGAATTTTCAATGGATATGTATGGAGCAGATCTATACCCCGGCGCCTCAACTTTTAAATATCCAAAAGCCGGGGAAAAGAACGCTGAAGTTTCCCTGCATCTATATCATTTAAATGAAAAGTCCACCAATGAGGTGAACCTTGGAGATTATGAGGATTTTTACATTCCCCGAATTAAATGGACAAGTGATCCCAACCTTTTAAGTGTTCAGGTGCTTAACCGCCATCAAAATAATCTTGACCTGTTCTTTGTAAATTCGGCCAATAATGAGGTAAAGCTTATTTTGAACGAAAAAGACAAGGCTTATGTAGATGTTACAGATAACCTCACATTTTTAAAGAATAACAGTTTTATCTGGACCAGCGAGCAGGATGGGAATAATCACATTTATCATTATGACAAATCCGGAAAATTAAAGAACCAGGTTACCAAAGGGAATTGGGAAGTGACCAATTATTATGGGTTTGATCCTAAATCCAATACAATTTTTTATCAAAGTACAGAAAATGGCAGTGTAAACCGTGATGTTTACTCCATTAAACCAAACGGAAATTCTAAAAAACGCCTCACGCAAAAAACAGGTATGAACAGTGCCGATTTTAGCGCAGATTTTACCTACTTCATCAATAGCTTCACCAATACCACCACCCCTTACGAGTTTACCTTGCATGATGCCAAAACCGGAAAGCTGGTTCGCAAAATAAAGGACAATCAGGAGTTGGTTAAAAAATCACAGGCCTACAATTTCGCGCCAAAAGTTCTCACTACTATCAAAGTGAACGGGAACGATTTAAATATGTGGATGATAAAACCGGTAGATTTTGATGAAAATAAAAAGTATCCCTTATTAATGTTCCAGTATTCCGGGCCCGGGTCACAATCTGTTTCCAACTCTTATTTTGGGAGCAATGATTACTGGTACCAGTTACTGGCAAATGAAGGCTACATAGTTGCGACGGTTGATGGTCGCGGAACTGGTTATAAAGGGGCAGAATTTAAAAAGGTGACCCAGAATGAACTTGGAAAATATGAATTGGAAGATCAAATAGACGCTGCAAAACTTCTAGGTTCCTATGATTATATTGATGAATCCAGAATAGGAATTTGGGGTTGGAGTTACGGCGGTTTCATGGCAGCCAATGCCATAATGAAAGGGAATGATGTTTTCTCTATGGCAATTTCAGTAGCGCCGGTAACCAGCTGGAGGTTCTATGATACCATTTATACGGAAAGATATATGACCACTCCGCAGGAAAACCCCACTGGTTATGACGAAAATTCGCCTATTAATCACGTAGATAAATTAAAAGGTGATTTTCTACTTGTTCACGGCAGCGCAGATGATAATGTTCACGTTCAAAACACAATGAGGCTTATTGAAGCGCTGGTACAGGCAAATAAACAATTTGACTGGGCTATCTATCCAGATAAGAACCATGGCATTTATGGCGGGAATACCAGATTGCACCTTTATACCAAAATGACCAATTTTATCAAAGAAAAACTATAATAACAAACCCTAACAACTTTTAATAAATGGCAAATACTGCACCCCCCGTTGATCAAAAAGAATTATTCGGGCATCCCGTAGGATTATTTATTTTATTCTTTACTGAAATGTGGGAACGTTTTTCCTACTATGGTATGCGCGCCATCCTTGTGCTTTACCTTGTGAGCGCGACTACTGAAGGTAATGCCGGACTTGGCTGGACTTCAGCTGAAGCCCTGGTGCTATATGGATGGTACACCATGCTTGTGTATGTTGTTTCCATTCCCGGAGGGATCCTTGCAGATAAGGTCTTCGGGCAGAAAAAGGCAGTTCTTATTGGAGGGATAATTTTGGTAATAGGCCATGGTATCCTGGCAGTAGAAGAAATGTGGGCTTTTTATTCCGGTTTGGGATTAATTATAGCCGGGGTGGGTCTATTAAAGCCTAACATTTCCACCATGGTGGGAGGATTATACCGCGAAGGTGATATAAGAAGAGATAAAGGTTTTACCATTTTTTACATAGGGATAAACCTGGGAGCTTTCCTTTCCAGTATTATAGTTGGAACCGTAGGGGAAGTATATGGCTGGCATTACGGGTTTGGACTTGCCGGAATCGCCATGGCTTTTGGATTAATGGTGTACCTGTGGGGTCAAAAATATCTTACAAATGTAGGAAACCTGCTTTCAAAAGTAGAACGTGATGAAGGAGCCTCCTTAGGCAGTCTTTTCACAGATCTGTTCAGGTCTCCAAAACAACTTGTCATTACAGTAATACTATTTGCCGGTTCTCTTTGGGGAATGTACGCAATGGGTATTGCATATGGATTGCTCTTTATTTTCCTAACCCTTGTTGTAGCAATGATGATGATGGTGTACAAAGATCTTACCAGCCAGGTGATGAAAGACAGGTATGTGGTAATGTTGCTTTCCTTTATCCTGGTGATCGTATTCTGGGGGGCATTTGAACAGGCCGGTGGCCTTATGAACATCTATGCGATGGAAAAAACGGACAGGATGATCCCTTTCAATCTTCCGTTTGGAATAGGAGCTGAAGTTCCTGCCTCCTGGTTCCAGTCACTAAATGCAATGTTTATTATAATATTCGGAGTTTTGGTAGCCAATTTCTGGGCTAAGAGAAAATTGAAAAATAAAGAGGCTTCTTCCATTTTTAAAATGGCAACCGGGGTTATTATTATGGGTCTTGGGTTTGTATTCATGGTGTTTGCAGCTATGGAGTTTGAAGCTCAGGGAGCTTCTGCTATGTACTGGCTGGTACTTGCCTACCTATTACATACTATAGGGGAATTATGCTCATCACCGGTAGCGCTTTCTTTCATTACAAAACTTTCGCCGGTTAAATATGCTTCATTAATGATGGGAGTTTATTTTGCAGCTACAGGCCTTGGAAACAAGGTGGCAGGAACCCTTGGAGCCTTTGCTTCAGAAGCGGGAGATATCGCGATCTTTCTTGGGATCACCATTTTCACGGTGACTTTTGCAGGAATTGTATTGCTTATGCTGAAGCCTTTAAAGAGACTTACGCATGGGGCAGAGGATAATGAAAGAGAATTGCCACAGCAGGAAAAATTTGAACTTGGTGATGAAGATTTAATTGTTGAGAAAGATGGCCGCAACCGCAGAAACTAACAACGATTTCTTCAAATCGAATGTAATAGGACACCCGGCAGGGTTATTCGTTCTGTTTTTTACCGAAATGTGGGAGCGTTTCTCCTACTATGGAATGCGTGCGCTCCTTGTACTTTTCCTTACTTCGTCTTTATTTGATGAAGGTTGGGCCTGGCCAAGGGAGCAGGCACTGGCATTATACGGTACTTATACCTCCCTGGTATATCTTACCCCTATTCTTGGAGGTTATATTGCCGACAGATATATGGGTTACAGGAATGCCGTTGTTCTGGGAGCATTTATTATGACCATAGGTCATGCCTGTATGGCACTGGACACACCATTTGCGCTGTACCTTGGTTTGTTTTTCCTGGTTGCGGGTAATGGATTTTTTAAACCCAATATGACTTCAATTATCTCTCACCTGTATGTGAACCATCCTGAGAAAAAGGATGGAGCTTACACCATATTTTATATGGGGGTAAACGCAGGTGCATTTTTAGGGATCCTTCTTTGCGGGTATGTAGGAGAACAAATAGGCTGGCACTGGGGCTTTGGTCTCGCCGGTATCTTTATGTTTTTTGGAATGCTTCAGTTCTATTTTGCCCAGAATATATTTGGCGAGGTTGGAAAGAAGCCCTTAAAGGAAAATAAGGAAGTTGTATTCGAAGATAAAAATGACAAGCTTAACCCTTTTACGGTTATAGATAAGATCCTTATTGTAGTGAGTTCAGTTATAGGTTTGGTTTGGATCATAAACGATCCAATGTCCAAAATTGGAAATACCAATATCCTGGACTTTAGTGTTGCAGGAATGGACGGATCAAATTTTATGATCCTCTTTGCACTTATCCTTTTTATATTCTTACTGGTAACCCGTATCCTGAGATATTCGGAGGTGGTGCGCGATAAAATGATCGCGATCTCCATTTTTGCATTCTTTACAGTGTTCTTTTGGGCAGCATTTGAACAGGCGGGAGGTTCCATGACAATTTTTGCTGCAGATTATACAGACAGGGTTCTCGCTGGTAACTCTGCCAATATCTTTAGGGTAGTAAACACTCTTATTACCATTATTCCTCTGGCTATAATTACCTGGGTGTTACATAAATTGTTTCAGCAAACCTTTAAAAATTACGCCTTATCGAATATTTTCCTGGGAATAAGTTTCGTGATAGTTTGGGTAATTGTAGGGTTTATGCTTTATAACCAGTATTTACAGGAAAATCCTGAAGTGCCTGCTTCGTGGTTCAGCGTTTTGAACTCCTTGTTTATTATAATCTTTGCCCCTTTATTTTCCAAATTATGGGAGAGTAAGTACAATCCCTCGGTTGCTGTGAAATACGGGATGGGTCTTATCCTCTTGGGAGCAGGGTTTTTATCCCTTGCCTATGGTGCATCGGGTATCCCAACGGGGGCCAAAGTTGCTGCCGTAAGTATGATCTGGCTGGTTTTTGCCTATCTCTTTCATACTCTGGGAGAGCTATGTCTCTCACCGGTAGGACTCTCTTACCTTAGTAAACTGGTGCCCGGAAGGATGATCGCGTTTATGTTCGGGATCTGGTACCTGGCAATTGCAATAGGAAATAAACTTGCAGGAACTACCGGTGGAATGATAGATTCTATTACCGAAGAACATTCCCTGTCATTTTTCTTTATGCTTTTCTTCTTTATCCCTGCAGGGGCCGGAGTGCTCATAATTTTAATGAGGCCACTGTTAAGAAGGTTAATGCATGGAATTCATTAGGTTATTTTTTCAAAAAATAAAAAAGCTTTATTAATTTTGAAGAATTTGTTAATCGGAATGGTATTTGGAACAGGCATTTTGGAACGATAAAAGTGATAGTGGTTTAAGGCTATAAGCGGTCTTTAATCACGATCTCTGAAAAAATTGAACATATGAAATTAATAATTACCTCTCTTATTTTGTTACTGTCTTTCCAGGTCTCGCAGGCCCAGGAAATAAAATGGATGAGCATGAACGAAGCTTTGGAGGCGCAAAAGAAAAAGCCAAAGAAGATATTTATGGACGCATATACTACCTGGTGCGGGCCCTGTAAATTGCTTGATAAGAATACGTTTACCAATAAGGATGTGATCAATTATATAAATACACATTTTTATGCCGTAAAATTCAATGCCGAAGGAACAGAGGAAATAACCTATAAGGATTTTAAGTATACCAATCCTAACTTTGACCCTGCCCGCAAAGGACGTAATAGTCAGCATTTCTTTGCAAATGCCCTGAAGATCACAGGTTACCCAAGCCTTGTATTCTTTGATGAACAATCTAATGTCATCGCTCCCATTATGGGTTACAGGACCCCTAAGCAACTGGAGATCTATTTAAAGATGATCGCAAAAGATGATTACAAAACCCTTACTTCTACAGAAGCCTGGCAGAAATATGAAAAGAATTTTAAAGGCACTTTTAAAGATTAAGTGTTAATTATTTTCAGGTGCAACTCCTGATGAATTAATTATAAAAGCTCCCTTTTCAGCAGTCGCATGAAAAGGGATTTTTTTCTTTAAGGCTGTGGCTTTCCATCGTGCTAATACAGAAGGATAGTTGCTGCCATCGGCGATGATCATCTTTGGTTTACTTTGTTGCAAAACCCTCTCTAAATTAATGCGGGGAGAATTTGTAAGCAGTAAAAGATCTGGTTGCAACCCGGGAATTTCGGCAACTCCTGAACTATCTATTCGAAGCAAGATCTTCCCTTCGGTTTGGAATATATCCCCGGATGGGTATTGCTGTATGCTGCTAATATTCTGCCCGGTTACATAATCTTTTATAAAGCTGTAGGATAGGGGAGGTTCTTCCAGGTCATGCGTGAGTTTCAGGCTGCGTCCTTCTTTAAAAGCAATTACCGTATTTCGGCTCTTATGAAACACCAGGGTTTCTTTTCCCTCATCGCGAAAACGCTCGTAAAAAAGAGAAGCCTGAAATACTATGATCGCCAAAAGGAAATACATCATATTCCTATACCTGAAATCCTTCAGCAGAAGAATGAACCCTATTACGATCAGGTATGCGGTGAGACACAGCACAAGAGAGAACCCAATATTTTCGAAAATGAATTCTTCCCGGGAGGCGGCCCAGCTTACAAAATTGTTGAGGCTGGAAATAATATAGCCAAAACCTTCTGCCAGAATTTCCGGCAGAAGCTCAAATAAAGATAACAGCATCACAAGGATCCCCAGGCCCAGGATGATCCCCAGAAATGGAAGGATCACCAAATTGGAAATAAAAAAGAGTCCGGGGAATTGATGAAAATAGAATAAACTAAGAGGTAAGACCCCAATTTGTGCAGCAATGGTTACGCTAAGGATTCCCCAGAAATATTTAATTATTCGGGAGTTTCCCTTATACAGGCCATATAGGTGAGGTTGAATTAACACAATACTGAAAACTGCGGCATAACTAAGCTGAAACCCTACCTGTAAGATGTAAAAGGGATTGATTAGCAAAAGCACCAGAAGCGACATAAAAAGAGTGTTTAAAACGCTTGTGCGTCTCTGCAGTTGCATTCCTATTGCAACAAAGGAAAACATACTTACCGCTCTTACAACAGATGGGGAAAGCCCGGCCATAATTGCAAAACCCCATAACAGAACCAGGAGTAAAAGTGTTTTTAAAAATCGGCCATACTGGAGGCGTTCCAAGGGTTTAAATAACCTGTGCAGAATGATTAAAATAATACCTACATGCAGGCCAGAAACTGCGAGGATGTGAATTACCCCTGCGGCAGCGTAATTGCTATAGATCTCCTGGGATATTTCCTGTCGCTGGCCGAGTAACAGTGCCTGGATAATTGCCAGTTCTTCCTGTTTAAAATCTTTTTCCCGCAGGCCGGAGATAATTTGATCTCTTAAATTCCCTGCGAGGGCCCGAATGTTCCGGCCTTCTTTTTTAAGAAAGATCACTTCATTTCCACTTGCATTCACCTGCCGGTAAACCCCCAGGTTTTCCATATACTGCCTGTAATTGAACTGATAAGGATTTAAGGGGGTGTTTATGTTCGTGATCGTGGAGCCTATGGCGATCCTGTCCCCAATTTTATAGTGTTGCGGCAAGGAATCCCGGGAGATATTTAACAGGATTTTTCCGGAAACCGGTTCCCCATTGAGGTCTCGCGCCCTTACAATATATTTATCCTGATATGCGCCCGGTTTTAAAATTTCTACCACTTCCCCTATAAGTATGCCCGGCTTTGCACTTTGGACATAAAGATGATTAACATAATGGAGAGGAATATTTTGCGGCAGTCGCAGGGAGACTGAAAAAATACCAATGAATATAAAACTTAAAATTACAATTACCCCAAAGAGGCCATCCTGTAAGAAAAGTTTCTTTGACCTTATATAGCTTATAATAAAGAGCAAAAAGATAAGCGCTCCCCATGGCCAAAGCACAGTGGCCGGAAGTTTAAAATAGAAACCCAGGATTATCCCCAGTATTAAGCTGAGGGATAATTTAATAACTGTAAAATTGAGCAATTTAACCCCTTGATTGTTAGACCAATCAAGATAACAAAATATTTAGATCAATCTGCGGGCCATCACAAAATGATCCCACCAGTAGTTATCTGCCAAGGAAGAAATGATCACCCCCGGGAAGTAGAGGAATGTATAAAAAAGATATGACCCGGTTGTATTTCTACTACTAAACCTACGTGATTTATTACTTTTTTGTTCTTGTTGGTCTCAAAAAACAGCAGGTCTCCTATATTCACTTCTTCGAGCGAAAGCCTGTCCCCTTTAAGGGCCATGTCTCTGGATGAGCGGGGAAGAGGAATATTTTCCTGTAAAAATGATGTGTACACCAGTCCCGAACAATCCATCCCTGAGCGGGTAGTGCCTCCAAATTTATAGGGAGTGCCTTCGTGGTCACGGGCAAAGGAAGTGATGTTGTAAACGCGTCTATCTTCGGGTTCGGCATCTGCCGGTGCTGTATTGATAAGAATTTGTGGGGGTCCTGCCTTTATGGGTTTTTGCGTGGCAGTTTTTTCAGGAGAGATCACATTTTCTGCAGCAGTGGTTTTTCGGGAAGATCCGCAAGAGGTTAGGATCAATGCAAATAATAACATCCCGGCAATTCGATAAACGATGTTCTTCATTAAAAATTAGTTTTTTATTGTTTCCAAAATTAGTTTGGCGGTCTTTTCACTGGCACCCTGCCCGCCAAGTTTCTTTTCTAACTCGTAATAACCATTAAATATTGTATCCCGGTGGTGAGGTTCCAGGATCTTTTTTAATTCTTTCCTAAGTGTTTTAGTATTGAAATCTTTCTGGATAAGTTCCTTAACTACTTCTTTTTCCATTATAAGATTCACGAGCGAAATATAGTCCAAATTTATAATTCGTTTTGCAATTTGATATGAAATATTGCTTCCTTTATAACAAACTACTTCCGGGACTTTAAATAGCGCGGTCTCCAGCGTGGCGGTGCCTGATGTTACCAGGGCAGCGGTGGACAGGCTTAAAACATCATAAGTGCGGTTCATAACAAGACGCACATTTTTCTTCTGAATAAAAGGAGCATAAAATTCGGGGTCCTGGCTGGGGGCACCGGCAATTACAAACTGGTATTCCCTGAAATCTTCAGTAATACTGAGCATGGTTTTCAGCATTTTGGAAATTTCCTGTTTCCGGCTGCCGGGCAGCACGGCAATTATTGGTCGGTCATCCAATCCAAACTCAGCTTTAAAGGAAGGAGCATCCACCAGTTCTTTTTGGGCTATGGCATCCAGAAGCGGATGTCCAACAAAATGCACACTGTATCCATGCTTTTTTTCGTAAAAATCCTTTTCAAAAGGAAGGATCACATACATATGGTCTATATCCCGCTTAATGGCTGCGATCCTGTTTTCCTTCCAGGCCCATATTTGCGGGGAAATATAAAAGTGCGTAGGAAAACCCTTTTGTTTTGCCCATTTGGCGATCCTTAGGTTAAAGCCGGGGTAATCTATAAAAATAAGAATATCGGGTTGGTAGGTTTCAATATCTTCCTTGCACAGCTCTATATTTTTAAGGATGGTACGCAGGTTATAGATCACCTCAATAAATCCCATAAAAGCAAGTTCGCGGTAATGTTTTACCATAGTCCCGCCCTGTTCCTGCATAAGGTCTCCACCCCAAAACCTGAATTGGGCCGCAGGATCCTGCTTTTTAAGAGCCTTCATAAGATTGGAAGCGTGAAGGTCTCCCGATGCTTCTCCTGCGATGAGATAATATTTCATAGGCTGCCTAAATAATTTTTGTTATTGCTATAACAACTGCCGTAACTACGGTAGCCAGTAAAACCCCTCTGGCGTGGTAGATTAGATTTTTCTTTAAAAATACAAAAAAGGGAAGGAAGTTAAGTGCGGCGCCAAGGGCTATTACCTTTCCCAAATAATCATTTACAAGGGCATCTTTTATGGTAGCATCAAGGCCCCGGTCTGAAAAAAGAAGGATATATAAAATGATGCCGGCCACATTGGCAGAAAGGCCGGTGATAAACCCAATAAAAACATTCCTTTTAATCATTCAGGTCCCAGCTGTTTAAATTCTGAATAAAATGATGTGCGGTAAGGTCAAATTGAACCGGCACTACAGAAACGTACCCGTTTTCCAGCGCCCATTCATCTGTATCTTCCCCATTGTCCTTATTTACAAATTTTCCTGTAAGCCAGTAATAGTACCTTCCCTGCGGATTTTGCCTCTTGTCAAATTCCTCTTCCCAGGAAGCTTTTGCCTGCCTGCAAATTTTAATTCCCTTGATCTCAGATTCTTTGAGTTTAGGCAAATTAACATTGAGCACTACCCCATCGGGCAAGCCATTTTTGATCACATTTTGAGTGATCATCTTCACAAACTTTTTACAGTGTTCAAAATTGGCAGTTAGGGAATAATCCAGCAATGAAAACCCAATAGCAGGGATTCCTTCAATACCCGCTTCAACCGCAGCACTCATAGTACCCGAATAAATAACATTTATGGAGGAATTGGAACCGTGGTTTATACCGCTTACACAAAGGTCTGGTTTGCGGTGCAGGATCTCCTGTGTGGCAATTTTTACACAATCTGCCGGAGTACCGGAACATTGATATTCTTTGTGCTTATAAGATTCTTTAATCACAACCGGGTCACAAAAAAGGGTGTCGCTTATGGTAATGGCGTGTCCCATGGCGCTTTGTGGTTTGTCCGGCGCCACGACAATCACCTCACCCAGCTCTTTCATAACTTCAATAAGAGCCCTTATACCCGGGGCTGTAATTCCATCATCATTGGTAACTAATATAAGGGGTTTTTTGGCAGGCATGTAGAAAATTTTAAGAGTTGCTAAATTAATAATTTCCAAAGTAAAGCTTATATTAGACGCTTTACAATTTATAATTGTGTTTCCTTAGTCTTGGCACAGTTTTTTATGTAATTTATTGAATACTTAATTGATGAAATTAATCCGGCTTATGAAAAGGAATTCCAAAATTTTGATCCTGGTTCTGCTTATGGCAGTGGCCTCGTGTAGCTTTACCACCAAAACTTTCAACGACCCAAATAAGGATAAACTCTTAATAGATCTAATTACCTATGTACTGGAACGCGGGCATTTTGATGCGAAAACAGTAGATGATAGTTTTTCCAGGGAAGTTTACAAGGATTATTTAGGTGCGATAGACCCTTTAAAGCGCTTCTTCTACAAAGAGGATATAGCAGAATTTGCCGCTTTTGAAGATAAGATAGATGACCAGATAAAGAATAAAGAACTTACCTTCTTTAATCTAACCCATGAGAGATTACAATTAAGGATGAAAGAAGTTAGGGAGATCTACAAAGAGATCCTGGCCGAACCTTTTGACTTTTCTGAACAGGAAGATATAAACACCAATTATGATGAGATCGATTATGTTACCTCCCGGGCTGAATTAAAAGAGCGCTGGAGAAAACAGTTGAAATTCACCACCCTTGGAAATTATTACGATAAAAAGCAGGAACAGGAAACAGGTAAAGTGGCTTCTGCGGAAGACTACTCCTTTGAAGATATTGAGAACAACCTTGAGGATGCTGAGAAAGAAACCCAAACAGAAGTTGCCGAGGTTAAAAAGGAGATGAAATCTGATGCGCAGCTGGAAAAAGAAGCAAGGGAAACTACACTGGCCTCTATGGATGAATACTTTGATTTTAGCGAAGAGCTGGAAAGAAAGGACTACTTCAGTGTCTATATAAATGCTATTGTTGAGGAATTTGACCCGCATACCTTTTATTTTGCCCCAACAGATAAGGACAGGTTTGATATTGCAATGTCCGGTAAATTGGAAGGAATTGGCGCCAGACTTCAGAAGAAAGGTGATAATGTTACCATTATGGAAGTGATATCCGGTGGACCCGCGTGGATGAGCGATCAACTTGCTGAAGGCGATGTTATCTTAAAAGTAAAACAGGAAAATGAAGAATCGGGAGTGAGCATTGTTGGAATGCGTCTGGATGATGCTGTTAATCTTATAAAAGGGCCAAAAGACTCTAAGGTTACTCTTACAGTAAGGAAAAAGCTTCTTGGAAATATAGAGGATATCACCCTAACCAGGGATGTGGTAGAACTGGAAGAAACCTACGCCAAATCGGCAAAAGTAGAAAAGAACGGAAGAGTTTTTGGATTGATAAACCTTCCCAAGTTCTATTTTAATATGGAAGATTACTCAGAGCGCAATGCGGCATCTGATGTTACTGAAGAGATCATTCGCCTGAAGAAAGAAGGAATGGAAGGCCTTGTGCTGGACCTTAGAAATAACGGTGGGGGATCCCTTAAAACCGTTGTAGATATTGCAGGTCTTTTTATCGAAAAAGGGCCAATAGTTCAGGTAAAATCAAAAGGAGCGGGACAGGAGATTCTTGAAGATAAGGATCCGAGTATTTTGTGGGATGGCCCTTTGGTTATTCTGGTAAATGAACTTTCTGCTTCAGCTTCAGAGATCCTTGCGGCTGCAATGCAGGATTATAAAAGGGCTATCATTATTGGAAGTGAGCAAACCTATGGAAAAGGTACTGTTCAAAACGTAATTGATCTTAATCAAACGGTAAGAAGTAATGAATATGGGGACCTGGGAGCACTTAAATTGACCACTCAAAAGTTCTACCGTATAAACGGCGGTTCTACCCAGCTTGAAGGTGTGAAGAGTGATGTGGTGGTTCCAGACAGGTACAGCTATATAGATATAGGGGAGAAGGATTATGAGAATCCGTTGCCCTGGGATCAGATCAAACCTGCGAAATATAAGATATGGGATGGGTATATAGATTATGAGGATGTAATTGCCAAGAGTAAAGAAAGGATGGCTGCAAGCGCACAATTAAGCCTTATTGATGAAAACGCACTTTGGGTTAAAAACCAAAGGGGGAGGAGATCTATCCTTTACAATATGAGGCTTATAACCAGCAACGCACTAAATCTCAGGAAGAGGCAAAGAAATTCAATCAAATTTCCAAGTATTCCTCAAACCTTACTTATAACTCCCTTCCTTACGAACTGGAGTTGACTCAAAAGGATACTACTTTAAAGGAAAAAAGAGTTCGATGGCATAAGAATTTGAGCAGTGATGTTTATATAGAAGAGGCTATAAATGTATTGAACGATATAAATGTGAACAATATAAAGAAAACCAAACTTGCCGATATCAGGAAATAAAGAGGTTTTTAAAACTAATGCGCTTCAGGAGCAATTGCTTCTGAAGCGTTTTTTTTATGTATTGGTTTAATAGATATCAAAAGAGTTTACTGGGAAAGTTTAAATAGCCACATCAAAACCTGCATGTGAATTTGAAGATAACACGTTATTATGAACAGAAAATACATTTATCCCGTAATCATCCTCTGCGTAGCCGCACTTTTATTGATTGCAGACCGGTGCGCTTAAACGTCGCCTGATGCTTACCAGTTGGACATTCTCTCTGCGTCCAGTTTAATAAAGATAAAGAGCATTAAGGTAAAACTCCATAGACCGGAACCCCCGTAACTAAAAAAGGGCAAGGGTATTCCTACCGTTGGAAAAATACCTATCACCATACCAATGTTGATCATAAAGTGGAGAAAGATCACCCCCACCAGACTGTACCCGTAAACCCGGTTAAATGTGGATTTTTGCCTTTCTGAAAGATAAAGGAGTCTAAGAAGGAGCAATATAAAAAGGATTACCACCAAAGAAGTGCCAAAGAAGCCCCATTCCTCTCCTACGGTACTAAAAATATAATCTGTATGCTGTTCAGGAACAAATTGTCCCTTTGTTTGAGTACCCTCTGTCCATCCTTTTCCAAACCACCCCCCACTACCTATAGCGATTTCACTCTGGTTGGTGTTATAACCAATACCCTTTGAATCTACTTCCTGGCCCAGAACAATGTTAAACCTGTCACGATGGTGTTGCTTTAGAACGTTTTCAAATACATAGGATACTGAAAGGGAAAACCCTATTGCCACTACTGCAAGGGTCAAATATTTAAGAAATGCCAGGCGTTTTCTTCGGTATTTAATAAATAGAATGAAACAAATGATCCCTACCGCTATACTTATATACGTTGCGCCAAATACCAGCGTAGTAACAAATAATAGCGCTGCAAATATTCCCAGGAGTATATAACCTATATGCAGACCTTCCCGATAAAGAGGAAAAATAAATGCGAAATAGATCATAGCGCTGCCAGGGTCGGGCTGCATTAAAATCAAAAGAATTGGTAATGCAATGATGAGGAAAGCAATGAGCTGGTGATTAAAGAGCTTCAGGTTAATGTGTATCCCACTGGCATATTTGGCTAGGGCCAGTGCTGTTGCCACCTTTACAAATTCAGCCGGCTGAATCCTTATTCCGCCGAAATCATACCAGGCGGTTTGCCCTGCTATCGTTTTTCCAAAAACAAATAATCCTGCCAGGGAAAGTAAAGCAATTGCATAAATAACACTGGAAAATCTCTGGTAGAATCTGGATTCAATTGCCAGGGTAATTATGATGAGCAGAAAACTAAAAAGAACCCAAACGGCCTGTTTTCCGTATACCTGGCTAAACTCAAAAATAGAGGATGGGTTATCGCCAAGGGATGCGGAATATATATTTACCCATCCAAATAAGACCATCAGGATGTATATCAATATTGTAATCCAATCAAAATTAACCGTGCTTTTAGACATTATTGGTTAATTCTAAAGGATTCCCCGCTGTACGGTTTCATATATTCACTTTCAAGGCTGTGTTCCAGGATCCATTTTTCCATATCGGTTCTGGTAATACTTCCTTTTAAATATTTTTCTATCATAAGTCCGGCGATCCTTCCGGCATAACGTCCACCCCAATAGCCATTCTCCACAAATACCGCAATGGCTATCTTAGGATCTTCAACTGGTGCAAAGGCAATAAAAATCGAGTGGTCTGTAAGCTGTACCCTTTTCCCGCCAATTCGCGTAAAATTCTCTGCAGTACCGGTTTTTCCCGCAATCTCTATTCCTTTTACGCCAAGCGTGGAGGCAGTTCCCGCTTTATAAACCTGGTGCATTCCTTCAATTACAGGTTCAAAATGCCGTGGTTCAACCGTTGTGATCTTTTTCACGGTAAATTCTTTATCCTTTATAGGAGTTCCATCTATTTCCTTTAATATATGTGGAGTGTAAAACCACCCTTTATTGGCTATGGTCGCTGTCATATTTGCCAGCTGAATAGGCGTCATTAAAACCTCTCCCTGTCCAATGGCATTTGATATTGTAGCGGTAGAAAACCATTTATAGGTGGGGTAATTGTAAATTTTATTATAGTAATCGGCATCGGGGATCTTTCCAGGGCGCCCGGTAGAAAGATCAGATCCCAGGTAATTACCAAGGCCAAAACTTTTTAAGTGGTTTGACCATACATTAACCCCTTCCTGGGGCGTTGGGAATTTTTCAATAATCCTTCTGTATACGTTGGCAAAATATGCATTACATGATTGAGCAATACCCGGTATCATATCCAGCGGACTTGCATGCGGGTGACACCCCATTTTACGGCCTCGCCCAAAAACGTAACCTCCACTGCAGTAGAAACGGTCATGAGTGGTAACTACCCCTTCCTGAAGTGCAATTAAGGCATTGATGGTCTTAAATGGGGAGCCCGGAGGATACTCGGCCTGTAAGCCGCGGTCATATAATGGCCTTGCTATAGTATCATAATAAAGTTCCGTAAAATTCTGGGAGCGTTTTCTTCCCACGAGTAATGCCGGGTCATAGGAGGGTGCGGTTACCAGCGAGAGGATCTCACCTGAGGATGGCTCCAGGGCAACAATACCTCCCCATTTATTTTCCATTAAAAGTTCCCCGTAAGCCTGTAGCTCGGCATCTATTGTAATGGTAAGGTCTTTCCCTTTTTTTGGAAGGGTGTCAAATATACCGTCCTTAAATGCGCCAATATCACGGTTAAACCTGTCTTTTTGAATGTACTTTACACCTTTTACGCCCCGAAGCAATTCTTCATAATAACCTTCAATTCCCTGTTTCCCTATAAGATCTCCTGAAATATAATACGGGTTATCTTCAATGGTCTTTTTGTTTACTTCAGCAATATAACCAAGAACGTTAGAGCCATTCTGTGTTTGGTAGTCTCTTAAGGATCTTTTCTGAATATAAAACCCATTATAATTCCTCATTTTTTCCTGAAAATAGGCATATTCAGATTTTGTCAACTGCGGGACAATGATCGATGGAAGTCGTGGCGAATATATTTTAGCCTTATCCAGCCTGCGGGCAATTTCTTCAGGAGAGATATTCAGCATCCGGCTAAATTCAGCCGTATCAAATGCCTTTACATTACGAGGTATCGCCATCACATCATAGGAAGGCTGGTTTGAAACGAGAAGCTTTCCGTTTCGGTCAAATATATACCCACGCTGCGGATAGTCATAAACCACCTTCACCGCATTATCTTCAGATCTTGCTACGAAGGAATCATCTAAAATCTGCAAATAGAATAACCTGCCCAGGAAGATCATTCCGGTTGTGAGAATTATAATATAAAGAAGCAGTCTTCTCAACGGCGTTTGGGTTTAAATAAGCTCAGGCTAATCAATACAAGTAAGGTGGTGAATATTCCTGAGAATAATGTTTTTTTCAAGATTAAAAATATATGGGAAAAATCAAACATTTCCAATGTAAATAGTGCAAAATGATGTATAAAAACTATGAATACAACGTATCCCACGCGGGCTCCATAAGCCGTGTTGGAGAGCTTCACCGTTTGGTAATCATAACTCACACCAAAGGAAAACCTTAATATGGCGGGCCTTATGTATGCTATAAGCACGCACGCAGCAGCATTTATCCCCCGCTGTCTTCAAAAGTATCAATTGTTATACCCAAGAGAAATGATACCAGGAGAAATAATGATTGCGGGGTGTTAAAAGGATACATTACCAGAAACACTACATACAGGTAGGGATTAATATATCCCAGGAAATTTATATTATTAAGCAACAGTACCTGCAATAAAACAAGGAGAATAAACCTAAGCGTATTTATGATTATTGTATTAGTCATTGATTGTCTCCAGGGCTTGTATTTCTTCTTTATCCTCGTTCTCAATCACATACACGTGACCAATATTTGTCATATCATTAAACAGTTTCACATAAACGGTGTAATAGCTTTCATTCTGGTCCAGGGTGAACCTTACCACATTGCCAATGGGGATTCCCTGCGGAAAAATAAGGGAGCGTCCCCCGGTAATTATGGTGTCCCCCACCTTTACCGGTGCCTGCCGTGGTACATCAATTAACTGTACGATGTTTGGATCTTTCCCATCCCATACCAGGGATCCAAAATGATTAGTTTTTTTAAGCTGGGCATTAATTTGGGAATTGCTGTTCAAGATTGAAATAACCCTTGCGTGCCGCCTGTTTACATGATCAACTATCCCCACTATACCCTGACTGGTAATAACCCCAAATTCTTTTTTTATTCCGGAATTCTCCCCTATATCCAGGGTAAGGTAATTATTGATCTTGGAATAATTGTTATTGATCACTTTGGCTGTCATGAAATTATAAACTCCATCGAGGGAAATGGAATCCAGGTTTGAAGTCAAAGCCGTGGTGTCGCGGGTATTGGCCAGAAGACTGCGCAACTGTTTGTTTTCTTCCAGTAGCCGCTGGTTATATTCATCAAGATAAAAGTAAGTTTGAATATTATTGGCCCAGTTATATATCCCGCCCGTGATCACATTGGCAGAACTTATGAATTTGCTTTTATGAAAAGAGTGGGACTGGACGGTTAAAAACAAAGAAAGGACCAGCAGCAACAGGAATAGGATGTTATTCTTATTGCGGATAAGAAAATTAAATATCTGCTGCATACGTCGGCTCTCCTACTACTTTATCAATATTCCCTTATAACGGCTAAGATTTTTTAGACATATACCTGTACCACGTACTACAGCCCTTAAAGGGTCTTCTGCAATGTAAACAGGAAGATCGGTTTTTAGGGATAAACGCTTGTCCAGCCCCCGAAGCATAGAGCCACCCCCGGCAAGATAGATTCCGGTATTATAAATATCGGCAGCAAGTTCCGGTGGAGTCTGGGAGAGGGTTTCCATCACGGCATCCTCAATTCTCAAAATAGATTTATCCAGGGCTTTCGCGATCTCACGGTAAGAAATTTGAACCTGTTTTGGTTTCCCTGTAAGAAGGTCACGACCCTGTACGCTCATTTCCTCCGGTGGGACTTCAAGATCCTCAGTGGCTGCACCAATCTGGATCTTTATTTTTTCAGCAGTGCGTTCCCCTACATACAGGTTGTGTTGGGTACGCATATAATAAACAATATCATTGGTAAAAACATCCCCGGCGATTTTGATAGACTTATCACAAACAATACCGCCAAGAGCTATTACAGCAATTTCTGTAGTTCCTCCTCCTATATCAACTATCATATTTCCTTTAGGCTGCATAATATCTACACCAATACCTATCGCCGCGGCCATTGGCTCGTGAATAAGATAGACTTCTTTCCCATTCACCCTTTCAGCACTTTCTTTTACCGCACGCATCTCAACTTCGGTGATCCCGGAAGGGATACATATTACCATTCGTAAGGCAGGGGTGAACATTTTCTTTTTCAACGCCGGAATTTCCTTGATAAACATGTTTATCATTTTTTCACTGGCATCAAAATCTGCAATTACCCCATCTTTCAACGGGCGTATGGTCTTAATGTTTTCATGGGTTTTTCCCTGCATAAGGGCAGCTTCTTTCCCTACGGCAATAATTTTCCCTGAAGTCCGGTCTCGGGCCACAATGGAGGGGCTGTCTACCACAACTTTGTCGTTGTGGATTATCAGGGTATTCGCTGTTCCTAAATCTATTGCTATTTCTTCAATGAGAAAGTCAAAAAATCCCATAGTATGTCTGTTGAGGTTAGGTAAATGTAGTAAAAATTAATGTTTAAAATGGCGTGTTCCTGTCATCACCATAGCAATATTATTATTGTTGCAATAATCAATGCTCGATTGATCTTTTATAGAACCTCCCGGCTGTATTACTGCTGTGATTCCTGCATTTCCGGCAATTTCAACACAATCTGGGAACGGGAAGAAAGCATCGCTTGCCATTACCGCACCTTTGAGGTCAAAATTAAAGGAATTTGCTTTTTCAATACTGTGGCGTAAGGCATCTACCCTTGAGGTTTGGCCGGTCCCGCTTGCAAGTAATTGTTTGTCCTTTGCTAAAACGATGGTATTTGATTTGGTGTGTTTGCAAATTTTGGATGCAAAAATCAGGTCATTTAACTCGTTGGAAACAGGTTTATTGTTAGTTGCATAGGATAAACTTTCAATTGCATCTGTCTTATTATCCCTTTCCTGTATTAAAACCCCGTTCAAACAGGTGCGTACAAGCTCGTTTGGTAATTCAACTTCTTTTTGAACCAGGATGATGCGGTTCTTTTTTTCTTTCAGAATTTCTAGAGCTTCTGTGGAATATGAAGGAGCGATGACCACTTCACAAAATAAGTTGTGGATTTCTGAAGCAGTTTCAGTATCAATTTCCACATTGCTTATCAAAACTCCGCCAAATGCCGAAATAGGATCTCCTGCCAGGGCATCTTTATAAGCTTCAGCTAAGGTGTCGCGTTGTGCAAGACCACAGGCGTTATTGTGCTTTAATATTGCAAAAGTAGGTGCCTCATTCTTAAATTCATTCATAAGATTCACCGCTGCATCTACATCGAGCAAATTGTTATAGGAAAGTTCCTTCCCGTTCAACAGGTCAAACATGGCATCAAAATCGCCATAAAATGTGCCTTTTTGGTGTGGGTTCTCGCCATACCGCAATTCCTTTCCTTCAGAATAACTTTGTTTAAAAACTTTTTCTTCACTATTAAAAAAATTGAAGATCGCGGTATCGTAATGAGAAGAAACATTAAAAGATCTTGCTGCAAATTTTTTGCGATCTTCAAGGGAAGTTTCCCCGTTTTTCTCAGTGAGCAGATTTAAAAAATCTGCATAATCATTTACAGATGAAACACAGATCACGTCTTTAAAATTTTTGGCTGCGGCACGAATTAGCGATATCCCGCCTATGTCGATCTTTTCAATAATATCTTCTTCAGAAGCACCGGAAGCCACCGTTTTTTCAAATGGATAAAGGTCTACAATCACGATGTCTATTTGCGGAATGTCATATTCTTTCATTTCTTCCCGGTCTCCGCTATGGTCTCCGCGATTTAAAATTCCGCCGAAAACCTTAGGGTGCAATGTCTTAACACGTCCTCCCAAAATTGACGGATAAGAGGTAACCTCTTCTACCGGGATAACTTTAATGCCAAGATCTTTTATAAAGGCTTCTGTACCCCCGGTGGAATAGATGGTAACACCCAGATCATTAAGTTTTTCAACGATTGGTGCCAGTCCTTCTTTGCTAAAAACCGAAATAAGAGCAGATTTTGCCGTTTTTAAATCCTTCATTATGTTGTATTTGTTAAGCTTGCAAAAGTAATTAAATCACTATAAAATCTAAAGTTATACACTTTTATTTCTTAAAATAAATGTAACGAAATCCCAATGCCGGCGTCCTATCCTTTATTCAGGCAAAACCCCGGTTTTAATTATGCTCATCTATCTAAGGCTACTAAAG
Source organism: Antarcticibacterium arcticum (assembly GCF_007993795.1). Taxonomy (GTDB): domain Bacteria; phylum Bacteroidota; class Bacteroidia; order Flavobacteriales; family Flavobacteriaceae; genus Gillisia; species Gillisia arctica. The sequence goes on along the minus strand of NZ_CP042476.1, from coordinate 2,409,652 downwards.
GAAAGTTTCAATTTTGCAATTAATGCATTAAGAAATAACAAGTTGCGTACATTTTTGTCGTTGCTGGGTGTAACCATTGGTATTTTTTCCATTATTGCCGTGCTTGCAGCGGTAGATTCCCTGGACAAGGAAATAAAGGGGAGTTTAAGTTCCCTTGATAACAGTACCATTATTTTAATGCGTTTTTCTTTTGGTCCCACCGAAGTGCCCCGATGGAAAAGGGAGCAATTTCCAGATATGAGTTACGACGAATTTCAGTTTCTAAGCCGAAATTTACCTGATCTTGATGCTATAAGTTTCGCAATGAATGTTCCAAGGGAAACTTTAAAAGCCGGTGATAAAACGGCGACCAACGTAGATATTGCGGCTATTACAGACGGATATTATGAGATTGAAGCCCTGCAAATAGAGGACGGAAGATTCTTTAATGAAGCCGAATCTGTAAGTGGGTCCCCGGTAGTGGTGCTGGGACACGCTCTTGCAAATAATTTATTTGGTGACCTGGATCCTATTGGAAAAGAGGTTAGGTTATACGGAAGAAAATTCTCAGTTATCGGTGTTCTCAAGAAAGAAGGTGCCAATCTTTTTGGTAACTCGAAGGACGAAATAGTTTTTCTTCCGGTAAATATTGTACGGCGCATTTATGGTGATAATAATAAGGCAACATTTCCTCAAATCGTTTTAAAACCCAGGGCTGGTGTAGACAATGCGGAATTTGTTGCTGTTTTAACCCAGCAACTGCGCAACTATCGCGGACTCAAACCAGATGAAATTGATAATTTCTTTGTAAACCAGTTACAGGGTTTTGCAGACCTTATTGATAATATTACCGGCCAAATGAATTTTATAGGCCTTATTATAAGCGGATTTTCCCTTCTTGTAGGGGGCTTCGGGATTGCCAATATTATGTTTGTAAGCGTAAAGGAACGTACCAATTTGATAGGGATTCAAAAATCTCTTGGTGCAAAGAACAGGTTTATCCTGTTTCAATTCCTTTTTGAGGCGGTTATCCTGGCGGTTATTGGAGGTTTAATAGGCTTATTTCTTGTGTTTGTGATCTCACTTTTAGCGTCGCAGTTTACGGGCGATTTTGATTTTGTGCTTTCTCCCTGGAATATGTTCCTGGGAACTGCGGTTTCTGCAGTGATTGGATTGATCTCCGGGATAGTCCCGGCCATTACGGCGTCAAAATTAGATCCGGTAGAGGCTATTAGAACGGGGATGTAATTTAGTATTGAGTATTGAGTAGTGAGTATTGAGGAGTGAGTGGTAAGTAGGGATTAGGGAATAGTGGAGAATTGAGCCGGTCATATTCCGTAATATATCACTTCATATTATTGCTTCCCGATGGGCGGCAAACCTAGGCAAAAGTTTAATTTTGTTTACTGTTTACTGTTTACTGTTTACTGTTTACTGTTTACCGTCTACCGTCTACCTCAAAATTTCCGCCACCTGCTCATTTACCCATTCAAGAAATCTTTCATCATCCTGCGTAAAGGGATCTGGCGTGTTGGAGTCAATATCGATCTGGCCTATATTTTCCCCATTTATGAATAAAGGCACCACGATTTCTGCCTTCACATGTATGTTACAAGCTATATAGTTGTCCTGAGCAGCTACATCTGGCACCACAAAATTTTGATTTGAAACTGCGACCTGACCGCAAATTCCTTTTCCAAAAGGGATAATAGTATGGTCTGTTGGTTCGCCTGCATAAGGCCCTAATTTTAATTCTTCCTTATCACCGTTTTTAAAGTAAAATCCTACCCAGGTATAATAAGGGATAGTTTCTTTCAACAATTCGCAGAGTTCCTGTAAACGGTCATCAACCGGTAAATTCTGCTGTTGTAATATTGTTTCAATACGGGGTTTTAAACTTTGAAATGACATAGCAATGAAAATTTTTGTAAAAGTATTTAATTAATAAGTTTTCAGGCATTCAATTTTCAATAAATTTGTTTAAACACCTATTAACTTTTGCTCCAATTATTTAAAAAATACAGGTCTGTACTACGGTTCATTCTCATTTTTTTGGGGAGCTATTTTATTTTATCACTTTTCTATAATATTTACCTCGACCTTTCCGGATCTGAAAAATATTACCCCGATTTCTTCACTTATCTGGTGGCGGTTCAAAGCGAGGCGGTAATTGAGTTTTTTGGATATACAGCAAACATAGAACCGCATCCAGATGAAGCTTCCATGAAATTATTTATCAATGAATATTTTCTCGCCAGGATAGTCGAAGGTTGCAACTCTATAAGTGTCATTATTCTATTCCTCTCTTTCGTGCTTTCATTTTTTGCCAACCTAAAAACCACCTTATTTTATATTTTGGCAGGAGCGGTAATTATATACATTATGAACATTGTGAGAATAGCCATTCTTACTATTGGGATTTACGAATACCCCCAACACGCCGAATTTTTGCACAGCATCGTATTTCCGTTAATTATTTACGGGACCGTTTTTCTATTATGGATCATCTGGGTGCGCATCTACTCTAAAACCCAAGCCTATGAAAGCGAGGTATAGAATTGTTGGCATTAGCCTCCTGGTGGGAATGCTGGTATTTATCCGGTATTTTGAAGCGCGGATTTTTTACGATCCCCTGCTGGAGTTTTATCATTCAGACTATTTAAAGGACACCACGCCTAATTTTGAAACCCTCGAATTGCTGCTTAATGTGTTTTACAGGTTTTTTCTTAATTCAATTATTTCCCTGGCTATTATCTATGTGGCTTTTCTGGATAAGAGCATATTAAAATTTTCCTTTTTATTATATGCTATTCTTTTTGTGATTGCATTCCCGGTATTGATGTTTCTAATCTTCACTATAGAAAATCATAATTTCCTGGCCCTGTTCTATGTACGTAGATTCTTTATACATCCTATATTTGTAATAATACTCCTGCCGGCTTTTTATTACTACCGGCTTAATATAAGGCAACGCAATAAATTCAAAAGTTTTCCCCACGAAAGCTAAAGTCTTCCCCGTAAGTACAAAGTATCTTTGGTGCAGGAATTAACAGATAAAACTTGGAATAAAGCTTTTGTGTTAAACTAAAAAGATAATTACTTATATTTGCAGGTAATGAAAACCACATTTCATAAAATGCTTTCGTTGACTTTGGCACTTTTGGTGTTCATGTCCACCTTTTCCTTTACGGTAGATAAGCATTTTTGTGGTAGTATGTTGGTTGATAAAGCGGTGTTTTCCCAGGCTAAGACCTGCGGAATGGAGATGATGGCAGATTCTTCCGCTTCAGAAGGTTCCTGCTGTACCAATGAAAAAACAGCAATTGATGGCCAGGATGAATTAAAGATCTCCTTTCAGTCCCTGGAACTTGACCAGCAATTGTTTCTTACAACTTTTACTCATTCTTATTTAATTCTTTTTGAAGGAACTGCCGTTAAGCATGTTCCTTTTAATCATTATTCCCCGCCTATCCTGGTGAGCGATATACAGATCCTCGATCAGGTATTTCTTATTTGATCTTTTAATGATGCACATATTTCAGAAATAATTTTTTTCTGAAAACCATTCCTTTGGGTATATCCCTTTTTTTTTCAGGGCCATCATTAAATCACTTTTAAGAATGTTCAATAGCATAATAAAATATTTCCTTTATAACAGGCTGGTAACTATACTTATACTGGTCTTTATTATAGGCTGGGGTCTGGTCACAGCGCCCTTTAACTGGAATATAGACTTCCTTCCGAGCGACCCCGTTCCCGTAGACGCCATCCCCGATATTGGGGAAAATCAGCAAATAGTTTTTACAGACTGGCCAGGGCGTTCCCCTCAGGATATTGAGGACCAGATCACCTATCCCATGACCACCACCCTGCTGGGAATATCGGGGGTGAAGTCCATAAGAAGTACCTCTATGTTTGGGTTTTCCATCATTTATATCATCTTCGAAGAAGATGTGGAGTTCTATTGGTCGCGCACCAGGGTGCTGGAAAAATTAAATTCCCTTCCGTCTGAATTGCTTCCGCAGGGAGTACAACCTACTTTGGGCCCTGATGCTACCGGCCTTGGGCAGGTGTATTGGTATACCCTGGAAGGTCGTGATCCTGAAGGTAATGTAACCGGAGGTTGGGACCTGCACGAACTGCGTTCTATCCAGGATTATTATGTAAAACTTGGATTAAGCGGAACAGATGGGGTGTCAGAAGTCGCCTCGGTAGGCGGGTTCATTCGGGAATACCAGATTGATGTTGACCCCGATGCCCTCAAGGCTTTTAATATAGGTATAGACCAGGTGATGATGGCGGTGCAGAATTCCAACCGCGATATAGGGGCAAAAACCCTCGAGATCAATAAAGTGGAATACCTGGTGCGTGGTCTTGGTTATATAAAATCTATAGAAGATATAGAGAATTCGGTTATTACCGCAATAGATAATAAACCTGTGCTTATTAAGGATATTGGGGTGGTAAACCTTGGCCCTGCTGAGCGCAGGGGCATCCTGGACAAAGGTGGTGCCGAGGTAGTTGGCGGGGTAGTAGTAGCCCGGTATGGATCCAATCCTTTAAAGGTGATTGAAAATACCAAGGAAAAGATCCAAGAGATCTCTGCAGGATTACCTCAAAAGACTCTGGCAGATGGAACCATAAGCAAACTTACCATTGTCCCCTTCTATGACAGGACACAGCTAATAAATGAAACCATTGGTACCCTGGAGAGCGCGCTTTCCCACGAGATCCTTATAAGCATCCTTGTGATAATTGTGCTGGTGCTGAATTTACGGGCTTCCCTTATAATTTCCAGTTTGCTGCCCATTGGGGTATTGATCACCTTTATAGCCATGCGGTATTTTGGGGTAGATGCCAATGTAGTGGCCCTCTCCGGGATTGCGATAGCAATTGGAGTGATGGTAGATGTTGGGATCGTGTTCGTTGAGAATATAATAAGGCATCTGGAGATGAAGAAAAATGCAGGTGCCCGGGATTCAAAGCTGCTGGGTATAATTCATAAAGCAACCATAGAAGTCGCTCCTGCCGTTACTACCGCTCTGGCGACAACAGTAGTGAGTTTTCTACCTGTGTTTTTTATGGAAAATGCTGAAGGGAAATTATTCAGGCCATTGGCGTTTACCAAAACCTTTGCCCTGGCTGCTGCATTCCTTGTAGGGATAATGATGCTCCCGATGCTTTCTTATTTTGCATTTAATATCAGGTTGCAAAAAGCCCGAATGATTAGGATCTGGAATATTGTACTAATTGTTGCGGGTCTGGTGCTGGCAATCTGGTTTAGTTTCTGGTTGCCGCTTGCGCTGGTGCTTATTGGAGTTGTAAGACTGCTGGAAGATCGCAATCCGGAATTTCTGGGGAAATATTCAACCCAAATCACTTTATTCATTATCCTGGCTGTAACCTTGTTCTTCCTTACAGAAGAATGGGTCCCGCTTGGGTATCAAAATTCCTTGTTTTCAAATTATATCTTTGTAATTGTCCTGCTCGCAATTACCCTTTTAATGCTGCTTGCAGTTGTAAGGTTTTACAGGCCTATATTAAGCTGGTGCCTTGATAATAAAGGGACATTTTTGTTATTACCCGTAATTACAATTTTCTTCGGATTGTTGATCTGGCTTGGTTTTCCCAGGATCTTTAGTCCTGTTGCCAACGGTTTTGATAAAATAGGCTGGAACGTACGTACTACATCGGGCTGGAGTGCTATGGCCCATACCTTTCCGGGGGTTGGTAAGGAATTTATGCCCTCTTTGAATGAGGGGAGTTTCCTTCTTATGCCCACCTCCATGCCCCACGCAGGTATTGAATCTTCAAAAGAATCGCTTCAAAGAATGGATATTGCCATAAGCGACATCCCCGAAGTGGAAATAGTAGTAGGTAAACTTGGAAGGATTGAAAGTGCACTTGATCCCGCTCCTATTTCAATGTATGAGAATGTGATCAATTACAGATCTGAATATGAACTTAGTCCAGAGGGAAGGCTTGTTACCTATAAGGTAGATAAGGAAGGAAAATTTATTATAAAATCGGGTGATACCTTAAGTAATGAAGACGCTCTTAACAACGGATTCACGGCAGATGATCTCATAATTGATAAAGATGGAAAATATTTCAGGAACTGGAGAGACCATATAAAAAGTCCTGATGATATCTGGAACGAGATCCTGAAACGTACAAATATTCCGGGGGTGACATCTGCACCAAAACTGCAACCTATTGAAACAAGGCTGGTCATGTTGCAAACGGGGATGCGGGCTCCTATGGGAATAAAAGTATATGGGCCCGACCTCCAAACTATTCAGGAATTCGGGATCCAGCTGGAAGACCTTTTGAAGCAGGTGCCTTCAGTAAAAGCCGAAGCCGTGTTTGCAGACCGTACAGTTGGTAAACCATACCTTGAAATAGATATAGACCGAAATGCAATTGCACGTTATGGTCTTAGTATAGAAAATGTACAGCAAACCCTTGAAACTGCTGTGGGAGGTATGGAAATAACCACCACTGTGGAGGGCAGGGAACGATATCCTGTGAGGGTTAGGTATCCCCGCGAGCTTCGGGACGACCCCTCTTCATTGGAAAGAATATTGATACCAACCCCGGTGGGGGCACAGATCCCGCTGGGAGAACTTGCTGAATTGAAATATACCCGCGGCCCCCAAATGATTAGAAGTGAGGAAACATTTTTGGTGGGGTATGTTCTATTTGATAAGCGTACAGAATTTGCCGAGGTAAATGTGGTAAACGATGCCCAGAAATTCATTCAGGATAAGATCGATTCCGGGGAACTAACTGTTCCTGCCGGGGTGAGCTATAAATTTTCAGGTAATTATGAGAATCAGGTACGGGCTGTAAAGCGCCTTTCTATCGTGATCCCCATAAGTTTGATCATCATTTTCCTGTTGTTATATTTTCAGTTCAAGACTATCATAGCTTCGACCATACATTTCTCGGGGGTATTTGTTGCCTTTGCAGGAGGGTTCATTATGATCTGGCTGTATGGCCAACCCTGGTTCATGGATTTCGCGGTTGACGGAGTTAATATGCGGGAGCTGTTCCAGATGGGAAATATTAACCTTAGCGTAGCAGTGTGGGTTGGTTTTATTGCCCTGTTTGGAATTGCAACAGATGATGGGGTGCTGATGGGAACTTATATACACCAGGTATTTGAGAAACGGGATCCCCAAACCGTTCCTGCGGTAAGGGCCGCGGTGATGGAAGCCGGGTTGAAAAGAGTAAGACCGGCGATGATGACCACCGCAGTAACTATTATTGCGCTGTTTCCTGTGCTGACCTCCAGAGGTAAGGGAGCAGATATTATGGTGCCAATGGCTATTCCAATCGTGGGAGGAATGATAATCCAGATAATGACAATTTTCGTAGTACCGGTTTTACAGGCATACTGGAGAGAATCTGTTGTAGAGTCCCACTCTAATTCCCCCGAAGGGGGAGAGATTTCTCCGCTATCTAAAGATTTATAAAATAATTGATGATGAAAAAAAACAGGCATTTTAATATAATAGGATTAGAACTTCCCCTTCGGGGGTTAGGGGGGATATTTTCCCTTCGGAGGCTGGGGGGAATTTTGTTTTTCTTCCTCTGGATGCAGGGGGGGCAGGCTCAGAACCTGGATACTTACCTCCAGATGGCGGCAGAGAACAATCCCAGATTGAAAGCCTCCTATGCTGAATTTGAAGCCGCCCTGCAGCGGGCACCCCAGGTTGCTTCCCTGCCGGATCCTACCTTGACCGTGAGCGCATTTGGGAGAATGATAGAGACAAGATTAGGAGCCCAGGAAGCCAGGTTCAATTTTATGCAGATGTTTCCCTGGTTTGGTACGCTGAAGGCAAAGGAGGATGCAGCGAACCTGATGGCTGAAGCTTCTTTTCAGAATTATCTGGATCTCCGGAATCAGGTTTTCTTCGATGTAAAATCTGTTTATGCCGAATTATATGCCCTTGATAAGATCATACAGCTGAAACAGGAAAATCTTGCTATTCTGGACTCATACCGGGAACTTTCCTTAAGTCGGTTCCAAAGTGGTAGTTCTCCTATGGTCAATGTGGTAAAAGTAGACATTCAAAGAGATGGCGCAATTACAGAGATTGAACTGTTGCAGGAGCAGCGTAAGCCTCTTCAAACCAGGTTCAACCTGATGTTAAGACGGGAACCAATGGCAGCGGTTAGCATACAGGATACTTTATTCCTCAGTGAAAATTCCCCTGTAATTGATAATAATGTCGCTTTTTCAGGACATCCCACCTTAACCGGATTGGAAAAGCAGGCTGAGGCTTATGCGATGCAGGATGTAATTGCACAAAAAGAAGGTCTTCCTATGATTGGGCTGGGGGTGGATTATTCCATAATTTCCAAACGAACCGATGCCAATCCCGATATGAACGGCCAGGATGCCGTGATGCCCATGCTTTCTGTAACACTGCCAATTTTCAGAAAGAAAGTGAACGCAGCCAGGAAAGAAGCTCAGTTGATGGGAGAAAGTATTGTAGAACAGCAGGAGGCGCAACGAAATGAACTTCAAAATGAATATGAAACTGCGATCTATGAAATAAACAGGGCTAAAAAACTACTGGATCTTTATGACCGGCAAATTGAAAGTTCCGGCCAGGCGAACAAATTGCTTATCTCCGGCTACAGCAATTCTATTACAGATTTCGATGAGGTGCTTCAAATGAATCAGGATGTGCTTATGTATCAAACCCAAAAAATTGAAGTTTTAAAAAATGGGTTAATTGCCCAGGCGAGACTTCAATATTTGCTGACGCAATGATACGATGGTGCGATGGTATAATAGTTTGATGATTTGATAATTAAAAATTTAAATGGAACAGAAGAATGAAATATTAGAACTGAGTTTTGATTTTGCTTTGGCAATAATTCAATTTTCTGAATTATTGGATAGTGATAAAAAGTATGTGATTTCAAGGCAGCTTTTGAAATCGGGTACCTCAATTGGAGCAAATATAAGGGAGGCCCAAAATGCTCATAGCAGAAATGATTTTATAGCCAAATGTGTAATTGCAATGAAGGAGGCAGATGAAACCGAATATTGGTTAATGCTTTGTGAACGGAGCACAAATTATCCTAATCCTGAAAATTTACTTTTAAAGATTACATCCATTAAAAAGCTTCTTTCGAGAATTATTTCTTCATCTATAAAAAACAGAAAAAATGAAAAATAAAAAGAATATAGGAATCGCTTTAGCGATTTTAATCATCGGATTAATGCTGGGATGGCTAATTAAACCATCTGGTAATACATCATCAGATGATCATACCATCACATCATCAAATGATCAAATTTGGACCTGTTCCATGCATCCCCAGATAAGGCAAAATGAACCGGGATCCTGCCCCATTTGTGGAATGGACCTTATTCCCCTAGAAACTTCAGGAGACGAAGGAGAGCCGGGAGTATACCATATGAGTGAGAATGCTTTAAAGCTTGCAAATGTGCAGACTATGGTGGTGGGAAGAGGAGATGCTTCAAAAGAGATGCGTCTTAACGGAAAAGTACAGGTAGATGAACGCGCGGCTTATTCGCAGAGCACTCATATCCCGGGAAGAATAGAACAACTGGCAATAAATTTTACCGGGGAAAAAGTGAGCCGCGGCCAAACCCTTGCCACTGTTTATTCGCCTGAGTTGGTTACGGCACAGGAAGAATTACTTCAGGCAGCAGCTATAAGGACAAGTCAGCCGGAATTATTTGAAGCGGCGAAAACCAAGTTGAGGAATTGGAAGATAGGAGACGCCCAAATAGAGCAGATCTTGTCTGGCGGGAAAGCTATTCAAAGATTTTCAATAAGAGCAGATGTAAATGGAATAGTGACAGAGAAGATGGTAGACCTGGGGGATTATGTAGAACGCGGGATGCCCATTTATGAAATCTCAGACCTTTCCAAAGTCTGGGTTTTATTTGATCTTTATGAAGGGCAGCTGGCCGCGGTTAAAGAAGGAAACAATATTTCATTCACCATCAATTCTTTCCCCGGTGAAAGTTTTGAAGGAAAGATAAGTTTTGTAGACCCTATGCTAAATCCTCAAACCCGCGTAGCCACTGCTCGTGTGGAAGTAAATAATAAGGACGGAAGGTTAAAACCCGGGATGTTTGCATCGGGAGTTGTGAAAAACACAATGAGCGAAGGCCAGACCCAGGAATTGATCATCCCCAAATCGGCAGTATTGTGGACGGGGAAACGCTCCATTGTATATGTAAAAACAAATGTAGATGGGAGACCCGGTTTCAGGTTAAGGGAAATAACCCTGGGACCATCATTGGGCGATTCATATGTTGTGCAGGAAGGCCTTGAGCAGGGAGAGGAAATTGTTTCTAATGGAGCCTTTACAATAGATGCTGCGGTGCAGTTATCAGGCGGGGTAAGTATGATGAATCCCGATGGGGGAAAGACGAGCACAGGTCATGATCATGGCCAGGCAGAACCTTTAAAATTCGAAATAAATGATAATGTAAAGCCAGGTCTCAATAAGTTGGTTGATGATTATTTAAAGCTAAAGGACGCACTGGTAAAAGATGATTATTCGCAGGCCCGAACAAATGCCCAGGCATTTGAAAAAAGTATTGAGACTGTCACAGGCTTTAATGAAGAGGGGAAAATAGTTTGGGAAAGCTATAAAAAGGAGTTGATAGCCGATGCTAAGGTCCTATCTGGTGCGGCAAAGATTGAGGGAATGCGGGCGCGCTTTGATGAAATGTCAACTACAATGATTGGTTTGGTAAAGACATTTGGCCTTACCAACGGTGGCTTGTATGTACAACATTGCCCCATGGCCGATAATGATAAAGGTGCAAACTGGTTAAGCAGGTCTAAAGAGATCCAAAACCCTTACTATGGTGCATCTATGCTGCGATGTGGAGAAGTAATTGAGACGATTAACTAATTTTAAAACAACAACGAAATGAATAAAATAATAATATTGCTTATTTCAGTAGTAATGATGGGTTGCGGGAATGACCCTAAACAAAAGGAATCTGCAGGTTCACAGGAACTGCAGGAAACCCATGAACACCATGAAACAGCAGAAACTTCACCACCCTCTAAAACATTAAGTCCCTATACCAGCGCTATGGCAATGATAGGAGATGCCCATATCCATATTGATTATTCTTCCCCCTCTGTAAGAGAGCGTATAATATTTGGTGGCCTGGTAGGCTATAATACCGTATGGCAGGCCGGCGCACATAAGGCCACCTGGATAGAGACAGATAAGAATCTTATAATTGACGGGAAAGCACTCCCGCAAGGAAAATATGGAATTTTTGTGATCCCTGGCAAAGAGCAATGGGAAGTAATGTTCAATACAAGATGGGATCAACATGGCAAAGATGACTATAATGAAACCGAGAATGTATTGAGCCTGAGTGTGAAGCCGGTTGAATTACAGGAGATCCAGGAATCTCTTAAGTATGAGGTAATAAAAACAAACGGAAACTCAGGAGTTATAACAATGGCGTGGGAAAAAGTAAAAATTGAGATCCCTTTTCAGGTAGGAAAATGAGGATTTGAGCTTTTAAACTTATTATTAATCAACCAAAACCATAAATATGAAAGCTAACAATTATTTGAAATTCGCCCTTATGATGGTAGTCTCTTTTATCATCATGTATGCTGTAATGTTTGCTAATGTTGCAGAATTTGATCATATCATGCTTAGCACTATGCGCACCTATATGACTATTTTAATGATAGCGCCCATGGCGATCTCCATGATGCTGTTCATGTGGGGAATGTATAAGAATAAAACCCTGAATGGTATCATTATAGGCGCGGCAATAGTTATTTTTGGGATCACTTTTTACATGATGCGTAACCAAACCGGAATTTCTGATGTTCAATATATGAAGGGAATGATACCACATCATTCTTCAGCTATATTAACAAGTGAGGAATCTGATCTAAGAGATCCTGAAACCAAAAAACTGGCAGAAGAGATCATTAAAGCGCAGGAAAAGGAAATCGCACAAATGAAACAATTAATTGAACAGCTCGAAAACCAATAGTTAAATTATAGTTGAAGAGCATATTTATAAAAAATTTTTAAGTTTGTTCAACCTAGCACTAAAAGTGAATAAATGGTAAAGCGTAAAACGGCTTTAAAATTAAGAAAGACTCACAGGTACCTTGGACTTTTTATTGGGGTTCAATTTATAATGTGGACTGTAAGCGGGCTGTATTTTAGCTGGACAGATATTGACGAGATCCATGGGGATGATTTTAGAAAACATCATGTAGAAAATCCTGATTTCGGTAATTTAATAAGTCCGGTGCAGGCACACGATAATTTGCCGGTAAATACTCTCGAGTTGAAAGATATTGCAGGAAATCCCTACTACCTTGTAAATGGAAACAAGTTAATAGATGCCAGGACCGGGGAGAAAAAAAATGAATTAAGCCGGGAGGAGGCCATTTTGGTAGCCCAAAAAAATATGGTTGAAGGGCTTGAGGTAACCGGGGTTGAAAGAATAGATCAAACCGATGAACACCATGAATACAGGAGTGGAAAACTACCGGCCTATGTGCTCTCTTTCAAATCTCCCAATAATTTGAAGGCATATGTATCTATTGAAGACGCTTCTTTTAGAAGTATAAGGCACCGGGACTGGAGATGGTTTGATTTTCTATGGATGACCCATACCATGGACTATGAGGGTCGGGATAATTTTAATAATCTTATTTTGCGAGTTTTTTCACTGCTGGGATTAATAACTGTCCTTAGCGGGTTTGTACTTTGGTATATTTCCTCCCCCACAGTGTTTAGAATAAAAAGAAAATTCAAAAGTAATTAATGTAAATTTTAATAATAATTATATACCATGAAAAGAAGTTTTAGAAATTTAATGATGTTCACCCTGGTTGCAGGAAGTTTATCAATGGTTTCCTGTAAGGAAACAAAAGAAGATGAGGCAGCAGAACCTATGCAGCACGAAATGCGGGAAGGAGAAGAAATGGACCACGAAATGGGTAAGACCATGGATGAAGACCAGATCCTGAACGATGAAATCACCGCAGAATTTGAAAATCAGCAAACAGGTGCTATGTATCAGCATTATATCAATATTAAAAATGCGCTGGTGAAAACTGATGCCACTATGGCTCAGGACAGGGCTAAGGAAATGGTCGCTGCCCTTGAATCAAATGAAGCCAATACCTCTGTTGCGGAAGCAGCCAGAAAAATTGCCACTTCTGCAGATGTGAATGTGCAACGTGAGGCTTTTTCAGAGCTTACCAAGGCAATGGATTCTCAATTAGAGGGTGCGCTTGCTTCCGGAGAGATCTACAAGCAATACTGCCCAATGGCCTTTGAAGGAAAAGGTGATTCATGGTTTTCAAATACCAAAGAGATAAGGAACCCATATTACGGGGATAAAATGTTGAGATGTGGCCGCGTAGAGGCTACTATTAAATAATTGAGATTTCCCGGCGATGAATATTCGCCGGGTTTTTTCTATTTGGGTACAGGATTTATGGAAAAGAATGTTCTTTTTATTAAAAACATGGTGTGTGCCCGCTGCATACTTTCAGTAAGTGAAATCCTGTCACGCCTGGAAATTCCATATGACCAAATTACCCTTGGAGAAGTTTCACTATCCCGGAGTTTAAGTCTTCAGGAAAAACAGGAATTGGCAAAAGAGCTTGATACCATAGGGTTTGAGATTATAGAAGATAAAAATACAAGGTTGGTAAACCGTATTAAATCGGTAATTATTAAAGGGATCTATGAGGATAAGAATTTCAGCAATCAAAACCTCTCTGCGATCCTAAGCGAGGAACTCAATTTTGATTACAGCCATTTAAGCAACCTTTTTTCCCGAATAGAAGGAAAAAGCATCCAGCATTATCAGCAGGACATTAAGACCGAAAGGGTCAAAGAATTACTTGAATATGATCAACTAAGCATTTCTGAAATCGCCATGGATCTGGGATACAGCAGTGCTGCCTATCTTTCTACCCAATTTAAAAAAAGCACAGGCCTTACTCCCTCCCAATATAAAATTGGCCTTGGAAAGAAGAGGAACTCCCTGGATTCTCATTGATTAACATACTTTTTAAAAGGTTTATACTTTCTTTATAAGTCATTCTTTATGCATAGTGGTAATTTTAATTATAACTAATTAAATACCAATATTATGAGAAATGAGAAATTGATCCATGCATTGGGAAATTGCATTAACCACTGTAATTATTGCGCAGATGCCTGCCTGGATGAAGAGAATGTAAAAATGATGGTAAAATGTATACGAACTGACCGGGTTTGTGCTGAAGTTTGTGCAGCCCTTAATCAGGTTCTTTCTACCAATTATAAAGATGTGCAGGGCCTTATAGATTACTGTATCAAAGTATGCAATGCCTGTGCCGATGAATGTGAAAAGCATGATCACCAACATTGTAAGGATTGTGCAAAAGCCTGCAGAGAATGTGCAAGAGCTTGTGAACAATATGCAGCTTAAAATTTTGCAGTATATCATAAAAAACCCGGTAATAACCGGGTTTTTTTATGATCACATCCAAAAAATTCAAAATTTAAATCTATAATTTTAAACATCAGGAAGTTATATATTCAATAATTTTGATATAAATGGCAGAATTATGATGACGCATATATATAAAATAGATGGGATGACCTGCAATGGTTGCCGCACTCATGTAGAGAAAGTTTTAAATGATATCGAGGAAGTAAGCAGGGCGACAGTAGATCTTGAAAAAGGGGAAGCCGTAATAGAGATGAAGTCCCACGTAGAAATTGAAAAACTGCAGGCTGCTCTTTTAAAGGCGGGTGAGAAATATAGTATTTCCGGGACGCAACAGGAGGTTTCCACCAAAGAGAAATCTATGAAACATACTTATACCGTTTCGGGAATGACCTGCAATGGTTGCCGCTCCCACGTGGAAAAGGTTTTAAATGAAGTGCCTGGAGTTACTCAGGCAACTGTGGATCTTGAAAAAGCCGAAGCCGTAGTTGAAATGCAAAAGCATATCAAAATAGAGGAATTTCAAAAGGCATTGAAAGAAGGGGATGGGAATTACATGATCTCTCCCCGCATAGTTTCTACAGACGATGCAGGAAATGAAATTTTTACCCAGGATTATGAGATAACGGGAATGACCTGTAATGGTTGTCGTACTCACGTGGAAGAGGCCTTGAATTCGGTTGACGGGGTCAGGAAAGCTTCAGTTGAATTGGATAAAGCAAAGGCAGCGGTAGAGATGGATTCTCCTATTGGAATCGAAAAATTCCGCCAGGCCTTAAAAGATGCAGGCGGCAATTACCACATTTACTTGCCTGGCGAGGAGCATACACCAATTGAAACCGGAGAAGATAAAAAACCAACAGGTAAAGGTACCGGTACATTTTACTGCCCAATGCATTGCGAAGGAGAAAAAACCTATGACCAGCCTGGAGACTGCCCCGTATGTGGGATGGATCTGGTAGAAGAAATGAGTTTTAGCGCGGGCGGTGGGCAATATACCTGCCCCATGCACCCTGAGGTAATCAAAGATGAACCCGGTTCCTGTCCTATTTGCGGGATGGACCTGGTACCTGTGGAGGCAGATATATCAGCCGAAAAGAAAACCTACAATAAATTGCTTAAGAAATTTAAGATCGCAGTGGCTTTTACTCTGCCTATCTTCCTCATAGCAATGTCTGAAATGATCCCCGGGAATCCGCTGTACAGGCTTATGGATATGGAGTACTGGAACTGGGTACAGCTGTTATTATCTATTCCGGTTGTCTTCTATGCAACCTGGATGTTCTTCGAGAGGGCGTACAGATCAATAAAAACCTGGAATTTAAACATGTTCACCCTCATTGGGATAGGTGCGGGAATTGCCTGGATCTTTAGTGTTTTCGGGCTATTATTTCCCGATTTCTTTCCGGCTCAGTTTAAAACCGAAATGGGCACTGTTCATGTTTATTTTGAAGCCGCCACCGTGATCCTAACACTGGTTTTACTTGGCCAGTTGCTGGAGGCAAGGGCACATAGCCAAACGAATTCTGCTATTAAGGAATTGCTGAAACTCGCCCCTAATACCGCAATCAGGGTTGTGAACGGCAAGGATGAGGTAGTTGCCACAGATAAAATTGTAGTAGGGGATATTTTAAGGGTTAAACCGGGAGATAAGATCCCTGTTGATGGGGTTATTGAGAAAGGTTCCAGCAGCCTTGATGAATCCATGATCACTGGTGAGCCTATTCCGGTAGATAAGGCCGAAGGCGATAAGGTAAGTTCAGGAACCATAAACGGCAACCAGAGTTTCACGATGAGAGCCGAAAAAGTTGGCAATGAGACCTTGCTGGCCCAAATCATAAAAATGGTGAATGAAGCCAGCCGCTCCCAGGCACCTATTCAAAAGCTCGCCGATAAGATCTCTGCTTATTTTGTACCAATAGTCGTGGTGGTATCCATAATTACATTTATTGTTTGGGCGATTTGGGGCCCCGAACCCAGTTATGCCTATGCCTTGATAAATGCTATTGCGGTGCTTATTATCGCATGTCCCTGTGCTCTGGGCCTTGCAACCCCAATGTCTGTAATGGTGGGAGTGGGGAAAGGTGCGCAGAACGGAGTGCTTATTAAGAACGCCCGTGCCCTGGAACAAATGGATAAGATAGACGTGCTTATTATTGATAAAACGGGAACTATTACAGAAGGAAAACCTTCAGTAGAAAAGGTAGTTTCAGCAGGAAGGCTTTCCGAAGATGAGGTTTTAAGATTAATAGCCTCAGTAAACGGAATGAGTGAACATCCATTGGCGGGAGCCACCGTTAAATTTGCTGAAGGTAAGAATATTGAACTTTTCGAGGCATCCCAATTCAACTCGGTTACCGGAAAAGGGGTAACCGGTATTACTGAAGATAAACAGATCGCCATTGGAAATGAAAAATTAATGGAGTATGTGAATGCCCAAATCCCCGGGGACCTTATTGCAAAGGTTGAAAAGGAACAAAACCTTGGAAAAACAGTTTCATATCTCGCGGTGAATGAAAGGGTGGAAGGTTATATAACCATTACAGATCCTATTAAGACTACAAGCAAACAAGCCATTCAGGAATTAATGGAAGATGGGATGGAGGTTTATATGCTTACAGGAGATAATAAAAATACCGCTGGGGCTGTGGCTTCAGAATTACATCTTACAGGATTTAAAGCCGGGATGTTGCCGGAGGATAAATTAAAAGAGGTAAAAAGAATTCAGGCTGAAGGAAAAAAAGTGGCCATGGCCGGTGACGGGATCAACGACGCCCCCGCTCTTGCCCAATCTGATATTGGAATTGCAATGGGTACGGGGACCGATGTGGCTATTGAAAGTGCCAAGATCACCCTGGTTAAAGGAGACTTGCAGGGTGTGGTGAAAGCCAAAAAGCTGAGTAAAAAAGTAATGACAAACATTAAACAGAATTTATTCTTTGCCCTTATCTATAACACGCTGGGAGTACCTATTGCGGCCGGAGTATTATACCCGGTCTTCGGATTGTTGCTTTCTCCTATGATCGCCGCCCTTGCTATGAGCTTTAGTTCGGTTTCTGTAATAGCCAACGCCCTTAGGCTCAGAACAGCCAAAATATAATGGATAATATTTTTAAGAATTTTAAATAATAGAAAATGAATGGGATAGCTTCTCTTATTATTGGAATTGCCATTTTACTCGTAGTGATGTATGATTTCTTTTTTACAACACTTTCAGGAAGCGGGGCAGGCTTTATTTCTAAGATTATAGCAAGGTTATCCCATAAAGTTATACAGGTGCTGGTAAAGCTCTTTGGAAGGCAGGTATACAGTTATAGCGGGCTATTTGTAAATCTTAAGGTTTTAGCAGGGTGGATCCTGTTGGTCTGGACGGGTTTGTTCCTGGTTTATTCCTCACATCCGGATGCTATAGTAAACAACGAGGGAATGGTGGCTAACCTGTGGGAACGTTTATATTTTACAGGTTATGTGTTATCAACACTGGGAATGGGCAATTTTTATCCAACTTCCGGGTTTTTTGAAATACTTACCGGCGTTTTTTCCTTTTTTGGATTTATTTTCTTCACCAGTTCAATTACGTATTTTCTATCGGTGTCATCGGCATTGGTAAAAAAACGTATCCTCGCTAAAACCATTAATAATCTGGGAAATTCTCCTGCAGAAATTACAGCTTCTTTTAAATCCCTGGATAAGTCCTATACCTTGCAACAATTACAGGCCTTACAGGAAATGGTTGATGAGCATGCGGTAAACCACCAGGCCTATCCCGTTATTCATTATTACAGCCATCCGGAGCCTGTGGTGTGCCTTAGTATCAATCTCACCCGGCTGGATGAAGCTTTAAGTCACTTATTGAGAAAGGATGAGATGGTGGAATTTAGAAAAGAACTTAACCCATTACGCAATTCCCTCACCAATCTTTTGGATCATATTTATGATAATTTCTCTAAAGAAATACCTTCCACCGAAACTTTTAAAAGCGGTAAATCTCCTGGAGCGGGGTTACCGGGGGTTGAGGATAAAAACCTGGAATATCGCAGAAGAGTCCTCGATAGTCTATTGAGAAGCGAAGGTTTCAATTGGAAAGATGTAGATTAAAATTTGTTTTGATAAAATTTAAAATCAAAAAACACCTCTTTTAAGGGAGGTGTCTTTCTCAAACAAACTAACTAACAACTTAAGGCTTATTTATTGCTTCTTATTTTTATGTTTCATTTTCATCTTTTTTCCGGACCTGTCTGCAGTTGCTTTCCAGGTTTCAAACTGCTCCGGAGTAAGAATAGCACGAATTTTATCCTGCATTTCTTTTTGGTGATCCAGGCGTGCATTCTGTACGGCAAATTCATTTTTATTCCACATCGCGGTATCCTTCTTCATTTCCCTGTGTTGGGCCTGCATTGTTTTTTGATACCTCGCTTGTTCAGTAAACAGAGTTTTTAAACTGGCTTGCTGAGCAGCAGTAAGATCCAGCTGCAGGGCCATTCTCTTGGTTCTAAGGGTTGCCATTTCATCGGCTGTCATTTCAACGCGGTCCATTTTATGAACCTGTTTTCTTTCCTGTTTTTTATCCTGTGCAAAGGCAGATATTGAAAGCATCAATATCAGGATTATGAGTATATTTTTCATGACGTGTTATTTTAATCAGGTTATATTACTAAGACTTTCAAAAAGTTAAATGGTTTAATAATCTTTGTTTTAAAATAATGAAACCGAATAAAAAAAGGCAGGGTTTTATCGAACCCTGCCTTTTCTGAAGTTAAATCAAAATTAATTAATTATTGTACTGCCTGTAATAGTGGTATCTGTTCCAAAACCAAAGCTTTCCGGCATATCTGTGTCCGGGTCATCTATATAAGTGAATTCTTCATCAGCGGGATCATCTTTATGGATCCTTGAAAATATAGTTTGCCCCGGGGTGAAGGTAAATGTATCTTCAAACGTAACTACTACATCTGCATTATTTCCTTCTTCCAGGTAAGTATATCCTATGATGTTGTCTTCATCTATGGCTCCTGCTGCGGTAGAATTATATACTACAATCCATCCTGTTCTACGAGTGGAAACATTGGTGTAAGTAATGGTATTGTTTTCCACATCCTGATCCTCGATCTCAAAAGAGGGCGAGGAGATAACCACCGTTTCAGTTACAACATTTCCTGCTGCATTCTTTATTGGCATATCCTGCCCCGTGTTTCCCTGATATTCAAAGACCCCATCTCCGTCATCTGCATGAAGCATGAGGACCAGGGTATCACCATCCTCAATTTCTACAGCCGCTGCATTGGTATTATCAAGTTCTATTTCAATATCATTTCTTGTGCCCTGGTTTATTAAAACAGGTTCTGCGATCATATCGCTAAATGAATTGTCATCATTAACTTTTTTTACCACAAGCCAGGCACTGGTACTCACCGTAACCGAGCTCACTTCAAGCAAATTTCCCGAGAGGGTTTGATCTTCCACTGTTATTGTTCCAGTGGGCTGAGCTACTCCTCCATTATCATCGTCATCATTCCTGCAGCTTGTAACGCTTAATGCAATAAGCGCAAACATAACATTTCTCAGATAGCTGCCGGTTACTCCACTTAAGCTTCTCATAATTAATATTTTAGGTTAATAATATCTATATAAATTAGAGAAAAATTTGGCCGTGGCAATAATTTTTATGAGAGCCGTGAAATACTTTATTGCAATTTTAACGGCATTTCTTAAATCCTTACAAAAGGAATTAAACCTGCCATAAATCTTTTGGAAAAATTACAGACAGAAGGTATGGGTTTTTAATAAAAAAGCCTCCCGGTCTTTTAACCGGGAGGCTTTAAAATATTAATTGAAATACTTTTATCCTTTTGCGATTGGATCCAAAATAAGGTCTATTCGCTTAAGGGCATCCTGTAAATGGTATCGTGTCAATTGATCACTGGTCCTGTTTACTGCGCTTCTTATATTACGCTGCAAGTTGGTCAATTCTCCTCTTACTACAGGCCTTATATCACTTTGTGCAACATCAATCCTCGAGCCTGCAGAACCCCATCCACTGCGGGAGGGTTGTTCCTCTGTCATTAAATATTCCATTCTGGAAAGATATGCCCGTTGAAGATTTCTGCGGTAGGTATCTATTGCTCCCCCACGGTTCAACTCGCTCCAGATTCCGGTCCTTACATCGGTCATCATATTGATCAAGGAATAAGCGTTACGGCCATTTATCTCACTATTTTCAATGAGTCTTGCCATTCTCCCGAAGTCAAGTATGTTTGCCAGGGTTCTTTCCTGAAAACCTCTTACCCGTTCCATATTTCCATCGAATTCAATTTTGTTGAAAATGTCCTGGTCTATCAACCATTCCGGCGTTTCAAAAAGTTCTTTCTGAAGGAAGTTCATTGCTTTCTTCTGAGTTTCGGTATCCACATGGGTATAAACTGCGCCCTCCTGGTCATAAGCCTTGTAAATTTCATAAACCCCTCCAATATTTGCCGCAACGTGGCCCATATAACGGTTGTACTGTCCAAGTACCTGCCCGTACATAGTTTCAAGATCGTCATAATTCTTTCCATCTTCTGCCGTCCATTCTACAAGATTGGGTACAATTCGCTTTAGGTTGGCAATCCCATATTGGCTGGCAAGCATAGCATCATCTCCAAGATCTTCGGTTTGAGAGCTAGGGTCAATTACTCCACCCTGTTGTCTTCCAAATCTATACATGGGATCTCCTGCATGTTCCAGGATCCATTGATCCAGAACAGGTTTTTCAGCTTTACCATATTTATCAAGAATTGGGCGATAACCCCAGGCAATAGAATATTTATCATAGACACCTATTTCAGGCATTAAAGCAACATCTCCATCTCCCGGTTGTGCGATATAGTTGAAACGGGCATAATCCATTATGGAAGGTGCTGTTCCAAATTCTTTGGTAAAAGCCGGGTCTCTTAATTTTTCTACCGGGTAAGCTACACTGCTTCCCATGTTATGAGGTAATCCTAGTGTATGTCCTACTTCATGAGATGATACAAACCTAATTAACCTACCCATAGTTTCATCTTTGAACTGGACCCCACGGGCATCTTCATTGATTGCCGCGGTTTGTACAAAAAACCAATTTCTTAAAAGGGTCATTACATTATGGTACCAATTGATATCTGACTCAAGGATCTCACCGGAACGTGGATCACTTACATGAGGTCCATTTGCATTTGGAATAGGTGATGCAAGGTAACGTACAACAGAATATCGCACATCTTCCGGACTCCAGTCCGGATCTTCGGCCTTGGTAGGAGGATCTTTTGCTATAATAGCATTTTTAAATCCTGCGGCTTCAAATGCTACCTGCCAGTCCTCGATTCCCTGCTTGATAAATGGAACCCATTGTTTTGGAGTGGCCCTGTCTACATAATATACAATTTGTTTCTTGGGCTCAACCAGTTCCCCTCTTTTGAATTTCTCAATATCTTCATCCTTCACTTCAAGTCTCCATCTATCAAGATATCTTACTGTTTTGGCTTCCTGATTTGGCAATCCATAATCTGTTTGACCGCGGGCAAACCATCCTACACGTTGATCAAAGTATCTTCGCTCCATAGGTATTTTTGGAAGCAGGATCATTGAATTACTAAATTCCAGGGAAATGGAACCCGTACTGGCGTTTGAAGGTGGCTCTCCTGCATTATATGTTTTTACGTGGCGTATCTCGATATTCTCCGGGTAGCTACGTATGGTGTCAATATATGACCTGCTGTCATCCAGCCTGGTTACTTTATATTGTTTTCTTGCCCGGTCCGGAAGGCCCAGTGTCATTACATCTTTCGTATAAAGATCTGTTACCTCGATTACGTAATTTGTACTAACTGAATCCTTTTTGATCGCTTTAATACCAAAAGACTGAACTATTGGTTCAAAATTGGAATTTACCACTGCCTCATGAATAGGAAGAGAATCGGCAGCATATATTTCGTGGGATACTGTTCTTAGCAAAATGGTATTGTTTTTCCTTTCCCATTTATGAACTTCTGTATTTTGCTTACCACCCCCAAAGCCAATTCCTGTAGCAGTCTTGGCTATTCTGGTTACTGTAAGCATTTCACGGTTAAATAAGCTATCCGGGATTTCATAAAAATAGGTTTCATCTATTTTATGAACTGTGAATAATCCGGGATCTGATTTTGCATTTTTGGTAATAACCTGGTTGTACGGTTTAATACCATTTTTGTCTTTGGGTGCCGCTGATTCAGTAGTGCCGGCCGGGGCTTTTTTTGCCTTAGGCTGAAAAATGGCACAACCGGAAACAGAAAGCGACAAGGCTACCAATAGGAGCTTGCTGGAAAATTGTTTGGTCATGAAAACATGTTTTAGTTTATTAATAAAAGCGAAGTGAATTTAAACGGGGTAAACGAAAAAGATCACCTTCAGGTAAGCCTTTGACAGCTAAAGATATAAAAGGTTTAAAAAAAAGTTAATTAAAAAGGGATTTTAACGATTGTTCAGGTGCCAGTTCCATTTACCAGGGGACAGAGCAAATTTTCTATCACATTATAATTTTGAGTTAAACCCAATTTGGTCTTTGAACCTACCTATTTAAAAATTGTATCTTGAAGGGTGATATAAATTATAAAAAGGAATTATGGAAAAGGTTATTAATATGGTGGCCGAAAAGGCGGGAATAAGCGAGGCCCAGGCCACAACTGCTGTAAACACAGTCGCAAATTTTTTGAAAGATAAAATGCCTCCTGCTATGGCCTCACAGGTTGATGCTTATTTAAAAGGGGAGGGCACTGCAGATCTTGAGGGTATGGCCGGGAAACTGGGAGGTCTTTTCGGGAAAAAATGATAGCGTAAAAAAACAATTGCCGGCACTTAGCCGGCATTGTTTTTTAAAACCATTTTTCAACCTCTTCCAGTTGCAAAGCTGCAACCGGGAGTTTATTCTTCTTTCTTAAACCATTTAATTTTTGATGCACCTGTGTAGGTTTTTCCTCCCTTAACTTGGTGACACTTTGGAATTCATGCATTACCACATCTATCCATTCCTGGGGAATACCAATTTTAATAAAATCCTCAGGTTTCGGCGTGGGGGCTTTCTTTTCCGGCTTCATTTGTGGGAAGAATAATACCTCCTGTATGGATTGTTTATTGGTCAAGAACATGATCAATCTATCCATTCCAATTCCAAGACCAGATGTTGGCGGCATTCCGTATTCCAGCGCCCTAAGGAAATCATTATCAATGAACATTGCTTCATCATCTCCTTTTTCTGAAAGTTTTAATTGCTCCTCAAAACGTTCCCTTTGATCTATAGGATCATTAAGCTCTGTATAGGCATTGGCAATTTCCTTCCCGCAAACCATCAATTCAAAACGCTCCGTAAGCTCCGGATTATCACGGTGAACTTTACACAGCGGACTCATTTCCTTAGGGTAATCTGTTATAAATGTTGGCTGAATAAAATTCCCCTCGCATTTCTCCCCAAAGATTTCATCAATAAGTTTTCCTTTCCCCATCGTCTCATCCACATCCACACCCATTTCCCTGGCAGCTTTAAACAGTTCCTGTTCCGTTTTTCCGGTGATATCAAACCCTGTGTATTCCTTAATAGCATCGGTCATGGAAATTCGCTTGTAAGGAGCTTTGAAATTTACTTCATGTGGCCCAAAGGTGGCATTTGTAGTCCCGTTAACTGCCAGCGCACAATACTCCAGCAGGTTTTCAGTAAACTCCATCATCCAGTTATAATCCTTGTAGGCAACATAGATCTCCATAGCCGTGAATTCGGGATTATGGGTACGATCCATTCCTTCATTCCTGAAATTCTTGGAAAATTCATACACCCCGTCAAAACCACCTACAATAAGTCTTTTTAAATATAATTCGTTTGCAACCCTAAGATAGAGCGGAATATCCAACGCATTGTGGTGCGTCATAAATGGTCTTGCCGCCGCACCTCCTGGGATAGATTGCAGAATAGGGGTTTCTACCTCAAAATAACCTTTTTCATTAAAGAAGGAGCGCATTGCATTGAAAAGCCGGGTACGTTTTATAAATACTTCCTTTACCCTTGGATTTACCACGAGGTCTGCATACCGTTGCCGGTACCTTAATTCGGGATCATTAAACTCGTCAAAGGTTTTTCCGTCTTTATCGGTTTTGGGTAGAGGTAGAGGCCGCAGGGATTTGCTAAGCAGCGTGAAATCTTTCACCATAATAGTCTTTTCTCCTACCTGGGTAGTGAACAACTCTCCTATGATCCCTATGAAATCTCCTATATCAAGTAATTTTTTATATACTTCGTTGTATTTTGCCTTATCCTCACCGGCACAAATTTCATCCCTGTTGAAATAAACCTGGATCCTGCCTGAGGAATCCTGAATTTCAGCAAAGGATGCCTTTCCCTGAATACGCCTGGACATTAATCTTCCTGCAACTACTACCTGTTTTCCCTCTTCAAATTCACTCTTAATTTCCGAAGATACATGTGTCACCGGGTAAAGGGCCGCGGGATATGGATCTATGTCCAATTTTCGTAAAGCAGAAAGTTTTTCTCTTCGTACAATTTCCTGTTCAGATAGCTGCATAATATTTTATAAAATTAAAAGCCTAGCATTATAGATAAGCAAGCTGCAAATATAAGGACATTCAGGCAACCAGTCAATTAGATTTTATGTGGGAATATTATGAAATTTGTTCCCCGTGCAGGGCAATTTTTTAATAGTATCTTTGTGCTTATATTAAAAAACCGGGTTAGTTATATGAGTATTTGGAGGGTTATTTTATCGGTGCTGTTTCCGCCACTTGCGGTTTATGACCGTGGTTGCGGGTCTATTCTTATTGTTTTGTTATTAACCTTACTGGGTTGGATCCCTGGGGTTATTGCTGCGCTTATTATTCTTAACCGCCCTAAAGATAATTATTGATCTGGAATTCGAATAATTTAAAGGATCATGGGAGCTTATTAATTAATGCCGGCATTTTTAAAATAAAAAAGGTTTGAATAAAGAAATACAACTTCAGGAATTGGGCCTTCGGGAATACCGGGAAGCCTGGGATTACCAGGAGCAGCTTTTCCGGGAGATCATGGAACTTAAAATAAGGAACCGCCGCGAGGATCTTCAGGCGCCAACCCCCAATTATTTGTTGCTGGTAGAACATCCTCATGTATACACACTGGGAAAAAGCGGTGACCAATCTCATTTGTTGCTTGACGAAAACCAGTTAAAGGCCAGAAATGCCCAATTCTATAAAAGCAACCGCGGCGGCGATATTACTTATCACGGGCCGGGACAGGTGGTGGGGTATCCTGTGCTGGACCTCGAAAATTTTTTTACAGATATTCATAAATACCTGCGTTTCCTGGAGGAAGTTATCATACTTACCTTGCAGGAATATGGCCTGGATGCCCAAAGAAGTAAAGGGGAGACAGGAGTATGGCTGGATGTGGGCACTCCCTATGCAAGGAAAATTTGCGCGATGGGAGTAAAGGCAAGCAGGTGGGTTACCATGCATGGCTTCGCGCTAAATGTAAATACAGACCTTGGTTATTTTGATCATATTATTCCCTGCGGAATCAAGGGTAAAGCTGTTACTTCCCTTAACATAGAACTGGGACAACGCGAGGTTCCTATGAATGAAGTTCAGGAAAAAATCCTGAAGTATTTTGCCGCGATCTTTGAAGCAAATTATACTAAAGAGATTTAGAACTCATATAAGATAATTCCTTTTTCATCACCCCGAACGCTCAGGAAGTTCTTTTTCCCAATGCTCAGGATGTTTGCCCTGGAGCTTCCGTAAACCGGAAAGCCGGGAAGCAATTCTGCTTTTTCATTAAATACAAACACCCTTTCGGCCTGGGTGTCGGTTATAGTTATAAAGGTATTATTTCCAAAAGTGAAGATCTCCGGTTGGGTGTACAATCCATAATCCAGCGTTACGGTATTGTTATTGATCTTCAGGTTATTTTCTGAATGAAACACCAGCACATCTTCATTAGCGGTAAAAAACGGATCGGTAAAATCTGCCAGTTTTTCCTTCCTAACAGCACCGTTTTCATCAATTTTTATTAATTCCCCTTTAGAAGTAACAGAGATGAAATTTCCATTATTGGAATACCATTGGTTTTCTGAAAAATCTATCTCATCCTCCACCTTTACACGGGAGGTTCCCTGGCGGCTCAGGATATTCATTTTCCCGTTGTCCTCAGGTACTACAATATAATCCTTGTTTTTCATTCTAATATGCTGAGGCGATTCGGTTATAGCTGCTGAAGTTTTTCCAAAGTCAAAACCTTTTACTTGTGCACCTTTGGCATCATACATTATTACGTCCCTGTCCTGGGTGATTACTAATCTATAATTCCTGTTATTATCATAATCAAAAACAGACAGGGGTTGAGTAATATCATCTTTGAAATTTATAGGAAAGGGTTTGGATGATTTTCCTGCTCTATCCAGATTATATAATGCATTTTGTGTAGAGAAGACCAATTGTAAAGAGCCATTCTTTCTCGCGTCTACCTGGAGGATCTTTCCTGAGATCCTGCCCTCCAAGGAAGTTTTCCACAGTCTTTTTCCAGCTGCATTGAATAAGTAGAGCTCATTTTTCTCATCCTGCACCGCAACTTCTATGGCGTTGTTGGTGTGGTTTTTTACAAGAAATGCAGTGGTGCCAATTGGGGAATCTGTATTAAAAGCTGCAATTTCTTTCACCCCATTGCTGCTGGTAGATTTTGTGGTGTTCATGATGCCGTGCAAATGTGCGAAATCTCCTTCCTGCACAAACTGCACCGCAAGGATGGGATAATTTTTAAGGTCCAGGGAATTGATTTCCTCCAGTATATCCTCAGATCCGGTTGCTTTTAGCCGGGGTTTTATATTTTCTGAGTTGGAAACCATTAAGAAGGAAGAGGAGCTCGCAAGGTGGCTCATAGCATCCTGGAAAAATTCCTGCTCAGAAAGGATTGTTTTGTTAAGAGAGAAAGTTATGATCTCTTCTATTGCTGCGGAAGATTTGGCAAAAAGTATAGAATTACCAACATATGCAAAATGTAAATAGTCCTCTACTATCATTAAAGGATTCAGCAGCCGAAGGATTTGCGGTGATTCATTAAACCTGTATATGGGGATATTGCGAAACTCGTTTGAGAGTTCACTCTCCTGGGTGATAGCCTGCTGTGCAAGATCCATATCTGTTGCCGTGAAGGCGACCACATTTTCAGCCGAAAGAAAGATAACCCCCGCCTCCTGAGTAAAATTCAGAAAATGATTGTCGGGTAAAGCAGTTGGAGTTTCGGTTACTTCCTGAAGGTTGGAATGTAGTTTTTCAAAACTGTTGTAGGTAAAGGAATAAAACCCGGCGGCAGATGTAGGGGTTATGTCAGCCAGTTGATTGGGTACTGGATTTACATTCCTGAAGGCTTCCAGAATCGCCTTATCCTGTGGGCCCCAGACAGAAATTCCGTTGAGCAGGATCTTCTGGCCTTTCATGTCTATATCCAATACACTCCAACCTGCTAAGCCTGCAAGGGGAAGTGCACTCCCGGGAAACGAGTTTTTAAAGGACCTGTTGAATTCCTCATGGTTAACGAATAATGAACTCTTTCTTTTATCTGCAGCCGCAAAGACTTTATCAAAAGTTTCATTCTTTCCCTTTTTACCAGATTTCATTATTTCCTCAAGCTGGCTCCGGGAATTACCCGCCAATAAAACCCCGTTGCGGTGAGAAGTAAAGAAAGTTACCTCCTCCAGGCTGAATTTATTTATGCTGAAGGAGTCATAGGTAAAGGTTTCAACCGATTTGTTCTTTATAGAATCGGTCTTAATTTGATCGGGATGGCCTTTACTTATATATAGGTAATTAAGCCCAGCATCTCCCCCTTTAGTTAAACAAATTAAGGAAGGCTCTTTTCCTGTGAATTCAGAAAGAGATTTTAGTTGGGAGAGAATCTCGGGATTGATAAGGAACTCATTATCCTTAAAAAATGAAAGGCTGTCAATATTTTTCAAAAGGTCAGCCAGATTGGGGGAACTAATAATATAAGATGAGTTTAGTGGAATAAATTCACCCAAATCCCCGGAGGTTTCCCTGTCTTTACCACAGGCAACAAGTATTAAAAGAACTGCGAAGGAGAGCAGTAGTTTTTTCAAAAGTGTAGGTTTTTTATGTGTGCATCACAAATATACTAATCACAATGTAAGTTTCAACTGCTGTGGCAATAACTTAAAGCTCATTCGGTGATATTTAGTGGTGCCATATTTTTCAATAGCCTCCCGGTGCTGGGCAGTAGGATAGCCTTTATTCTGTTTCCAGTTATAAACAGGGAATTCTTCGTGGATCTTTTCCATATAGGCATCGCGGTAGGTTTTTGCCAGAATGGAAGCCGCGGCTATATTCAGGTATTTTCCATCTCCCTTTATCACGCATAAATGAGGGATTGTCTTAAAAGGTTTAAACCTGTTCCCGTCTACCAGGATGTGTTCGGGAAGAATTTCTAATTCTTCAATAGATTGATGCATAGCCTGAATGGAGGCATTTAAAATATTTACGCGGTCAATTATAAAGTTATCCACAAAAGAAACGGAAAATCCCAGCGCTTTTTTTTCAATAAGATCTTTCAGTAGTGCACGGTTTGATTTTTTGAGGACTTTGGAATCATTTATCAATTGGTTTTTAAATCTTTTAGGTAAGATAACCGCTGCGGCAACAACCGGTCCTGCAAGGCAACCACGCCCCGCTTCATCTGTTCCGCATTCTAAAAAATGTTTATGATAAGAATTGATTAACATATAGTATACTTTAACTAAAATCTCATTTTAAACGCAAAAACACCCTGTTTTTTGACTAAAAATTGATGAATTGTTAAAAAATTTAGAAGCGTTTAACTTGTGATTTTAATATTTTATTCACATTTTTGGCGCAATCTAACTAAAACAACTAACTAATGAAACAAAGATTACATTTGATTTTAACGCTTTTTTTGGCGTTTGTCGTACAATTGTCCTTTGCTCAGGACAGGACTGTCACGGGGACAGTTACAGATTCGGACGGGGTACCCCTTCCGGGAGTTAACGTGCTTATACCGGCCACAAACACTGGTACTCAAACAGATTTTGACGGACGTTACAGTGTGCAGGTAAATGCAGGAGACGTCATTGAATTTAGCTATGTGGGGTATGAAACCCAACAAAGAGTAGTGGGTACCTCCAACACTATCAACATTACGATGGCAGTAGATGCTGCTCAACTGGATGAGGTTGTGGTAACCGGTCTGGCCGGGGCTACAAGCCGTAAAAAATTATCGGTAACGGTGAACAAAGTTGATGCGGCAGATCTGGAAGTGATCCCTGCAACATCAGCTGCAAGTGCTTTGCAAGGTAAGGTTGCGGGTGTTACCGTAACTAATTTCGGGCAACCGGGAACTGGAGCTACAATCCAGTTAAGGGGTGCCACAAACCTTTTTGGAGGGCAGGAGCCCTTGATCCTTGTTGACGGGATCCAGGTAGAAGGTGGAATACAGGACATTAATACAGACGATATCGCCTCTTTTGAGATCGTAAAAGGTGCATCTGCATCTGCGCTGTATGGGTCACGTGCTGGTAACGGGGTAATCGTTATAACAACAAAAAGAGGTAAATACAATCAGGCAGGGCCACAAGTGACCATTCGAAATGACCTTGGTTTTTCCCAGCTTGCAAATAAGATCGATATCAACAGGTCTCACATTTATGAACTAGCTGCTGATTACCAGAGCGAAAATCGTTATACAAGGTATGCCGGTGTGGAATATGCCAGTGGCTATACCGGGGTAGGAAGATTAGGTGTTTCCGGGGCCAGAATACCTTCTGCTGATCGTTATGCTGATAATCCGTTCGGAGCTTATTATGACAACCAGGATTTATTCTTTAATACAGGTGTTGATAATACAACCTATGCCTCTGTTTCTACTGCATCAGAATTTTCTAATCTTTTCTTTTCTGCTGAAAGAACGCAGAACGAAGGGATATTTGCCGAAACAGGAGGTTATGAAAGATACGGGGCACGATTAAATGGTGACATGCAAATAAACAGTTGGTTAAAACTAACTACTAATAATAATTATATTCGATCCAACAACGAGACCCCAGGGGGATCTCTTGATGGAGTAATATTTGACCTTGCGCTTTCTGATCCCGATGTTGATCTCAATGCGCCTAACCCAGATGGGCAGCCTTATTATTATATTCCCAACCCTTGGGCGGCAACTACCATAAACCCATTATATAACCTGGCAACTATTAGGGAAAATGCTGTGAGAAACAGGTTTCTAGGTTCCTATAACCTGAATGTGAAATTTGCCAATCCATTAAACCTTGATCTTGAATATGCTGTTGAAAGTACCACCTGGAACAATCAAAGTCTTACACCTTATACCGCATTCCAAACGGGAGGAAGTCTTGGAGGAGAAAATGTAGGTTTCAGTTATTCCAAAGGTGGGTTTTCCAAAGAAAATTCTTATACCCTTTCACAAAAGGCCCAGGCAACTCTAAACTATGTTGATACTTTTGGCGATCTTAATATCGCGGGTAAGTTAAGTTATCTTTTAGAGGATAATCACTACGAGTATTTCTTTGGTTCAGGTTTCGATTTTATCTACCAGGGAGTACAATCTCTTGATAATTTCAACAATGAAAGAACTTCAATTGGATCCTCTTTACAGGATGAAAGAGCGCAGAACTTTTTCGCTATAGTTGGTCTTGACTTTAAAGATCGTTATATTCTGGATGCTATGTATCGTATAGATGGTTCCTCCCTGTTTGGAGCCGAAAACAGGTGGAACAATTACTACAGAGTTTCAACTGCTTACAGGATCTCTGAGGATATCCAAATACCGGGAATTCAGGAAATGAAAGTACATGCGGCATTAGGTACAGCAGGACAACGTCCCGGATTTAACTGGCAATATGATTATACCGGCCTTAATTCAGGTTTGGTAAGTAATGATCGTGTGCTGGCTAATGATCAGTTAAAGCCCTCACTTACAACAGAAATGGAAGTAGGACTTAATGTAAATTTCCTGAATAGATTTACATTTGAAGGGGTATATGCAAAAGCAAAAACAGAAGATCAGTTTATGTTCGTAGATATCTTCGCTCCGGTTAATGAGGGAAGAAATAAACAATGGCAGAATGTAGGTACGGTAGAATTCAATACCCTGGAGCTTATGTTAAATGCAGAAGTGATCAAGCAGGAGAACCTTGGATGGGATCTTGGGCTTCGTTACAGCAGAACAAGGAACGAGGTAAAACAATTGAACGTAGATCCAATTATCGTTGGGCCGGCGGGTACCAATACTCCCGGACGAATTTTCCGAATTGAAGAAGGTGAGGAATTTGGTGCAATGTATGGTGGGGCCTTTGTAACCTCCCTTGACCAAATGTCACGACAGTTACCTACGGGTGCTAATATAAGTGATTATGTGGTAAACCGTGACGGGGTAGTGGTTTTAGCCAGTGCCGTGGGTACTTCAGATGAAAAAGCCATACGTCGTCTTGATGAAGATGGAAATACATGGTTTGGTAAGATTGGTTCTCAAAATGCCGATTTCAACCTGGGACTTACCTCTAATTTCAAGTATAAAGGTTTTAACTTCTATATGTTATGGGATTGGAAAAATGGTGGAGATATTTACAACCGCCAGGGGCAATGGTTAACAAGAGATAACCGTAATGCAATTATGGACCAGGCCGGGGTGGCTGAAGGGCAAAAGAAAACCCAGGATTACTACCAGAGCCTTTATAATGCCAATAATGATCTTGAGCACTGGGTAGAAGACGGTTCTTTTGTTAAATTAAGAGAAGCATCCTTATTCTACACCTTTGGAAGGGATCAACTTTCGGGGATAGCAAATGGATTCTTTAACTCGTTTAGAGTTGGGGTAACAGGAAGAAATTTATTAATTTTCACAGATTACTCCGGCTGGGACCCTGAAGTACAGCGATACGATTCTTTAACCCAGAATTATTACGCGATAGATTACGGGGTTTATCCTGTTTCCAGGTCTTATAACTTCTCGGTACAACTTAAATTTTAAAAAAAAGAAATATGAAAAATATAAAACTAACATTACTGGCAGCTTTCGCTCTGATGTTTTACTCCTGCGATATGGAGACCGACCTTGAAGTGCTTAACGAAGAAGAGCCTACCAGCGAGGAATTGGCCAATGAATCTACTGCCGACCAGCTTTTTCAAAGCTGGTACAACACTAAGAATAATTATAATGGCCCAGGTTTGGTGACAAATGTTATGGCAGACCAAATCACTATGTCATGGGGTAACATGGGAATGTGGGATATGTCCAGTGAACCAAGGATCGAATGGAACAATTCCTCATCTTATGGTAGCCGGCAGGCCACTGAAACTTACTTTAACGCGATGAATGCTATCCTTTCTGATGCCAATGCCCTTGCATTTGGTGTGGAAAATGGAATGGAATTTTCAGATCTTGACAAGTATGAATCATTATCAAGATTTGGGCAGGGTGCTGCTATAGGTAGCCTTGCGTTACTTTTTGACAGAGTATATGTATTTGATGAAACAGGAACTCTGAATGATGGCGAGCCTTATCCTTTTAATGAAGCAATCCTTATAGCACTTGAAAAACTTGACCTTGCTATCGCGGCAGCAGACCGTGGAGACTTTTCTTTATCTGAAGGACAGGTGTATGGCCAATCTCTATCCAGCGAGCAATGGAGCCAGTTTTTAAATACGCTTGCTGCAAGAATGTACGCAAACAGCGCAAGAAACGCTTCTCAAAGGGCGGCATTAGACTGGGACCGGATCCTTGCTTATGCCGAAAAGGGACTTACTTATGATTTTGCCGTGGGACAAGATGGATGGAGCCAATGGTGGCCAGATTATATTGGATATTCAATTTACCCTGGATGGGGAAGAGTTGACATGAGAATTATTGGAATGATGGCCGATGACTATCCTAATTACTGGCCTGCCGGAGAAACAAGCCTGCCTCCGGCTACCAGCCCGGATTCAAGATTTGAAGAATATTTTCAATATCTGGATTACCAGGATTTTCCGGAAGACAGAGGAACTTATCACTGGAGTACTTACAGGCAAAAAAGATGGGACAATTGGTTGAGCTCAGGGTTCACCACAGATCTGTATGAAATGCTTCAGGCAGAAAACGAAACCTATAAAGCTGAAGCTCACCTGCGCCTGGGTAATCTGGCTGAGGCTGCAGCAGTGCTTAATGCAATGAGCCGTGGTGGGTTGCCAGATGTACCGGCAGAAGCACAGGCAATTGAAGATGCTATTCACTATGAAAGAATGGTTGAGCTTATGAATACGGGCATGGGTCTTGGTTTTTATGAAATGAGAGGTAAAGATCTTCTTGAGCCCGGCACATTATTACATTTCCCAATTCCCGGCGCTGCACTGGATGCTGCGGGAATTCCTTATTATACATTTGGAGGTTCTACCGGAACTCCTGGGGAGGATTATTCCACCGGAGGCTGGAGATAATCTTGCTAAGTAATTAATTTTAAGGCTGCCCTATTCGGGCAGCCTTTTTTTTTGATTTTAAAGCAAAGCGAACCTTGAAATTTTGTTAAGGCTTTTAACAGAAATTACAAAACAGGTTTAATAATAAAATAACAGGGAAAAAATTGATCATGCGGTAATGGTTTCGTGGTTTTGTTTGAATACTCCTCATTCAAGTATGGTTAAAATATGGGAATTTGAAAAAAAATATTTTTTTTACGCAACCTTTCCTTCTTATTTGCATCTTCTTAACAATGCGCTTTGCAATTTTTAACTTTTTCTTAGAGTTTTTAATTTAATATTTTTAAGATAAGTTTTTGATTTTAAAGCGATTGGCTAATTCAAACTTAATAAATAATGAAAAAAAGATTAAATGGAATTCTAACACTTTTATTAGTGTTGGCCGTGCAATTAACTTTTGCGCAAAACTTGCAGGTTACCGGGGCGGTAACCGATGCTGACGGAATGCCCTTGCCGGGTGTAAACGTAATTGTGAGAGGTACCAATACTGGTGCTACTACAGATTTTGATGGAAAATATACCGTGAACGCGACCCAGGGTCAGGTTTTGGTATTTAGTTTCGTAGGTTATGTTACTCAAAATGTAACTGTAGGTGCTCAGTCTGTGATCAATGTATCCCTAACGGAAGATGCAGCTCAACTGGACGAAGTGATCGTACTTGGATACAGCACCAGAGGTGTTGAAGAAGTTACAGGTTCTTCTGTTCAAATTGGTGGAGAGGATATTGCTGAAGCTCCAATGGTATCAGTAGATCAGGCTTTACAAGGTAAAGTTGCCGGTTTACAGGTAACAACCTCTTCGGGTACTCCGGGTTCTGCCCAGGATATCCGTATTCGTGGTCAATCTTCGCTTACTGCAGGAAATGAGCCATTATATGTAATTGATGGTGTTCCTGTAACAAATTCAAACCAGGCGGGAAGCGCAAACGTGAGTTCGTTAAATCCTTTGGCTGCAATTAACAGTCAGGATATCGCAAGTATTACTGTTTTAAAAGATGCTTCTGCAACCGCTGCTTATGGTGCGCGTGGATCTAACGGGGTAATCGTTGTAACTACTAAAAGAGGTAGATCTGGCGATACTCAATTTAATTTCACTTCTCAGGTAGGTATCCAAAATGATGCTTATAATAAAAGAGATGTTTTAACTGGTGCTCAAAGACTTGAATTGTTGGGTGAAGCATTGGTTAATTCTTACGGTGCTAATGGAACTTCAGGGAATTTTGGTTTTACTCCTGAAAATGCTATTCCTCTTGCAGTACAGTTTGGGGTATTACCTCAGGGAACTCAAAACTATGACGGGACTGATTATGACTGGTCTGGCTTAATTAAAAATGAGGATGCCTTATTACAAAACTATACTTTCTCTGCAACCGGTGGTGATGAACTTAGTTCATTCTACGCTTCAGTAGGTTATAACAAAACCGAAGCTACTGTAATTGGTGCAGCTTTTGAAAGATTGAACGGAGCTTTTAACTTCAGCAGAAAGATGAGAGAGAATATGAATTTCTCTACATCTTTGAATGTATCTAATACTATTCAAAACCCTATTTTGGAACAAGGTTCTTTCTTTTCAAATCCATTTATTACAAGGTATTTGATGAATCCTTTCAACAATCCTTTTGATGAAGAAGGAAACCCAAGAAGAGGTGGTTTACAATTCGGTTCTTTACATAATACTTTATATGTAACCGAGAATAACATTGCGAGAAACATGTTAACTCGTGCGCTTTCCAACACCCGTTTTGATTGGGAGTTTTTTGAAAACCTTACATTCAGAAATACTTTCAGTCTTGACTGGCAGGTAACAGATTATAAAAACTACCAGAACAGGTATGAAGGTGATTCAAGATTTGTAAATGGATCTATTGCTGCAAGTGATAATAAAGCTTTAAACCTTGTATACCAGGGTGGTC
The DNA here is from genome assembly GCF_007993795.1 of Antarcticibacterium arcticum. Lineage (GTDB taxonomy): Bacteria > Bacteroidota > Bacteroidia > Flavobacteriales > Flavobacteriaceae > Gillisia > Gillisia arctica. Next base: position 2,373,719 of record NZ_CP042476.1, on the reverse strand, counting down.
TTAATTATAATTTCAAAGTAGGACAGGATCACAACTTTGATGTAACAGGTCTTTTTGAATACCAAAAAAATCAAAACCAATATTTATTTGGTTACGGTAATAATTTCCCTGCAGATGGTTTGACAAATATCGCTTCTGCCAGTGCAGAGTTTGATGCATTCTCATCTTTTACAGATTGGTATAATGTATCTTACCTAGGACTTTTAAACTATAATTTCGCAGGTAAATACGTGCTTGATGCAACAATAAGAAGAGAAGGTTCTTCAAGATTTGGACCGGGTAACAGATTTGGTACATTTGGATCTGTAGGTACAGCCTGGAATGTTCACAGAGAAGATTTTATGAGAGGTTCAGTTTTCAACACTTTACGTCTTAGAGCTTCTTATGGTGTCACCGGTAACAACGCGGTAGGATTAAATGCATACCAGGCATTGTTAGGATATGGTGCAGATTATTCAAATAATGGTGGAGCTACTCCAACACAATTTGGAAATGCTGATCTTACTTGGGAAAAGGGTGAAACCTTTGATGTTGGTTTTACATTCGGTGTATTTGAAAACAGGTTAACAGGATCTTTTGCTTATTATAACAGAAGAACGTATGACCTTTTACAAAGTGTTCCTTTATCTAGAACAACAGGTTTCGCAAATCAGGATCAGAACTTAGGAGAAATGACTAATAAAGGTATTGAAGCAGAACTTGCTTTTGATGTGGTAAGAACTACAGATTTCTCCTGGAATATTTCAGGTAACGTTGCTACAGTAGATAACGAGGTAACTGTTTTAGCCGTAGGAGCAGATGGAAATGATATCGATCCTTTGGCAGGAAGTGTTTACAAAACCACAAGAGTAGGTTTGCCAGCAGGAACCTGGTTCATGAGAACATGGGCAGGAGTTGATACTCAAACTGGTCTTCCAACATGGTTTGTAAATGGTAGAGATGGAGAAGTTACTTCCAACTACAATGCAGCTGAAAGAGTTGAGCAGGGTGTTGGTGCATTACCAACTTACTCTGGAGGTTTAGGAACAAGACTTCAATTTAGAGGATTCTTTGCTGAAGCTGATGTTTATTTCCAGGGTGGTCACAAGATCTATGAGCAATTTGCACAGTTTTACTTAAGAACCAATAACTTTACATTAGGTACTTACAACGGTGCTGCAGAGTTAATGGACAGATGGCAACAGCCGGGAGATGTTACAAACGTTCCTGCTGTAAACTACGCCAGAAATGATAACTTCTTTAATACTTCAACACGTCACTTATACGACGGAGATTTTGTAAGGCTTAGAAATGTTGCTGTTGGTTATAATTTGCCTTCAACATTTGCCCAGTCAATTGGTATTTCCGGTTTGACTTTAACATTACGAGGCACGAATCTTGCTACCTGGGTGAAGGATGATGGATTATTGTTAGATCCGGAAACTCAAGCTATTGGTTATACAACATTAACAACGCCTCCGGTAGAAACTTATACTTTAGGTATCAACGTAAAATTTTAAATAATGAAAAGAACAATTAAATATTTATTACTATTCGTCCTGAGTATAGGTACTTTTACCTCTTGCTCTGAAGACGATCTTGAGCCAACATTGGCACAATCTAAGAGTATTGAGACAAGTATTAACTCTTTAAACGACCTTGATGCCCTTTTAATTGGTGCGATGGAGCGTATGTCGGCATCCAGTTATTACGGAAGAGACATTATAATTCTTGGAGAGATTTTTTCTGATAACACTACTTCCAATGCAAACTCCAACCGTTTTGTTGTTGAAGCTCAAATGGATCTTAATGCCCAGTCTGCTATTGCCAGTACTTTATGGTCACAGATCTATGGTGTGATTGCCTCAGCCAACATTATAATTGGAGCTGAAGGAATTGCAGGAGATGAAGCCAGAATTAACCATGTGAAAGGTCAGGCCTATGCTTTAAGAGCTCTTGCACATTTTGACCTGGTAAAGTTTTATGGTCAGCAAAATGTTGGTGGTAGCACTTTAAATCTTAGTGCAGTGGGTGTTCCTTATGTAACTGCTTTTAGAGATAATGACAACTTATTTCCTTCAAGAAATACGGTGCAGGAAGTAAGAGATTTAGCCTATGCAGATCTTGCAATGGCTCAAAGCTTAATGTCTGCAAGTCTAAATAATCCAAGTAAGGAATTCATAACCACTCATGCAGCTTATGCCATTGAAGCTAGAATTGCTAACTATTTTGGAGATCACGCCCGTGCTTTAACTGCTGCGAAAACTGTGATTGATTCTGGTGTTTTTAGTGTTGCAAGTGAAGGTTCTTTCTTAAGTAACTTTAGAAGCCGAGGTTCTGCAAATTCAATTTTTGAAATCGCAAACACTCCTACAGATAACCCTGGAATTAATGGTTTAGCCAATATTTACCAGGTAGGGTCTTATGGTGATGTTGTAGCTCTTCCAAACCTTGCTGCTATATATGAAGATGGTGATGTAAGAGGTGCTACCCCTTATGACCCAACTGCAGGTGTTCTGCCAACAACGGTTATAGGTGAAAGTGCTAACGGTACATTAAGAAACGTTGGTAAATATCCAAGAACTGCCCCATTTGAAGATAACATCCCTGTTATCCGTTATGAGGAGATCATATTGATCTATGCTGAAGCTTTAATTAGAACTGGTGGAGCAGATGCTTTAACCTGGTTAAACTTAATTCCAGCAAACAGAGGAGCATCACTTTATACTGAAGCGACTATTGCAAATGTACTTCTTGAAAGAAGAAAAGAACTTGCTTTTGAAGGCTTTAGATTTCATGACCTGGCTCGTACAGGAATGGATGTTAAAAGTGTAGATATTATCCAATTGCATAATGGAGTAGCTTATGGCGCTTATAATTTTGCAATGCCAATTCCAACTTCAGAAGTTGGTGTGAATGCGAATATCAATCAAAATGCCGGTTACTAATTATAAGTAACAATAATTTTATAAAGGAAAAGGCTGTCTGTTAGGACAGCCTTTTTTGTTTTAAAGCTTTTCCGCTTCTTAATAATATTATCCTATTTTTGTACAAGTCCATCCGGAAGTATGAGAGAAATATTAAGCCTTGCATTTTTACTATTCTTTACCTTCAGCATTAGAGCTCAGCAACCAACTGGAAGGGTTCAGGGCAGAGACCTTCCTGCTCAAAAGGATTCTCTTCAAAAACCACCTGTCACGGCCTATAAAATAATCTCTGTAAAAGGAGATACAACCTATGTAGATACTACATTAAGCATCCAAAAGGATTACCGCTTCAATTATTTGAGAAAAGATAATTTTGAGTTGCTGCCTTTTGCCAATGTGGGGCAAACCTATAATTCCCTGGCACATGAATTTAAAGATGAAAGCCTTCTCCCCCAGTTAGGGGCAAGGGCAAGGCATTTTAATTTCATGGAAGTAGGGGACATTAACTACTATGAGGTGCCTACCCCGCTTACCGAGCTTTTCTTTAAAACTGTGCCGGAACAAGGCCAGGCCCTGGATGCTTTTTTTACTGTAAACACATCCCCAAGATTAAATTTTTCTATTGCATATAAAGGGCTCAGGTCTTTGGGTAAATTTCAAAATTCCCTTACCAGTACGGGAAATTTCAGGGCAACTTTGAGCTACAATACCCTAAATAACCGCTATCGCTTTAAAACGCACTTTGTGTCCCAGGATCTATTAAATCGGGAGAACGGAGGGCTGGACGAAGTTGCACTGGGACAGTATATAAATAAAGAGGAAGAATTTGAGGACAGGTCATTGCTGGAAGTGAATTTTGAAAATGCCGAGAGTATCCTCTATGGGAAGCGATTTTACCTGGATCAGGAATTTTACCTGTTACCCGGGAAGATCAGTAGGGTTTCTTTGTTCCATATAATTGATTTTAGCGATAAAAAATTTATTTTCCGGCAGGATGCTCCCTTTCCGGAATTTGGTGAATCTCTGCGCAGTTCCAATTTAAATGATGAAGAAAAATTACGTCATATTAATAACCGGGCAGGAGTAGCGTTTACCAATACTTCCCTGGGAAGGCTTGCAGGAAAAGTAGGTCACTCCTATTATAATTATGGATACAATTCCCTTATCTTTTTTGGGAATGACGTGGTCACAAACAGGTTGAGGGGAGATAACTATTCTGTAGGGGGAGATTATTCCAACAATTTTGGCCCCTTAAAGGTCTATGGAGATGCGATGGTGAACCTGGCCGGGGAATTCTCCGGGCATTATTTCACAGGGGGTATTACGTACGCCCTCAATTCAAATAACCTTTTGAATGTTGAAATAAACAGTAATGAAAGAGCGCCGAATTTCAATTTTCTGTTGCATCAAAGTGACTATTTAAATTATAACTGGCAAAATGATTTTGCAAATCAGGGCACCAGGGTACTTACTGCTTCGCTGGTCTCTCCCCGGCTTGTTAATGTTAAGGCCGCAATTACCAATATTAATAATTACGCTTATTTTGCTCATACTGAAGATGGGGGCGTGAAACCTTTTCAGTATGGAGGCGCACTTAATTATCTTAAGCTAAAGGCCCAGCGCGAATTTCATTATGGAAAATTCTCCCTGGATAATACCCTAATGTATCAAAAGGTTGCTAAAGGGGGCGAGGTTTTTAATGTGCCTGAATTTATCACCAGGAACTCCCTTTATTATCGTGACCATTTGTTTCAAAGAGCATTATACCTGCAAACAGGTTTTACACTTAAGTATTTCACCTCTTATAAAATGAATGGATATGATCCTGTTCTTGCCGAATTTTATGTGCAGAATGATGCTGAATTTGGGAATTACCCTGTTGTAGATTTCTTTTTTAATGGAAAGATACGCCAGACGCGAATCTATTTTAAACTGGAACATCTCAATTCTCTTATTACCGGCAATAATAATTTTTCAGCTCCCGGCTATCCGCACCGCGATTTTCTAGTAAGGTTTGGATTGGTGTGGAATTTCTTTTTATAATTTTTTATCCACGCTATTTTAGATTTTTAACCTGATCCAGTTCTTTTCCTACAATTTTTTATATCCTGTGGTTTACCCTTGGTTCCTGGGTATAAGAGAACAAACAGCCACTTTTTTGGAATTTTTCTATATCGAGGATCAAATAAATTTGAAATTACTACGTTTTAAATTTCCCTTAAGCAATGCAGTTTCAACAGCTTAAGGTTAGCCCGAATTTTATTTAAAAAAAACTTAAAATTTTATTTGGTAGAAAGAAATTAAGCGCTGTATATTTGCACCCGCTTTGAGAGCAAAGCATCGTTCTTTTTTAAGTTGAATTTCTTACTTCTTTTTTCTTCAGAAAAAATAAAAAAAACTTTAAAAAAAAGTTTGGTTGGTAAAGAAAAAGGGTTGTATATTTGCAGCCGCTTACAAAACGAGCGAAAGTTCATTAAATGGTACTGAAATAAGATCCCGGGTGGGTAGATAAGTAGAAGAGGTTCGAGTCCTTTTATTTTAACTAGGGTCGCGGTGCGACACAACGTTCTTTGATATATTGAATTGACAGCGCGTTTTACTACTTAGGTAGTAGAGCAAAGAAATTAAATTAAGACTAGAAAAGTCATTTTGAGTGTCTTTTATATGTGTAAATATATAGGAGATAGAAAGAACCCTTGGTAATTGTAAATTTATTTAAAGATTAACGATGAAGAGTTTGATCCTGGCTCAGGATGAACGCTAGCGGCAGGCTTAACACATGCAAGTCGAGGGGCAGCACAAGATTGCTTGCAATCTGGTGGCGACCGGCGCACGGGTGCGTAACGCGTATACAATCTACCTTATAGAGGGGGATAGCCCAGAGAAATTTGGATTAATACCCCATAGTATTATAGAACAGCATTGTTTTATGATTAAACATTTATGGCTATAAGATGAGTATGCGTTCTATTAGCTAGATGGTAAGGTAACGGCTTACCATGGCTACGATAGATAGGGGTCCTGAGAGGGAGATCCCCCACACTGGTACTGAGACACGGACCAGACTCCTACGGGAGGCAGCAGTGAGGAATATTGGACAATGGGCGAGAGCCTGATCCAGCCATGCCGCGTGCAGGAAGACGGCCCTATGGGTTGTAAACTGCTTTTATACAGGAAGAAACACTCCCTCGTGAGGGAGCTTGACGGTACTGTAGGAATAAGGATCGGCTAACTCCGTGCCAGCAGCCGCGGTAATACGGAGGATCCAAGCGTTATCCGGAATCATTGGGTTTAAAGGGTCCGTAGGCGGGATAATAAGTCAGCGGTGAAAGTCTGTGGCTCAACCATAGAATTGCCATTGATACTGTTGTTCTTGAGTGTTTATGAAGTGGTTAGAATATGTAGTGTAGCGGTGAAATGCTTAGATATTACATGGAATACCGATTGCGAAGGCAGATCACTAATAAAATACTGACGCTGATGGACGAAAGCGTAGGTAGCGAACAGGATTAGATACCCTGGTAGTCTACGCCGTAAACGATGGTTACTAGCTGTTCGGCCGTAAGGCTGAGTGGCTAAGCGAAAGTGATAAGTAACCCACCTGGGGAGTACGTTCGCAAGAATGAAACTCAAAGGAATTGACGGGGGCCCGCACAAGCGGTGGAGCATGTGGTTTAATTCGATGATACGCGAGGAACCTTACCAGGGCTTAAATGTAGTCTGACAGGAGTGGAAACACTTTTTTCTTCGGACAGATTACAAGGTGCTGCATGGTTGTCGTCAGCTCGTGCCGTGAGGTGTCAGGTTAAGTCCTATAACGAGCGCAACCCCTGTGGTTAGTTGCCAGCGAGTAATGTCGGGAACTCTAACCAGACTGCCGGTGCAAACCGTGAGGAAGGTGGGGATGACGTCAAATCATCACGGCCCTTACGTCCTGGGCCACACACGTGCTACAATGGTAGGGACAGAGAGCAGCCACTGGGTGACCAGGAGCGAATCTACAAACCCTATCTCAGTTCGGATCGGAGTCTGCAACTCGACTCCGTGAAGCTGGAATCGCTAGTAATCGCATATCAGCCATGATGCGGTGAATACGTTCCCGGGCCTTGTACACACCGCCCGTCAAGCCATGGAAGCTGGGGGTACCTGAAGTCGGTCACCGCAAGGAGCCGCCTAGGGTAAAACTGGTAACTGGGGCTAAGTCGTAACAAGGTAGCCGTACCGGAAGGTGCGGCTGGAACACCTCCTTTCTAGAGCTATTGCCTTATTAAAGGGCAAAGCGCAATTATCAAACAAAGGTTTCTTGAAAGGATTCTTTTGGTCTTAATTTAGCTGTCAATTTCGATATATTATTTTATAAAGTATTGAGTACTGAGTATTGGGAATTGAGTATGGGGATGTTTATCTAACTACTCATTACTAACTACTCACTACTATTTGCAGTCTCATAGCTCAGCTGGTTAGAGCGCTACACTGATAATGTAGAGGTCGGCAGTTCGAGTCTGCCTGAGACTACGACGCAAGCGAGAGCTTGCGAAGTTAAAAAGGAAAATAGTTAAAGAGGTAAAAGTCTTTGCTGTACGTTCATTAAAATATTAAAGGAAATTTTAGAAGTTGGGAATCCCAGGTTGACATAAAGGTCATCAATTAACTGATAACTGTTAACTGATAACTGACAACTGAAATGGGGGATTAGCTCAGCTGGCTAGAGCGCCTGCCTTGCACGCAGGAGGTCATCGGTTCGACTCCGATATTCTCCACAAGACAATGATCAATAAACAATGATCAATAAACAATGAAAATTGTTAATTGGTAACTGTTAATTGCTAATTGTAAAACGTTCATTGACATATTGGGAAATAAAGAATACGAGAGAATACGTTCTTTGCAGGCAACTGCAAAGGATATGAAATAATTAAAATTGATACTAAGAACAAGCTGCACGGCTGTTTTTAGTATCAGAGCAAATTAGGTAAAAGCACATAAGCTAAATAAGGGCGTATGGGGAATGCCTAGGCTCTCAGAGGCGAAGAAGGACGTGATAAGCTGCGAAAAGCTGCGGGGACTGGCACATACAGTTTGATCCGCAGATATCCGAATGGGGCAACCCACTATATTGAAGATATAGTATTCCGTAAGGAAGGCGAACCCGGGGAACTGAAACATCTAAGTACCCGGAGGAGAAGAAAACAACAGTGATTGCGCAAGTAGTGGCGAGCGAACGCGCATTAGCCCAAACCTGTATTGTTACGGCAATGCAGGGGTTATAGGACTGCGATATTGGTTGTGTAATGAATTAGAACACTTTGGAAAGAGTGACCATAGAGGGTGATAGTCCCGTATAAGTAAAGATCATAAACCATAGCAGTATCCTGAGTAGTGCGGGGCACGAGAAACCCTGTATGAATTAAGCGGGACCATCCGCTAAGGCTAAATACTCCTGAGAGACCGATAGTGAACCAGTACCGTGAGGGAAAGGTGAAAAGAACCGTGAATAACGGAGTGAAATAGATCCTGAAACCATACGCTTACAAGCGGTCGGAGCCCTTTAGTGGGGTGACGGCGTGCCTTTTGCATAATGAGCCTACGAGTTACCGTTGCCAGCAAGGTTAAGCATTTAAGATGTGGAGCCGTAGCGAAAGCGAGTCTTAATAGGGCGCTATAGTTGGTAGTGGTAGACGCGAAACCGTGTGATCTACCCTTGGGCAGGTTGAAGCTGTGGTAACACATAGTGGAGGACCGAACCCGTTGACGTTGAAAAGTCTTGGGATGACCTGAGGGTAGGGGTGAAAGGCCAATCAAACTCGGAAATAGCTCGTACTCCCCGAAATGCATTTAGGTGCAGCGATAATTATAGTTTTATAGAGGTAGAGCTACTGATTGGATGCGGGGGCTTCACCGCCTACCAATTCCTGACAAACTCCGAATGCTATAAAATGTTTATTATCAGTGAGGGCATGGGTGCTAAGGTCCATGTCCGAGAGGGAAAGAACCCAGACCATCAGCTAAGGTCCCCAAATGTATATTAAGTTGAAAAAACGCGGTTGAACTGCCCAGACAGCTAGGATGTTGGCTTGGAAGCAGCCATTCATTTAAAGAGTGCGTAACAGCTCACTAGTCGAGCGGTTCGGCATGGATAATAATCGGGCATAAATATACTACCGAAGCTATGGATTTCATATTTAGATATGGAGTGGTAGGGGAGCATTGTAATGGGGTTGAAGGTGAGCTGTAAGGCTTGCTGGACTAATTACAAAAGAAAATGTAGGCATAAGTAACGATAATGCGGGCGAGAAACCCGCACACCGAAAGACTAAGGTTTCCTCAGCTATGCTAATCAGCTGAGGGTTAGTCGGGACCTAAGGCGACCCCGAAAGGGTTAGTCGATGGACAACAGATTAATATTTCTGTACCTGCCCCGCGATAAAAGTGACGGAGGCGAAAAGTTAGTGCGTACTGACGGAATAGTACGTTGAAGGATGTGGTAACACTCTGATAGTACACAAAGGCTTCGGCTGGCGTGATAATCTAGCAAATCGACTTCCAAGAAAAGCGAGTGGTGGCAGCCCGTACCGCAAACCGACACAGGTAGTTGGGATGAGAATTCTAAGGTGCTCGAGAGATTCATGGCTAAGGAACTAGGCAAAATAGACCCGTAACTTCGGGAGAAGGGTCGCCCATCTTCGGATGGGCCGCAGTGAAGAGGTCCAGGCGACTGTTTATCAAAAACACAGGGCTCTGCTAAATCGAAAGATGATGTATAGGGCCTGACACCTGCCCGGTGCTGGAAGGTTAAGAGGAGATGTTAGCTTCGGCGAAGCATTGAATTGAAGCCCCAGTAAACGGCGGCCGTAACTATAACGGTCCTAAGGTAGCGAAATTCCTTGTCGGGTAAGTTCCGACCTGCACGAATGGTGCAACGATCTGGACACTGTCTCAGCCATGAGCTCGGTGAAATTGTAGTATCGGTGAAGATGCCGATTACCCGCTGTGGGACGAAAAGACCCCGTGCACCTTTACTATAGCTTAGTATTGACTTTGGACAAGTGATGTGTAGGATAGGTGGGAGACTTTGAAGCGGCGTCGCCAGGCGTTGTGGAGTCATTGTTGAAATACCACCCTTTACTTGTTTGAAGCCTAACCCCTGAAAATGGGGGACAATGCTTGGTGGGTAGTTTGACTGGGGTGGTCGCCTCCAAAAGAGTAACGGAGGCTTCTAAAGGTTCCCTCAGCACGCTTGGTAACCGTGCGTAGAGTGCAATGGCAAAAGGGAGCTTGACTGAGAGACATACAGGTCGATCAGGTACGAAAGTAGAGCATAGTGATCCGGTGGTTCCGTATGGAAGGGCCATCGCTCAAAGGATAAAAGGTACGCCGGGGATAACAGGCTGATCTCCCCCAAGAGCTCACATCGACGGGGGGTTTGGCACCTCGATGTCGGCTCGTCACATCCTGGGGCTGGAGAAGGTCCCAAGGGTTGGGCTGTTCGCCCATTAAAGTGGCACGCGAGCTGGGTTCAGAACGTCGTGAGACAGTTCGGTCTCTATCTACAGTGGGCGTTAGAAATTTGAGTGGATCTGACTCTAGTACGAGAGGACCGAGTTGGACTGACCTCTGGTGCACCAGTTGTTCCGCCAGGAGCATTGCTGGGTAGCTACGTCGGGAAGGGATAAGCGCTGAAAGCATATAAGCGCGAAACCCACCACAAGATGAGATTTCTTTAAAGGATCGTGGAAGACTACCACGTTGATAGGCCATAGGTGTAAAGGCAGTAATGTCATAGCCGAGTGGTACTAATAATCCGTAAAGCTTAGTGCACCCGTCCCGGCCGTAAGGTCGGGACAGGAAAACCTACCTAAAACGCATTTTAATTATCTTCGTTATTCTTTTCTATTGTTTATTTCCTTATATGTTAATCTTATTATCACGCTAAGGCGTGAAGTGAATAGTAAATAGTAAATAGTGAATAGTTTTAACCTAATCACTACTCCCCAATCACTAATCACTAATAATTTAAGGTGGCTATAGCAACGGGGCTCACCTCTTCCCATTCCGAACAGAGAAGTTAAGCCCGTTAGCGCAGATGGTACTGCTGTATTGTGGGAGAGTATGTCGTCGCCTTGTTTTTGAAAGACCTTTACTGAAAAGTAAAGGTCTTTTTTGTTTTATACCATTTTCAAAAGCACCTCTCGGGAGATTGGTGCTTTTCTTATTTGTATAACTAATCCCTACCAACCTTTAGCTTACTCGCACCCGTATCCTAAGGTACGTTCGGGCGGGCCTGCCTGCCGGAAGACTTGTTTTTGAAAACCCTTCATCATATCGATGAAGGGTTTTTTTGTTAATAATAATTCCCAAACGGATTTCTCCAAACGAATTGTATTATATTTTTTATTAATGACCAATCTGTGGAGCATTCCGGAAATGCCCGTTAAATATGTTGAATATTATAATTACTCAATCACATCTTGTTGTGAATTTTATGAAAAAAAGTTAGGGAAATGTGAAAAGCGGGTAATTTCCCTACTGTTATCGTCTTGATAATTTATGTTATTTTGAAGTAGTCATTAAGGGAAAAAGGTTCATCCAGGCAACCCAACTGCTGTAAGATATGATCTCTGTTTTTAATTGACTTCCGCCAAACGGTGGATTCTTCCCCATTATTTTTGAACGACTTCCCTATAAGTCGGGATATAAAGTTCTTTTTTACCTATTCCTTCCCTGCAATGGAATTTGTTGAATTCCCCCTTTTTTAAATAAAGTTTTAATAACTGTTTTCAACTTTTTTAATTTTTTAAACCAGACGCTCCCGTCTACTTTGTTTGGCCTAAAGCACGGCTTGAGTACTAACCATTAATTAAATAAATTATGAAAAGTTTTACAATCACGGGGGAAAAGGGAACCCGTATGTACCTGGGGGGTGCACTATTCGAAATTAAGAAGCCTGGAATTTCAAATACTATATTTGCGATTTTAGGTATAATTTTATTAATTCTGGCGCCGCTTCAAACAACGGCTCAAAATATTCGCGGTGTTGCACCTGTTCAAACTCCTTTAGGGGGTTTTGCGGTTGATGGAAATGCCTATGTAAATTTACCTGTCTCTGGTGATCTTGATGGTGGAGATTTGTTTTTTGAAAGGGGGACAAATGATAACACTGCATATCCCGGAGGCTTATTTCGAGCCGATTATTTTCAGAACCCACCTGTGCCATTGGGGAACGGTGTGTTTACGGATGTGACTAATCCAGATTTATTTGTTCATCCAAATACATTTCTTTTTAGAGATGATATAACAAATAATGACCCTACAATCTTTACTAGTACGAATAAGATTAATGATAATCCTAACACATATACTTGGGGTCCGGGTTCATCTCCTAATAAAAATGAGATTCAAAGTGCCCTGGCGCATTTCACTTGGGGAGATCCGGAGTTAGACGGTAATCCTGGTGATCTTTGGATGATTTTCGCCGCCGATAGGGAGGTTACAAATGGAAGTAGTTATATTGATTTCGAGATCTTACAGAATACCTTAACTAAAATTGGAACCACATCTGGAAGTTTTGAATCTGCAGGTCCTGATGGTGGGCGTACAATAGGTGATATTTTAGTTACTATTGAGTTTACACAAGGGGGTGGCCAAGCTACAGCCGTTATTAGACGTTGGAATGGTTCCTCTTATGTTGTTTATACCGGATTCCCCGATAAATCCATTTATATTTCTAATAATACAGTAGCCACTGTTGTGCCTTATTCAATTTATAATCAGGATCCTTTAGCTTCCGGTGAATTTGAGGGATATTATCAATACTCTATTAATCAATGGGCCGAAGGTGCCGTAAATATCACGGCTCTTTTTGGTCCTGGAAATCCTTGTTTTAATATTAGTACATTATTTGTTCGCACACGTACATCCGGAAGTTCAGGCCAATCGGAATTAAAAGATTTCCCTATAGGACCAATCCAACTAAATTTGGATCTTACTCCAGATTCACCAGTTATTGGAAGTGTTGAGAACTGTGGCCCATGGGAAGGAACCCTTGATGCAACAGAGTGTGAAGGAACTGTTAAATGGTATGATGTGGAATTTGACGGGGAATTGCTTTATACAGGAGCATCATATGATCCAGGAGAAATTTCTGAAACTACTTCGTTCTGGGTAAGTTGTACAGTAAATGGTTGTGAAGGTCCCAGAGCAGAGGTTACCGTAACAATTTATGATATTCCTGATTTTGATGTAACCAACCTTGATTCATGTGAAGATGGAGAAACCGGAGGGGCTTCTTTCGATCTTAATGATGCTATAAGTAATGATGACCCGGGTACTTTGAGTTTTTATCTTCTTGAAGCCGATGCAATAGTTCCTCAAAATGCTATTAGTGATCCAACTGATGTTACAGTTTTACTTACAGATAGTCCTGAAACTTTTTGGGCGCGTCTTGATAATGACGATGATGGAGACGAAGACTGTCATACCATTAAGTCCTTTACCGTAACCGTTTACGATAATCCTGATCTTGTAGTAAAAGATCTCTCAGATTGTGAAGAGGGGGAAACCGGTTTCCAAAGTTTTGACCTTAATGATGCTGTCACTACTCCTGATGGAAACATCACCTTCTATCCAACAGAGGACGATGCTATCAATGAGACCAATGCGTTAACTGAAATGGAAGCAATGGATGTTTCCGTGCCTGTTGCAGGTGCTACCTACTGGGTGCGTAGTGAAAATACTGACGACCCCACTTGTTATACCATTGAATCCTTTGATATAACCGTCACTGATAATCCTGATCTTGTAGTTACAGATCTTGATGACTGTGAGGAAGGGACAACAGGAGCTCAAACCTTTGATCTTAATGATGCGGTTACTGATGATGGTGGTGGAGATCTAAGTTTCTATGAGTCTGAACTGGACGCAAATAATGAAGACAACGCCATAGCAGATCCTACAGCTGTTAGTGTGAGTATTGCTGAAAGTCCGAAAACATTCTGGGTACGCTCTGAAAACGAAACTAATGAAGATTGTTTCTCTGTTGAATCCTTTACCGTAACGGTTTACGATAATCCCGATGTTACAACTTCGAATCCTGAGCCTATTTGCCTTGGGGAATCTGTAAATCTGGCTAATTATGTAACTGATGCTGATGGAGGAACACTTTCCTATCACTCAACTCTGGAAGATGCTGAGGACGGTATGAATGAATTAATGAGTACTATAGTAAGCCCGGGATTAGGTTCTCACGATTATTTTGTAAGAAGTGAAAACACCTCAGATTCCGAATGCTACAGCGTTGCTACAATTACTGTTACTGTAATTACCTGTGACGATTTTGAAGGCTGTACCCTTGGTTACTGGAAAACTCATACAGACAGATGGTGTGATGTGTACCTTACTTGTGATATATATGGTGAGATCTTCATGGATGCACCTGCTGAACTGGCAGATCTAACATTGCTGGAAGTTTTAAACCTTACAGGTGGCGGAGTTTACAACCTTGGACGTCAGTCTGTAGCTGCTCTTCTCAATGCTTGCACTGAGGATGTAAACTATGAACTTGCAACACCCGGTGATGTGATTGATTATGTGGTGGCTAATTTTGGAAACGCCGGTGAAGCCGGTAGTTACCTTGATATGTTGAACCAGGCAGGATGCCCATTGGATGGCACACCTGCAACTACTGAGCCTTCTGAGGACTGTATTAATGGTGCGGCAAGTGAACCGGTATCTGGAGATACCAATGAACAAAGTGTGGAAGTGAATGGTTTCAATGTTTCTCCTGTACCATTCAGGGAATCCTTGAATGTTCAATATGACTTTGATTATGTGTCTAATGCTGTAATCCAAATGTATGATATGCAGGGTAGGTTATTGAGTACTCAAAAAGAGGCGAATGCTTCTAAAGGAAAAGTAACTAATCTAAGTATTAACTTCAGAACATTGCCCAGCCAGGTGTATGTAATTAAGGTTACTACAGACAGGGATGTATTTACCAAGAAAATAGTTTCAGATAAATAGTTTTTAATAACCAGTGTTAAAAAGAAAAGCAGCCTTCAGGGGCTGCTTTTCGCTTTTATAAAATTTCTGGCACCAATTACGAATGGGCGCCATCAATGTTTTATTTATTCAGGATGCTTCGGGAGATTACGATCTTTTGTATCTCTGAGGTTCCTTCATAGATCTGGGTGATCTTGGCGTCTCGCATCAATCTTTCAACGTGGTATTCTTTTACGTATCCATTTCCGCCGTGAACCTGTACTGCTTCCACAGCTACATCCATGGCCACCTTTGAGGCATATAATTTGGCCATAGCACCTGAAAGATCATAATTGTTGCCGTTGTCTTTATCCCACGCAGCCTTCATTACCAAATGCCTTGCAGCTTCAATAGAGGTGTGCATATCGGCAAGCTTAAAGGCAATTGCCTGGTGGTTACAAATCTCGGTACCAAATGCTTTTCTCACTTTGGAATATTCCAATGCAAGTTCATAAGCACCGGCAGCTATTCCCAAAGCCTGGGCTGCAATTCCAATTCTTCCGCCGGAAAGGGTTTTCATCGCAAATTTAAATCCGAATCCATCCTCACCAATTCTGTTTTCTTTAGGAACTTTCACGTCATTAAAGATCAGGGAATGGGTGTCGCTTCCGCGAATACCCAGTTTATTTTCTTTTACTCCAATCTCAAAACCAGGCCAGCCTTTTTCCACTATAAAGGCATTGATCCCTTTATGTCTTTTCTCGCGGTCGGTTTGAGCGATCACAAGGTAATAATCGGCGGACTTTCCATTAGTGATCCAGTTTTTGGTCCCGTTTAGGATGTAATGGTCGCCGTGGTCTATTGCAGTGGTTTTTTGTGAAGTAGCATCACTGCCCGCCTCAGGTTCGGAAAGACAAAAAGCGCCCAGCTTCTCACCTGTGGTAAGTTTTGCTAAATACTTTTCTTTTTGAGCCTCATTTGCAAAAGTGTCCAGCCCCCAGCAAACAAGAGAATTGTTTACAGACATAACTACAGAGGCAGAGGCGTCTATCTTGGAGATCTCTTCCATTGCAAGAACATATGCTACGGTATCCATACCGCCACCGCCATATTCAGGAGACGCCATCATTCCCAGGAATCCAAGTTCGCCCATCTTCTTCACCTGTTCTGCAGGAAATTCCTGCTTTTCATCTCTTTCAATCACTCCCGGTAATAATTCGCTTTTTGCAAAATCTCTGGCTGCATCGCGAATCATGATATGTTCTTCTGTAAGTTTAAAATCCATTTAGAATATATTTTAGAAATATCAATTTTTTTGTGACCAAAGATAAGTTTTTGAGGCCTATAATTCAATAAAGAATAATTATTTTTACGAATATGAAAAAGAACGAGTACAAGATAATTGGGGTTATGTCCGGCACTTCCCTGGACGGAATAGATTTGGCTTTTATACAATTTAATAAGATAGGCCACTGGAGTTTTAAAATTGAATCTTCTGCAACCATACCCTATAGCGGGGACTGGAAAGCCGATCTTACAAACGCCATTAAGGAGGACCCTGAAGAGTTACAAGAACTTGATGAAAGATATACAGAATATCTGGCGAAGGTAATTTCAAAATTTATTAAAGATAATAATATAACCGACCTTGATGCGGTGTGCAGCCACGGCCACACTATAAAGCATGAGCCTGAAAATGGATTAACGCTTCAAATTGGCAATTTGCCGGAGCTGGCGGAGCTTACAGGGCAAACTGTAGTATGCGATTTTCGCGTGCAGGATGTAGCCCTGGGCGGGCAGGGTGCCCCCCTGGTACCAATAGGGGATAAACTGCTCTTTCCGGAATATAAATACTGCCTGAATCTTGGAGGTTTTGCAAATATTTCAACTTCGGTGAAGGGGCAAAGGTTTGCCTATGATATTTGTGCGGTGAACACGGTGCTGAATTATTATGCTGAAAAATTGGGAATGGAATACGACAGGGATGGTGAAGTTGCCAGATCGGGTCATTTAAACCCTGAATTACTCGAAGAGCTTGAAGGCTTACCTTATTATAAACAACCGGCTCCTAAATCCCTAGGAATAGAATGGGTAAATAAAGAGATACTTCCTGTTTTGAAAAAATATGAAGCAGATATTCCTTCCATTCTTAGAACCTGGTGCATGCACGTGGCCATGCAAATTTCAAAAGAATTGGGGAATGAGGAAGATGAAGATGTTTTAGTGACCGGTGGAGGTTGCTTTAATACATGTTTAATTCAGCAAATAAAAAAAATGACGCAAACCCGGCTTGTTATACCTTCTGCAGAGATCATAAATTTCAAGGAGGCCCTTATTTTCGGTTTTCTCGGGGTGCTAAAATTGCGGGGAGAGGTAAATGTTCTGAGCTCTGTTACCGGGGCAGAAAATGACCATAGTTCTGGAGTTATTTTTCTTCCTTAAAATTCCGGATATAACAACAAAACGGCTTATTAGTTTTTTATATTTGCTCCCAAATTGAAAATTTCATGAAGCATTTTCCATAAAATGTTTCTTAAATAGACGAATGATCATATGGATGTTATAAATGTCCTTTAAAACAATAAAATCTGGAAATGAAAGAATTACTGAATTTATATGAAAATAAATCTCCTGAAATAGTATTTAACTGGAAAGACCGTGAAACCGAAGCTGAAGGCTGGACGGTTATAAATTCATTACGTGGTGGGGCCGCAGGTGGGGGTACCCGAATGAGAAAAGGACTTGATATGAATGAAGTGCTTTCCCTGGCAAAAACCATGGAAGTGAAATTCACCGTTTCCGGCCCTGCTATTGGCGGAGCAAAGTCTGGTATAAACTTTGACCCTGCAGACCCAAGAAAAAAAGGGGTTTTAGAGCGTTGGTTCAAAGCGGTTTCCCCGTTGCTTAAAAGTTATTACGGTACAGGTGGAGACTTAAATGTAGACGAGATCCATGAAGTTATTCCAATTACTGAAGATTGCGGGGTTTGGCACCCACAGGAGGGCGTTTTCAACGGGCATTTTCAACCTACTGAAGCCGATAAGATCAACCGCATTGGCCAATTGCGCCACGGGGTGATCAAGGTGTTGGAAAACTCTCAATATACTCCTGATATAAACCGGAAATACACGGTAGCCGATATGATCACGGGTTACGGTGTTGCCGAAGCCGTAAAGCATTATTATTCCATTTACGGCGGGGACGTAAAAGGTAAAAAAGCCATTGTGCAGGGATTTGGTAATGTTGGATCTGCAGCTGCTTTTTATCTTGCCCAGATGGGAGCTAAAATAGTGGGTATTATTGACAGAGATGGAGGGTTGATCAATGAAAACGGCTACAGTTTTGAAGAGATAAAAGATTTTTTCCTTAATAAATCTGGCAATACTTTGAAAAATCATGATCTTATTCCTTTTGATGAAATGAATGAGAAGATCTGGAAGTTAAATGCTGAAATTTTTGCACCTTGTGCTGCCTCAAGGCTGGTAACACAATCGCAGGTGGAATCCTTAATTGATGGTGGGCTGGAAGTTATCTCCTCTGGTGCAAATGTTCCTTTTGCCGATAAGGAAATATTCTTTGGTCCTATTATGGAACACATAGACGGGAAAGTAAGTGTGATCCCGGATTTTATTGCAAACTGTGGAATGGCCCGAGTTTTTGCTTATTTCATGGAACGCAGGGTGCAAATGACAGATGAGGCTATCTTTAACGATATCTCTATGACCATTCAAAATGCCATACAGAATACCTATGATAACAACAGCTCAAAAACCAATATAAGCCGCACGGCGTTTGAAATCGCATTAAAACAGCTGGTATAATTTTATATTTACAATTAAAACTGCAAACTCACGTTACATTAAAAAACCTAAATTAATTTATGCTATACTTTTTCCAGCAAGAGGACCTTACACAAACAGCCCTGGAGGTTGAACCGGTCGTAGAAGAAAAAACTTTGTCTTTGTTTGATCTCATGATGAGTGGTGGCATAGGAGGCCAGGTGATCATCGGGATCCTTTTTATCCTTTTATTTGTTGCAGTTTATATTTATTTTGAAAGGCTTTTTGCTATCAAAGCTGCTACAGAGGTTGATCAAAATTTTATGTTGCAAATTAAAGACAGCGTATTGAACGGGAATATTGAATCTGCCAAAATACGTTGTGCCCAGACAAATTCCCCGGTTGCAAGATTAACCGAAAAAGGGATCTCCCGTATAGGAAGCCCACTGGAAGATATAAATACCGCCATAGAGAATGCCGGTAGACTGGAAGTTTACAAGTTGGAGAAAAATGTAAGTATTCTTGCAACCATTGCAGGAGCCGCTCCCATGATTGGGTTCCTTGGAACTGTAATTGGTATGGTTTTAGCTTTCCATGCCCTGGCCACAAGCAGCGGGCAGGCAGAAATGGGGGTGCTGGCAGAAGGTATTTATACTGCGATGACCACCACAGTTGCCGGTTTAATAGTAGGTATTATTGCTTATATAGGTTATAACCACCTGGTTGTAAAAACAGATAAAGTGGTACACCAAATGGAAGCTACAGCAGTAGATTTCCTTGACCTGTTAAACGAGCCGGCTTAGTATGAACTTAAGAAGTAGAAATAAGGTAAGTGCAGATTTTAGTATGAGTTCCATGACAGATATTGTTTTCCTGTTATTGATCTTCTTTATGCTAACATCGCCTGCCATCACGCCCGAGGCCCTGGACTTGATCCTGCCAAAGGCAAAAGGGAAGACCACCAATGTATCCAGTCTTTCGGTGAGTATCACCAAGGATTTACAGGTGTACATTAATAGTGAAAGGGTAAGCCAGTCGGCACTGGAAGCTACATTAAAGCAAAAACTGGCGGGAGAAGAAGATCCCACCATTATTCTGAGGGCAGAAGAAGGCGTGCCAATTGAAAAAGCGGTAAATGTTATGGATATTGCCAACAGAAACAGGTACAAGATTGTGCTGGCAGTAAAACCGGAAAATAATTAAAAGACAGAAGCAGTGAGTTTCCTGGACACAAAACACGAGAAGAAATCCTTTACCATCACGGTGATCATACACGTGTTGTTAATTGTGTTATTGTTATTTTTAGGATTGAAATATCTTGACCCGCCACCTGAAAGCGGGATTGCCATTAATTTTGGTAATTCTGAAGTGGGATCGGGGGATGTACAACCTACAGAGCCTGTAAAGTCGGCCCCACAGCCTACCACCAATCCCGTAGTATCACAACCTAAACCGGTGGTGGAAGAAGTGGTAACCCAGGAAAGTGTGGAAGCTCCGGTAATAGAAAAGAAAACCGAAAAGAAACCTGTTGTAAATGAAAAGCCGGTAGAGCCTAAAAAGGTGGAACCTGCCAAACAACCGGATCCTACCCCTTCCAAATCTACTACAGATGCCTTAAGCAGCATTTTAAACGGGCCAAAAAGCAACGGAACTGCAACGGGGGGCGAAGGAAATGATCAGGCTGCAGGAGATAAAGGAAGCCCCGATGGAGACCCTTCGGCAAGTTCGTACTATGGTAATGGAATGGGACTTGACGGTGATGGAAATTACAGGTTGGGTGGAAGACGCGCACTAAATAAAGAACGTATTGTTCAGGATTGTAATGAAGCCGGCCTTGTGGTGGTCCAAATTGAAGTGAATCAAAGCGGGCAGGTTACAAAAGCCACGCCCGGTGTTAAAGGTACTACCAACAGTGCCGCCTGTTTACTGGATCCTGCCAAGCGGGCTGCGCTTGCAACACGTTTTAACAGTGATTCCAAAGCACCTGCAAGACAGGTAGGAACAATTGTTTACAACTTCAAATTATCTGAATAAGTGCCAGATTATTCTCAGACTGTTGATTGGATGTTCCAACAGTTACCTATGTACCAGCGTATAGGCGCGGCCGCGTTTAAAAAAGACCTTTCCAATACTATTCTTCTTGCAACCCACCTAAAAAAACCACAACATAATTTCAAATCAATTCATGTGGCAGGTACCAACGGCAAAGGTTCTGTGAGCCATATGCTTGCTTCGGTATTGCAGGAAGCAGGTTATAAAGTAGGCTTATATACTTCCCCCCATTTAAAGGATTTCAGGGAGCGTATTAAGATCAACGGCAGGGAAATCCCGGAAGAATCTGTTATAAATTTCATTGCAGAGAATAAATCATTTTTCGAGGCCAATAAGCTCTCCTTTTTTGAAATGACAGTAGGAATGGCATTTGATTATTTTAGCCGGGAGCAGGTAGATATTGCCATTATAGAGGTAGGCCTGGGCGGAAGACTGGACTCTACCAATATAATTACTCCTCAACTTTCTGTGATCACCAATATTGGATTGGATCATACCGAAATATTGGGAAATTCCCTGGCAGAGATTGCCGCAGAAAAAGCGGGGATCATCAAACCCGGTGTGCCGGTTATAATTGGCGAAAACCAACCCGAAACAAAGCCTGTGTTTTCTGAAACAGCCGCGAGATTAAATTCAGAAATTATTTTTGCTGAAGACTCTGAAGTTGAAAATTATCCTTCAGATCTCACAGGAGCTTATCAGGTTAAGAATATAAGGACGGTGCTTACGGCCTTAAAACGACTTACTAAAAACTCCTCCTGGAAAATTACTGAAGAAAATATAACCCAAGGACTGCTGAAAGTAAAGATCAACACCGGGCTTCGCGGTAGATGGGATATATTACAGGTAGAACCCAGGGTAATTTGCGATACAGCCCATAATGCCGAAGGACTTAAATATGCATTAAGCCAACTGGCAAGTGAACAATTTGATAGGTTGCATATTGTAATGGGGGTGGTAAATGACAAAGATCTTGGAAAGATCCTGCCTTTATTTCCAAAAGAGGCGATTTATTATTTTTGTAAACCCGACGTTCCAAGGGGTATGGATGCTGAATTTTTAAAGGGAAATGCAAAGGAATTTGGTTTGAAAGGGGAGGTATATTCTTCAGTTTCAAAAGCATACGATGAAGCCCTGAAAAGTGCCTCAAATAAGGATGTGATCTATGTAGGAGGAAGCACATTTACAGTGGCAGAAATAATTTGATTTTTTTTCAAAATTAGTTTGCGGAATTGAAAAAGTGCTCTATATTTGCATCCGCTAATCAAGCAAAGAGGGCAATTAGCTCAGCTGGTTCAGAGCACCTCGTTTACACCGAGGGGTCGGGGGTTCGAACCCCTCATTGCCCACAAAAGGCTTCCATTTTTGGAAGCCTTTTTTTATTTAAGAAATATTGGATCCCGGGGGGTTCTCCCGATAGCTATCGGGACTCATTGCCCACAAAAGGCTTCCATTTTTGGAAGCCTTTTTTTATTTAAGAAATATTGGGTTTCGGCGTTTCTCCCGATAGCTATCGGGACTCATTGCCCACAAAAGGCTTCCATTTTTGGAAGCCTTTTTTATTTAAGAAATATTGGATTTCGGGGGTTCTCCCGATAGCTATCGGGACTCATTGCCCACAAAAGGCTTCCATTTTTGGAAGCCTTTTTTATTTAAGAAATTTAATGAAAGAAGCACGGATTGCAAATCTGCGCTATCTCGCATTGCCCTTTCACTAATTGGAACAAAATTTATAAGGATCAGGCCCGATTACACCGGCCCGGCCAACAAAAGAAACCTTCTCATTAGAAAAGCCCTGAAAGGGCGTCATATATCAGCATCCCGTAAAGCGGGATGAAAAAGCGAAATCCCACCATCCAAGCCCTGAAAGGGCGGCATACATCAACATTCCTTGAAGCGGGATGAGAAAGCGAAATCCCCCCATCCAAGACCTGAAAGGGCGAAATATACCAACCAACCTTAAAGCAGGCTAAAGAGATCACCCGGGATATCAAATAATTTAATATCTTCGAATTCAAATTTCCTAAAAGGGTGATTAGCTCAGTTGGTTCAGAGCACTACCTCGACAAGGTAGGGGTCACTGGTTCGAACCCAGTATCACCCACTTTTTTCTTCTTCCCTGGTTTATTTTGATGGTTTCCCCAGGAGCCTTTGTCACAAAAGAGCTCCTCCCTTCCGTTCATTTTTCGTAAATTCACTGGAACTGTAAAACCAATAATTATGAAAAGCGCGTCCCTAATAAATGATCTTGAATATAACGATACAAAACCTGCCGTAAAGGTTTTAATGGATACCGATAGCTCCCGGGAGCTGCGAATTGCAATGAAAAAGGGGCAGGTCATGAAGGAACATAAAACCCCTTATCCCATTGTAGTTGAAATTTTTGAAGGCCGTATAAGCTTCGGGGTAGAGGGCAGGAACCACGATCTTGTGAAAGGCGACCTTGTGTACCTGGATGGAGACGTACCTCACGATCTAAGAGCAGATGAGGATAGCACGGTTCGCCTTACCCTCTCCAAAAATGATAGCGCTTCAAGGGTTGAGGGCGTGGCCGACAGGTCTTCATAAGTCCCGCTGTTCTCTTTATGGGTTGAACCTGATACAAATCATATTATAAAAAGTATACGCGCGGTATTTTTGTTTCACGAAATATTGGAATAATGAACGTGAATCTAATTCAGAAATACAATGTAGCCGGGCCAAGGTACACCAGCTATCCTACGGTGCCTTACTGGAATACCGATCTTTTTTCAGTTCAAACCTATAAGGATTCCTTGAAAAGGTCTTTTTCAGAGAGCAATGAAAAAGAAGGGATTAGCCTCTATATTCATTTGCCTTTTTGCGAAAGTTTATGCACTTTTTGCGGTTGCAATAAGCGCATTACCAAGAGGCACGAGGTAGAATCTCCCTATATTACAGCGGTTCTCAAGGAATGGGAATTATATACCAATTTACTGCCCGGCACACCCTATATCAGGGAGATCCATCTGGGAGGTGGTACACCCACTTTTTTTTCTCCGGAAAACCTTCGTATGCTTATTGAAGGGATTTTTGAAAAAAGTCTGAGAGCTGAAGATTTTGATTTCAGTTTTGAAGGCCACCCCAATAATACAAAAATAGAGCACCTGGAAACTTTATATGATCTTGGCTTTCGTAGGGTAAGTTACGGGGTACAGGATTATAATCTTGAAGTGCAACTAGCCATACATCGTTTCCAGCCATTTGTTAACGTTAAGAATGCTACAGAGAATGCCAGAAAAACCGGATACACCTCTGTGGGCCATGATATCATTTTTGGACTGCCGTTTCAAACTGTAGAACATATTAAGACCACAATCGAAAAAACCAAAGAATTGATGCCGGACCGTATTGCATTTTACAGCTACGCTCACGTACCCTGGATCAAAGGGAACGGGCAACGGGGCTTTGAGGAAAAGGATCTTCCTACGGCAGCTGTGAAAACGGAGATGTATGAAACGGGGAAACAACTTCTGGCTGAGGCCGGTTATGTGGAAATAGGCATGGATCATTTTGCCCTTAAAACAGATTCCTTATATAAGGCTGTGGAAGATAAAAAACTGCACCGTAATTTTATGGGTTATACCACTTCCAAGACCAAAGTTATGATTGGTCTCGGGGTTTCAGCAATTAGTGACAGCTGGACCGGTTTCGCCCAAAATGAAAAAAAGATAGAAGATTACTATGATCGCCTGGATCAAAATGAATTACCCCTATACAGGGGGCATATTTTAACCGGGGAGGATGAAATGATAAGACAGC
Source organism: Antarcticibacterium arcticum (assembly GCF_007993795.1). GTDB lineage: Bacteria > Bacteroidota > Bacteroidia > Flavobacteriales > Flavobacteriaceae > Gillisia > Gillisia arctica. The sequence goes on along the minus strand of NZ_CP042476.1, from coordinate 2,349,226 downwards.
ATATTTTAAACCTTATGTGCCGGCTGGAAACGTCATGGGAAGACCCGCAAATGTTTTTTCCGGAGTTATTTGGAGTCCTTGAAAATTTAAGGGAAATGGAAAATGACGGGCTTTTAAAGATCAAAGAGCAAAGCATTGAAATTACCGAAAAAGGGAGGCCTTACGTAAGAAATGTATGTATGGCATTTGACATGCTTTTGCAAAGAAAGGCCCCGGAAACCCAATTGTTTTCTATGACCATATAAAGAAAATTCCGTGAGGGTTTAAAATTCACGGAATATCAAAAATATGAAGGGGTTAAATTTTCTGGTTTATGAAAGCCTGCTTTGATACATATTCATAAAGAGGTTGTGTGCCATATTCCTGGCCCTGTTTTTCGCAATATTTGCCCGGTCTCCTTCAAATAATTCATCTACTGTGGCAAACCACATATTGAGCCATTCTCCAAAATGCTTTTGCTCTATACTATGTTCAAATTGCTGGTCAACTTCTTTGTGGGCTTTCATGGGATTTCCACGAAATTTACTTACCATAAAAAGGTTAGTTTCCCAGAAATCTGTTAGTTTTTCCAGGTGTTCCGGCCAGTTATGAATGGTCTCATTAAAAAAATGGCCAATCTCCTTATTGTCCCGCACTTTGGTATAAAAGGCAGAAACAAGGGTGTAAACATCACCCCTGTTCTGTATATCTTCTTTCATTATAATTACTTTTTGAGCAGACAAATGTACCCTGTTTTAAGAAGGGAAATTAATAATTTATCTATTAAGATCTGTTAACTAATATCTCAGAAAGACATTATATGCGATTAATAGGACACTTACAACAAGACTTATGATCAACGCATTAAAAACAATTTTCGGCTTTAGGTTGGCCAGAACTGTGGCATTGTATCCCATGCATACCACCACAACTAAAAAGAGCTGGGTCATTTGAAAAACATCGTGCCCGTTCATTAATATTACAAGGGCCGCAGCAGATCCTAAACAACTTGAAAGAATGACCGCCACCGCAGAATATCCAACAAACAGGTCCTCAAAATCTTTGTATAATACATCGTAAAGTTTCATTTTATCCGGTATTTAATTAGGGGATAAAATTAAAAAGGAAGAGAAAGACCTAATATGACCTCGATCATAAATTCCCAAATTTGAAGATTGGGAGAAAATTGAAATCTAAAATGTTTGTGCCTACCTGTAAACTTTTCTGCTTTTTATTTTAAGTTCTCCTTTTTTCTCCAGGGCCTTGGTTGCCCTTATCACGGTTTCAACCCTTAAACCGGTAAGATCTGCGATTTGCTGGCGGGTAAGGTCTACCTTAAATGAAAACGGGCCATCCAGTTTATGAACGTGCTTTTTTAAATAATCCAGGATACGTAAAATTCGGTGTTCAGGTTCCTGGCTGGAGATCTCTGAAACCATAATAGCTTTATAAAAAAGCCTTTTCGCCAGGGTTTCTGTCATCTTTAAATGTACATCGGGGTGGGAGGCAAGCAGTTCCAGAAATTGGGATTTGTGAAGCTGGATTACCTCACTATCGCTCAATGCTTCGGCATTGGCCGGATATTTAACATCGGCAAATAGTGGTGGTTCCCCAAAGCTTTGGCCGGAAGCAAAGATGCCCTGAATAAATTCTTTTCCGTCGAGATTATAATTATTCATTTTTACTTCTCCTGAAACTACCTGGTAATAATTCAAGGCCGTTTCTCCTTCCCTGAAAAGCTGTGCGCCTTTTGGGTAAGTTGTGATTTTTCCGCCAAAATCCAGAAGTAAATTAGTTGAGATCATTTATTGAATTACGCGTGAGATTTGATCAATTGAACCAGATCTGCTTTTTGTACCACGCCGGATTGTCTCCAGAGCTGCTCTCCTTTTTTAAATAAAATAAGTGTGGGCACACCTCTCACCTGGTATTTTGCGGCGAGTTCCTGGTTTTTATCTACATCAATCTTTACAATCTTTACCGAATCTCCAAGTTCTGCTTTCGCATCTTTAAGGATGGGAGCAAGCATTTTGCAGGGCCCGCACCAATCGGCAAAAAAATCGACCAGTACAGGTTTTTCATCCTTTATTATTTCGCTAAAACTACTTTTCATATCAGGATATTTTTTGTTTGTATAATTTTGCACTTACACTTCGAAATATTCCAACTTCGTTTGTGTTCGAAAACCCGTAATACCCGTTTCTTATTTGGAATTTTGAAACATTGTACAATTTAAAGAATTCTTTCAAATCAATGTGCCATATCACAAAGTTTATCGGCCTCAAATGATCTAGACCAGAATATGTAATCTTTCAAAAGTTGCCTTTTCCAGTGCTTCCCTGTGGTCCGGGTGCGCAATTGAAATAAGCTCCTTTGCTCTTTGCTTTAAATTCTTTCCGTAGAGATTTACAATTCCATATTCGGTAGCAATGTAGTGCACGTGGGCGCGGGTAGTAGTAACTCCAGCTCCTTCTTTTAAAAAGGGAACTATTTTAGATATCCCCTTATTGGTAACAGATGGCATAGCAATAATAGCCTTTCCGCCTTCAGAGAGGGATGCCCCCCGTATAAAATCCATTTGACCACCTACTCCCGAATATTGATATTTTCCAATGGTATCTGCACAAACCTGCCCGGTAAGGTCAATTTCAATAGCGCTGTTAATAGCCGTTACTTTAGGATTTTTTCTAATAATGGCGGTATCATTGGTATAAGCGGCTTCTTTAAAATGCACCACCGGATTATCATCTATAAAATCATACAATTTTTGGGTGCCTACAGCAAAACACGTAACCAGCTTTCCGGTTTTTACCTTTTTTTCTTCCCCGGTAATGATCCCTTTTTCAATGAGCGGCAAGATCCCGTCTGAAAACATTTCAGTATGAATGCCCAGGCGCTTGTGATTCATAAGGTTATTAAGTACTACGTTTGGTATCCCACCAATCCCCATTTGAAGGGTTGCCCCGTCCTCTATCAGGGCGGCCACGTGTTTTCCTATTTGCAGTTCAACTTTTGTAGGGGTTGAAATTACCGATGTATGGATAGGCTCATTTACCTCAACCAAAGCGTGGATCCTGTCAATGTGAATGATCCCGTCCCCATGCGTTCTGGGAACATTGGGATTGATCTGGGCAATTACCATTTTCGCGGTTTGAATCGCCGGCAGGGTTATATCTACTGAAACACCAAGGGAACAATATCCGTGTTTATCTGGTGGACTAACCTGGATAAAAGCCACGTCTATGGGTAATATATTCTTTCTGAAAAGCAAGTGTATTTCGCTAAGGAAGATTGGGATATATGCACCAAAGGTAGAATTCACCGCTTTTCTCACGTTTCCCCCCACAAAACAACTTATAGTAATAAAGGCCTCGTTGAATGGGGCTATCGTATACCGTGCTTCTCCTTCTGTATGTATCTGGAAAAGCTCTACTCCTTTTAGTTCGTTATAACGTTCGCACAGGGCATTAATTAAAACATTTGGCGTCATGGCAGCTCCCTGCAAAAATATGCGCTGCCCTGATTTTATAAGAGATACTGCTTCTTGAGCAGATACTATGTTTAATGAAGTGTTCATGGGTCTATTTTTCTACGTTCAAATGAAAGTTGATGTCTATATCCTCTTTAACCACAATTAACCCGAATACCTTTTTGGGTGGTTTCAAATTGAAGTCGTTTATATTAAGGGAAAGGTTTCCCTTGTACTGGGGAATTTTTCCATCTACGATCTTCACAGGTAATTTATAGGCTTTTGTCTTGCCCGCTATAGAAATAAAAAGATCTGCAGTGGCCTGTGAGGGAGTATTGATACAAAGTTTTTTTAATTCCAGCGAGATCTCGGGATATTCTTCTGTTTTGATTAATGCGTGAAAATCTTTATTGATCCCTTTACTGCCGCAATCAAAACCTGTATTGTCCAGTTTAAGGATGGCATTTTCAAAATGAAATTCACTGTTTACCTCTTTCACTTTTACCTTTCTGGTTGAAGGGATCATTTGAGAATTAAAGGCGCAGGAAAAATCACTTATGTTAGTATCTCCGGTTATGGTAAGTTTGCTGTTTGGAAGGATGTTCACAGTCTTGTTACTGCTGGCACTTTGAGCAAAACCCAAAGTGGTGAACATTAATAAAAAAGTGATAATTTTAAAGATTTTCATAGCGATTGTAATTTGTATTATACCGGCTCCCATTTCATTAATATCAGGCACTCCCGGCTTATTTAACCCCATAAATTAAAAGACCTTCATTCTTTCATTAATTGCATAATCTATTCCAAAATAGTTCGAAAGGTTGCAGATTTTTCAATGGTTTAAATTAAAAATGGGAGAACTTTATGTCCTCCCATTTATGTGTTATTTTCCTGAAGAGGATTAGAAACTTATCGCAGCTTCAACCATTAGGCCATTGAATTTACCGTCGTGAAATTTGCTGTTTGGACGGAAACCATCGTATTCCTGGTTAACATATTCAATTTTTGTTAGAACGTTCTTAGTTAAGAACCAACCTGCAGATAGTTGCATTCTGGTGATATCAATTTCCACACCACTCACGTCATCACCATTTACAGTGTTGTAACGTCCACCTACGTAGAACTTCTCATCAGCTCCAAATCTGTAGATCAATTCTCCGGCCATTTGTGTGAAAGAACGTTTGTCAACCTGAGTTGAACGTTTACCATCAGCAATTTCATAGGTTCCAAAGAATTCAAGACCTCCAAACTTCACAAATGGGTTGATCATATAGGCAGTCATCTCGTTTCCAAAAGAAGGGTTGTAACGTCCTGAGGAGAAATTACCTGCTGGGGTTGCACCTACTTGCTCCATTACCATATAGTATCTTGAACCTGCACGGTCAGCTCCATAAAGGTAGGCAGTTGGAACCTGGTGAGTAGTATATACAGATCCTGTTAATCTAAATCTTAGTCCGTCAGGATCTGCAAACTGTGCATTATCATATCCTAATTTACCAACCCAGGAAACACCGTTTGCAGATGGGTTGGAAACGTTCTGGTTTAGTTTACCATTGGTAGCACCAACCATTGCAAGGAATCCGCTCTGTCTGTAGTACACTTCAGCACCTACCTCTGTTGTAAAAGAATCCATTATAAGATTTTCTACGAAGGGGTTGTAGATGGTTTGAGCGTTATCACTTCTTCTGAAGTGTGCATCACCATAGTTAATTTCCATATGTCCTATCTTCACGGTAAGATTATCCATTAGGTCGCTCATCAATCCTTCGCTTATGAAGTCCAGCCCGTCAACCTGGATATAACCGTCCTTTACATAAGGCTCTGGGTGGTGACGTGAAGAAAGATAGGTTCTAAGGTGCATTCTTAAGCCCGGAGCTAAAGCCACATCTAAATCAAGGTTAGCTGTAGGCAGGTTAAAGTTACTTCCTATTTCAACAAGCTTTCCGGTAGCTGTAGTACCTGGAGCAACAGGAGTTCCGTCTAAGTTCCAGGTGCCATTAGATTCGTGATCAAGGGCCTGGAATTGTATAGTAGATGCACCACCAACTCTTACTCTAACACCGTCAAAAGTGCTTACAGTATCCTTAGGGGCTTCAAAAACGTTAATGCCTCGTTGGTCAAGTGGCCTGAAATTATCCAGGTCTCGTTGTTGTGCTTGCGCCTGCAGAGCAAATACTGCAAGGAAAAGAAGAGCTAAATATTTAATTGAGTTTTTCATTTTGATTAAATTAATTGTTGAATTTGATTATTTGAATTATTTGGTAAAGTTTGATTGAAATTTAATAGTTACCTGGTCTCCGGTGGTGATGGTTCCAAACATTGCTGTTGGTGGATCTACCTTGTATTCAGACATTTTTAAGGCTTTGCTGCCGGTTAGGGTGATCTTATCGCCGGTGATCTTAGCATCAAAAGTGATATCGATTGGTTTTGAATTCCCCGCGATGGTTAAGGTTCCACTGGTAGTAACTTTACAGCTTCCGGTTTTTGTACAATCTATGTTGTTCACTTTGGTAAGCTTATAAGTGATTTGCTTGTGCTTATCTGTGTTCAAAGCTTTGTAAGTATTCTTATCCATTCCCGATTTTCCGCTTTTAAGACTTTCTGCTTTCACGGTAAAATCAAGCTGAGTGATCTTTACAAGTTGACCGTTATCCAACTCGGCCACAATTTTACCTTGTTGCTCTTTTGCCTCAAGTTCCCAGTCGTGAACATTGGAGGTTCCCTCCACCTTAAGTGAAGAAGAAGCATTGTTCAAATTGTATGTTTGGGCTACTGAGATTTGTGTAGTCACAATCATTATAAGTAGGGTTCCAAGTGCTAGTTTTAAATTTTTTAAAGTGTTCATGATTATGGTTTTTAATTTGATACAAAGTTGCATCAGGAATGCCTTATATTATATGACGGCAGTCAGCTTTTGCCAAAGTTTTCATAAATCCAAATTCCGTTTATTTTGTGGCATTTATTATGCTACTCATTTTCAGAAAAATAAAAGATCCATCGCGGGATGGATCTTTTTGATTGGTTTATTATTTCTTTTTAAATTTTAATGGCAAACCATGTGAGAAGTGATCTTTTCGGTATTTTGGGTGGGAGATATGTAAGGAATACCTAATCCAAGCCCTCTTAAAATGAATAATAATCCTATGAGCACCACTGCAACGGGGATCAATTTTCTTATTTTTTGACGCATTACCCCATTTAACAATCTTCCAAAGTATACTGCAGTGGTCATAAGGGGAATGGTTCCCAACCCGAATAATACCATATAAAGCCCTCCTTGCATTATATTTCCTGTTGCAATAGCCCCAAAAACCGCCATATAAACCAAGCCACAGGGCAAAAATCCATTTAAGAATCCAATAGTGAAGAAGGTATCAGGAGATTTCTTTTTTAGAGCTGCACCCAGCGATGATTTAATTTTACCAATAATCCTATATAAAGGAAGTGACAAATTATATTTTTGAAACTTTACCGCGGGTACAAGGATCACCGCGATCATAAGTACTCCAATTAAAATAGATAACTGCTGCTGAAAACCAAACAGATCCAGACTTTTACCCACCAATCCAAAAGCCAGGCCTATGGTCCCGTAGGAAACCAGCCTGCCGGCATGATACAGGAAGATCTGGAAAAACTTTTTTACTTCGTTATTCCGGGAAACCGGAAGCATAAATGCAATAGGCCCGCACATTCCAATGCAGTGAAAACTTCCAAGCAGTCCAAATATGAGCGCGGTTAAGAGCATTAGTATGTAAATTCTTTTTTATAGTAATAGGCTTCCTTTTCATAACCCCAGTCTATTTCAATATTCCAACGGCCTTTTTCCAGGAATCTGCCGGGTATAAGAATCTCGTGTGAGGTTAGTTCAATTGGGATATTAAAGTCCATTTTTTTATCTGATGGACGATAAAACAGTATTTTTCCGGTTATTTTAGAAACCTCCATATTGGAAGGGAAATAGATCACAACTCCGTCTTCAGTTTGCTCAAATTGAATATTCCTTCGCAGGCTTTGAGAGTTTGTCTCCCTGTTGAGTTGATCCTGGAAACTAAGTTCCTGCTTGTAATATTCTTCTACCACAAGATCGTGGGTGAACTCCTGATTTGTGGTCATGGTTACCACCAGGTAGATAATAAAGGTCATAAAACTTAAAATGGCTAAGACGATGCCAGTACCCCAGTTAATTTTTAAATTCATTTTAAATATCTTTTAATTTTAAATATTGGGCTTCCTTAATAAACTTATCTAAAAGTGCGCGGGCCCATAAAATTTGTTTTAGTGGTTTCAATTAGCTTATCTCCACTATAGATCCCAATTTCCACCTCTTCTTTTTCTCCGTTTAAAATTGCGCCATTTAGCTTAATGAATAATGTTCCTTCTGCCAGTCCTTTTTCAGGAATGGTCATACTCCCGTGGGTGACAGATTCTATAGACCCTTTATGGGAAAGAAGTTTAAAATGAACGTCTTCAAATTTGCCGGTAGTTTTATTTATAAGTTTAAAGGTGTAAACATTACTAATAATATTATTTGCCTCCTGCTCGTATAACTGGCCCGGAAGCCTTAGGATATTAGCTTCAACATCATTCCGCAGAAACAGCATCCCCGACAGCAATCCCACCAATACAAATAAAATGGCAGCAAAACCCTTCATCCTGGGGGTGAAAGTGAATTTTTGCTCCCTTTCAATACTTTCTTCTGAATAGAAACCAATAAGGCCTTTTGGAAGGTCTACTTTTTCCATTATTGCATCGCAGGCATCAATACATGCTGTACAATTAATGCATTCGAGTTGGGTGCCATTTCTTATATCAATTCCTGTGGGGCACACATTAACACACTGGAAGCAATCTATACAATCACCTTTGCCCAGCGCCGCCCTGTTTTCATTCTTTTTAAATTTCGAGCGGCCCTTTTCTCTTTCCCCACGTTTATGGTTATATGCCACCACAATAGATTTATTATCCAGCAATACACTTTGAAGCCTCCCGTAGGGGCAGGCAATGGTGCAAACCTGTTCTCTAAACCAGGCGAAAATAAAATAGAAGACCCCGGTAAAAATGAGCAGGGCCACAAATGTGCAAAGATTCTCTATGGGACCGGTCTCAATATATCTCAACAGCTTTTTACTGCTTATGAGGTATGCGAGAAATACATTGGCGATTATAAAGGAGATAATGAAGAAAAGGAACCATTTGAATCCCTTTTTTCTTATTTTTTCTGAATTCCACTCTTGTTTATCCAGCCGCATCTGGGAGCCACGGTCTCCCTCAATCCAGTACTCGATCTTCCTGAAGACCATTTCCATAAAGATGGTTTGCGGGCATATCCACCCACAAAAAAGCCTTCCAAAGGCTACGGTGAAAAATGTAATGATAAGTACAGAAATAATCATCACCACAACTCCCAGGTAAAAATCCTGAGGCCAGAAAGGAAGTCCAAATACATTAAATTCCCTTCCCAAAACGTTGAAGAGCATGAATTGATTCCCGTTTATATGAATAAAAGGGCTGGCTATTAATAGTGCCAATAAAACATAAGTTAACCAGGTCCTGTAGTTGTAGAATTTACCTTCAGGTTTTTTGGGGTAGATCCAGGCACGTTTTCCCTCACTGGTCATCGTGCCTATTCTATCTCTGTAACTTATATCATCTTCCTTCATTATATTTTTTCCTCTTTCCTTGGTTTACTCTTCGCTCCAAACGTCTCCTTCGGCTACCTTAGGATTGGCCGGGGTTGTTCCCTCCAGGGTTAAAATGTAACTGGATACCTGCTGTATCTCTGACGGGCTAAGGGTAGATTTCCAGGCGATCATTCCTTTTCCGGCCCGGCCACCTTCACTTATAGTATGAAAGATGTTCTTTATTCCACCGCCCAGTATCCAAAGCTCATCTGTAAGATTGGGTCCAATTCCACCACCGCCATCAGCAGCATGACAGGCCATACAATTGATTTGATAAAGTGCATTTCCTTTCTCAATGTCGGCAGCATCAGTTAAGACAACCACACTTTCCGCATCAACAAGATCGGGGGCATTTTTCTTATATTCTTCAACGGCAATTTGCGCGCTGGCCATTTCTTTTTCAAATTCTGTTAACTGGGTGTCGCCATCAAATATGTGATAATAGGCCATATACCCAAATGCAAAAATGATGGTAAGGTAAAATGAATAAAGCCACCAGGGTGGGAGCTTGTTGTCCAGCTCCTTTATTCCGTCATAATTATGGTCCAGTTCCAGGTCCCTTTCTTCGGGCTGGGCATAGGTCATTTGTTTGAACCAGCGGTTAAGGCTGTATTTTTCTGCCCTTTTTTGCTTTTCCAGCATATAGCGCTCTTTGGCATCTGGCGCAAGGGTTTTAAACATGGTATTCTCTACTGCGTCTACTATTATTTCAGCAGAAATAAGGAATAGCAGGGCAACAAGGAGCACCAGTTGTAAAATAGGGTATTCAATAAATGCAAACTGCTTTCCTGAATCTATAAAATATTCGGTTATTCCTACTACAATTAAAAATAGTACGGGAACTCTTATCCAGCCGGGAATCATATTTCTCATAGGTTTTGGTCGTTTTCGGGTTCAAGGGGAATTTCTTCCATGGTTTTCAGGTAATCTTTTCCGGCAGTAAATACCCACCAGAACAGGATCACAAAAAATATAAAGAATATAAGCAGGGAGATAATGGGGAAGATTTCTACCCCGGCAATTGTCTCCATATGGCCTTTTACAAATTTGAACATGGCTTGTTATTTTTTAGTTGTGCTTGATACTTCAGGGTCTTTTACCTTAATGTCCGTTCCCAGGCGCTGCATATAGGCGATAAGCGCTATGATCTCCCGGTTTCTCATTTCAACGAAATCCAGACCATTCTCTTCAGCATATTTTTTATCGGCTTCATAGGTTCTTACAAAATCGGGGTCATTATACAGGTTCTTCTCAATTTGGGTTGCCTGGGCATTCATTAAAGCCTGTGCATTGGTGATCTCCTCTATAGTATATGGGACACCCAGTTTTACCATAACTTCCATTTTCTGCTGGGTTTTAGAACGGTCATGCTCATCTGTAATAAGCCATTTATAACCGGGCATAATTGAACCCGCTGAAGTACTTTGAGGGTCATACATATGGTTGAAGTGCCAGTTGTCTGAATATTTTCCTCCTACACGCATGAGATCCGGCCCTGTTCTCTTACTTCCCCAAAGAAATGGATGGTCATATACATATTCTCCGGCTTTTGAAAATTCTCCATAGCGTTCCACCTCACTGCGGAAGGGCCTTACCATTTGTGAGTGGCAGGAGACACAGCTTTCCCGTATATAAATATCCCGTCCTTCCAGTTCCAGCGGAGTATAGGGTTTTACACTGGTAATGGTTGGGATGTTGGATTTTACAAGTATGGTGGGAACTATCTGGATAATTCCCCCTATCAGGATTGCAATAGTAGCAAGAATGGTCAATTGAACAGGTTTACGTTCCAGCCAGGTGTGAAAACCTTCTCCCACCAATCTCTTTCCTGAGATCTTTTGAAGCGGGGCAGCTTCGGCCAACTCATCTGTTACCTCTTGTCCTGTCTTTATTGTTTTATAAACGTTGTAGATTAGAATGAACATACCCGCAATAAATAAACTTCCTCCAATGGCACGCATCCAGTACATTGGGATTATTTCGGTTACGGTTTCAAGAAAGTTACCGTAAGTTAAAGTACCGTCAGGATTAAATTGTTTCCACATAGAGGCCTGTACAAAACCTGCCACATACATAGGGATGGTATAAATTATAATACCAAGGGTTCCTGTCCAGAAATGTATGTTGGCCAGTTTTATAGAATATAATTTGGTTTTGAACATCCTTGGGATAAGCCAGTATACCATACCAAAGGTTAGAAAACCATTCCAGGCCAGGGCTCCCACGTGTACGTGGGCAATAATCCAGTCACTAAAATGCGCAATAGCATTTACATTTTTAAGGGAAAGCATAGGCCCTTCAAATGTTGCCATACCGTAACCTGTTAAAGCCACCACAAAGAATTTAAGTACAGGGTCTGCCTTTACCTTGTCCCATGCCCCACGAAGGGTTAGAAGTCCGTTTATCATACCACCCCAGGATGGCATAAGTAACATTACAGAGAAAGCTACCCCAAGATTCTGTGCCCAATCTGGTAATGCCGAATAAAGTAAATGGTGAGGTCCTGCCCATATATAGATAAAGATGAGGGACCAGAAGTGAATAATAGAAAGTTTATAGGAGTAAACCGGCCTGTTGGCAGCTTTCGGAATAAAGTAATACATCAACCCAAGGAAGGGGTAGTAAGGAAGAATGCCACCGCATTGTGGCCATACCACCATTGTACCAGGGCATCCTGCACCCCTGCGTAGGCCGAATAACTTTTAAATAATCCTACCGGAAGGGCAAGGCTGTTAAAAATGTGCAATACCGCCACGGTAACAAAGGTGGCCAGGTAAAACCAGATGGCAACGTAAAGATGGCGTTGTCTTCTTTTAAAAATGGTGGCTATAAGGTTCCAGCCAAAAACTATCCAAACCACTGCAATGGCAATATCCAGAGGCCATTCCAGCTCTGCATATTCCTTGGAACTGGTAATTCCCAATGGGAGGGTTATAGCAGCTGCCACAATAATGGCCTGCCACCCCAGAAGTTGATCTGGCTTAGTTTATCACTGTACATCCTTGCCTTAAGTAAGCGCTGTGTAGAATAATAAACACCCGCAAAAATGGCGTTGCCCACAAAGGCAAAGATCACCGCGTTGGTATGTAAGGGGCGAAGACGGCCAAAACTTAACCAGGAGATCCCATCGGTTAAATTTGGAAATAAGAATAAGAAGGCTAATAATAACCCGACAGACATCCCGATCACTCCCCAGAAGAGGGTTGCATAGATGAAGTTTTTTACGATCTTATTGTCGTAATAGAACTGCTGCAATTCCATACTTAATTTACTTTTTTGTTGTTACTGGATTTTGGTTTTTGATCTTTTGCAATGACCAACTCATCATCAAAAAGAATTCTTACAGAAGGAGTATAATCATCGTCAAACTGGCCACTTCTTACCGCCACTATGAATGCGACAAAAAAGATCAAAGCCACAATTATACTTATTGTTAATAAGACATAGATTACACTCATTCCTATATAATATAAGGGTACAAAACTACAGGCTTGATGTTGGGTGAAATATGATTAAGATCAGGTTTTTCCCTAAAAATTTTTTAAGATTTTTTTAGCATTTATGATTGAGGTCATCTTCTAAGAGACTGAGGTTGTGGAGATTTGTAAGGAGTAAAATGTCACACTAAAAAAACCATATCATGGAATACCTTTATAGATTACTGCAAAAATATGTTATTGCACTGTTTTTTATCGCTGCCCTTGCAGCCGGACTCTTTACATCTTGTGAGAAAGCGGTAGCCGCAAAAGAGAATCCGGAGCAAATGAGGATCTATGGCGAATTTGAAGCCGAGTTGACAGCGCCGCCATTTGTGCCAAGAGCTATTGGAAAGAGAGCACCCACCAAATTAATTGTCAATATGGAGGTGGTTGAAAAAGAAATGGAGATGAGCGATGGGGTAAGTTATGTGTACTGGACCTTTGACGGGACAGTGCCAGGAAGTTTTATAAGAACCCGCGTAGGTGATGAGATAGAGTTTCACCTAAAAAATCACCCCGATAGCAAGTTACCTCATAATATAGATCTACATGCGGTAACAGGTCCTGGCGGTGGTGCCGAATCTTCCTTTGTAGCACCCGGCCGTGAAGCTGTTTTTACCTTTAAAACAATGAATCCGGGATTATATGTTTATCACTGTGCTACCGCTCCTGTGGGAATGCACATTGCAAACGGAATGTATGGTCTTATCCTGGTGGAGCCGGAAGGTGGATTACCTCCTGTAGATAAGGAATACTATATCATGCAGGGAGATTTCTATACTGAAGGAAAGAACGGGGAAAGAGGATTACAGGCTTTTGATATGCAAAAAGCCATAGATGAGAAGGCAGATTACGTGGTGTTTAACGGAAGCGTGGGAGCTCTTACAGGTAGCAATGCAATAACCGCCGAAGTTGGAGAAACCGTACGACTATTTGTTGGCAACGGTGGTCCCAATCTGGTATCATCTTTCCACGTGATAGGGGAAATTTTTGATAAGGTATTTGTTGAAGGTGGTAGCATGGTAAACGAGAATGTGCAAACCACCCTTATTCCTGCGGGAGGAGCTGCCATAGTAGAATTTAAGGTAGACGTTCCGGGAGACCTGGTATTGGTAGATCACTCCATCTTCAGAGCTTTTAATAAAGGGGCTTTAGGAATTCTGAAGGTAGAAGGAAAAGAGAATAAAAAGGTATTTGGAGGAAAAATAGAAGAGAAGGCCTACAATCCCGGTAATGCAGTACTCTCTTCTGTAGAAGTGGCAGACGAGGCTGCAAGTGGCCCTTCCCCTTCTACGCCTGTTTCATCATCACTGGCAGAGAAAATGGAACGAGGTAAAAGCGTATATACTCAAAACTGTTTCGCTTGTCACCAGGCAACAGGCCAGGGTATTCCAAATGCTTTCCCTCCCCTTGCAAAATCAGATTACCTGAATGCAGATGTACACAGGGCGATTGGTGTGGTAAAATACGGCTTATCTGGAGAAATAACGGTTAATGGTACAAAATACAACAGTATGATGCCCAAAGTCGCTATTTCTGATGAAGAAATTGCAGATGTAATGACTTATATCTACAATAACTGGGGCAATAATAAAACCGAAGTAACCCCCGAAATGGTGAAAAAGGTTAAGTAATTATTTAAAAAATATTAAGATGAAAACTATAGGCAGATTGGTAATAGGGATCTTACTCACCATACATGGTCAGGCGTATTGCCAATCTGCAACTATGGTGAATATTAAAGGCGGGGAATTTATACCGCTTTACGGCACAAAGGAGGCAGTTAAGGTAAATGATTTTAAAATGGATGTTTATCCAGTAACGAATAAAAAATTCCGGGAATTCCTGCAGTCCAATCCTCAATGGAAACGCTCCAAGGTAAAAAAATTGTTTGCAGATGAAAGTTACCTTATAAACTGGAAGGATGATGATAATTTTTCAACTGCCCAGCACCCGGATTCCCCTGTGACCAATATTTCATGGTATGCCGCTAAAAATTACTGTGAGTGCCAGGGAAAAAGGTTGCCCACCGTAGATGAATGGGAATATGCGGCCATGGCCAGTAAGACCAAACCCGATGCAAGGGAAGAAGTAGCTTATAACCAATTCATTCTTGGGTGGTATGAAACCCCTAATACTTTTGATAAAAAAATTGGCTCTACCTTTAAGAATTACTGGGGTGTGTATGACCTTCACGGATTGGTTTGGGAATGGACCCTGGACTTTAATTCGGTATTGATATCGGGAGAATCCCGCAATGATTCTACCGGCGATAACAACCTTTTTTGCGGGGCATCTGCAGTTGGCGCGTCAGATCTAATGAATTATGCCGCATTTATGCGCTATGCATTCAGGGGAAGTGTGAAAGCAAGTTATTCCATAAAAAACCTGGGCTTCAGGTGTGTTCAGGATGTTGAAACAACATCACTCTAAAATTCAATAAAATGAAAAAATTAATATTATTACTGGTCTTAATAATAAGTTTCACAGGATGTAACAAAACAGGGGTCAAGAACGGCGATGTTTTAGCTGAAGGTAATTCAGCCGCGCTAACAGATCTTAATAACGATATCCCGGAACTTTCCATTTATAATTTACCTGCCACCTGGACCACGCAGCATAATAAGAATATTGAGCTGAAGGACCTTCAGGGCCATGTGCTGGTCATGGTAATGATATATACTTCCTGTACAGCCGCCTGCCCACGTTTGGTAGCCGATATGCGGAATATAGAAAAACAAATGCCGCAAAAAGATCTGGGTAAACTGAAGTTTATTATGGTAAGCATAGATCCTGAGACCGATACTCCCCAACGCCTGAAAAATTTTTCAGTAGAAAATAAAATGGAAAATGATCATTGGCTGTTCCTTAGGGGCACCCCGGAGGATACCAGGGAATTTGCCACCGTACTTGCGGTAAGTTACAAACAGATCTCTCCCATAGATTTCTCCCACTCTAATATTATAAGCGTTTTTGATAAAGAAGGGGTAATGGTTCACCAGCAGGAAGGCTTGGGGGTAGATAATGTGGAAACTATAGAAGCCATACACCAGGAACTTTTGAAATAAAGAGCTTCAACCGGCACATTTATTAATTCAAATTCAAATTTTGGGATAGGTTTAAAACTCTTCTGCAATGTTTTCCCGATATTAGGTAATCTTAATATACTTATTAAAATTACCTGTTATGAATTATGAAATTGCTTCCCTTAGAAAATTGCAGGAGGATGGTGTTAATATCGATCGTCTTCCTTTCTCAATAAGGATCCTTCTTGAAAACGTCTTAAGAAACCACGATGGATTTGCCATTACAGATGAGCATTTGCAAACCCTCACGCAATGGAATGCCGCGGGAACAGATAAGGAAATTCCTTTTAAACCTGCCCGCGTTCTTATGCAGGATTTTACCGGTGTACCTTCCGTAGTAGATATTGCCTCCCTTCGGGCAGAGGTTATACGCAAAGGAGGGGATGGAACAAAGATCAATCCTGTAATTCCCGTAGACCTGGTAATAGATCATTCAGTACAGGTGGATTATTTCGGAACAGATTATTCTGAAGGTAAAAATGTTGAAAAGGAGTATGAGCGCAACAGTGAACGCTACAAGCTTTTAAAATGGGGACAAAAAGGGCTTCATAATTTTACAGTGGTACCTCCCGGAATGGGAATTTGTCACCAGGTAAATCTTGAATATCTGGCTAAAGGGGTTATAGAACGCGATGGCTGGGCTTTTCCCGATAGTTTGGTTGGGCTGGATTCCCATACTCCAATGGTTAACGGGATTGGGGTGTTGGGCTGGGGTGTAGGAGGAATTGAGGCCGAAGCAGCTATGTTAGGACAGCCTGTATATTTTACCTGTCCTCAGGTGGTAGGACTAAAATTGACCGGGCAAATCCCGCAGGGCTGTACCGCTACAGATATGGTGCTTACCATAACCCGCCTATTGCGCGATGTGGGAGTTGTAGGCAAATTTGTTGAGGTGTTTGGAGATGCCCTGGATCATTTAACGGTAACAGACAGGGCTACCATCTCTAATATGTCTCCGGAATTTGGTTGTACCGTCACCTATTTTCCAATAGATGACCAAACTCTTGATTATATGCAAAAAACCAACCGTACTCCTGAACAAATACGGTTGGTAAAGAATTATTGTGAAGAGAATCTTTTATGGCGTACAGGAAATGAAGCCATAGAATATTCTGAAGTTGCCGAGCTCGACCTTAGCAGTTTAAGGCCAACTGTCTCAGGGCCAAAAAGGCCACAGGATAAAATTTTTGTAGAGGAACTTAATACTAAATTCATAGACCTATTACAGGATGAATTCTCCAGGGGCTATGTGCCGGTGCCAGACCGGCAGGAAAACCGGTGGCTTGCCGAGGGTGGTTCTCAAACTGAGTATACCGAACAGGAGAAACACAGCTCGCCGGAGGCAGAGGTTGAACACCCCAACAATTTACGGTCTGTAAAAATAAAATTCAAAAACGCTGAATACCGGCTGAGCGATGGGAGCATTGTTATAGCTGCTATTACAAGTTGTACCAATACTTCTAATCCCACGGTAATGGTTGGGGCAGGTCTGGTTGCCCGCAAAGCCTTATCCCGTGGTTTAAGAACCAAGTCCTGGGTTAAGACAAGCCTTGCGCCGGGATCCAAGGTGGTAACTACCTATCTGGACAGGTCGGGGCTTTCTGAAGATCTGGATGCCCTGCGGTTTCATACCGTGGGATATGGATGTACTTCCTGTATTGGAAACAGCGGGCCACTGCCTCCTCATATTGCCGAGGCGGTAGACAAAAATGAGCTGGTGGTAGCTTCGGTCCTGTCGGGTAACAGGAATTTCGAAGCCCGGGTACACCCCCAGGTAAAAATGAACTTTTTAATGTCTCCCATGCTTGTGGTGGCGTATGCCCTCGTGGGCCGGGTAGATATTGATCTTATAAATGACCCGCTTGGATTTGATCCCAACGGGGAGCCGGTTTACCTAAAGGATATCTGGCCTACTCAGGAGGAGATCAACCAAACAATTAAGGACAGTATGAGGGTTGAGGATTTCAAAGATGTGTATGATGTGATCTTTGATGGAGAAGAGCAATGGCAAAAGCTTCCAACTGCTGAAGGGAACCAGTATATATGGGAAGAGAATTCCTCTTACATCAAAGAGGTTCCATTCTTTAAAGATCTTAGTGAAGATCCTGAGCCCCCTCAAGACATTCATAACGCAAGAGTGCTGTTATTTTTGGGTGACTCTGTAACAACAGATCATATTTCTCCTGCCGGTGGATTTAAAGAAAGTTCGGCTGCAGGAAAATATTTAAAGGGCAAAGGAGTTGACCAAAAAGATTTCAATTCCTATGGTTCCCGTCGTGGAAATCATGAAGTAATGATGCGCGGAACTTTTGCGAATGTTCGAATAAAAAACAGGATTACAGATAAGGAGGGGGGGTATTCCACCTATTTTCCTACCAATGAAACTATGACGGTGTATGATGCCGCAATGAAATATGAAAAGGATAAAACTCCTCTGGTTATAATCGCGGGAAAAGAATACGGTAGCGGTTCTTCCAGGGACTGGGCAGCCAAGGGTACCAATTTATTGGGGGTAAAGGTGGTTCTAACGGAGAGTTTTGAACGCATTCATCGCAGTAACCTGATGCAAATGGGGGTTCTTCCGCTGGAATTTATAAATGGGCAGAATGCCGAAAGCCTTGGGATCACAGGAAAAGAGAAATTTTCCTTCACAGGAATAGGAGAGGACCTTACCCCGGGTAAGATTATTAAAGTAACTGCCGAAAGAGAATCTGGAGATAAGTTTGAATTTGACGCTATTTCCCGTCTGGACTCTGCCATTGAAGTGGCATATTATCAGAATGGGGGAATCCTGCAGTATATCTTACGCGATTTCCTTAGCAAGATAAAAAACTAGGTACCAATAAGAAGGGTTCTTTTATTTACAATCGGCACGATCTGTAATTAACTGGACCCCTCTTTTAAAGGTAAAATAGTTCCACATCCATTCAATGAAAACCCGCAGTCGGTTGCGAAACCCTATCAACAACAGGATATGAACGGCCGACCATAAGAACCAGGCAAAAAATCCGCTGAATTTAAATCCTTTAATATCTGCAACTGCTTTGGCTCTTCCCACGGTGGCCATTTGTCCTTTGTCTACATATTTGAAAACCGGTTTGGTGCCGTTTGTGGGGAGCCCTCCGGCAAGAATTTCTCCCAGGAATTCACCCTGCTGGCTGGCTACAGATGCAAGCGCGGGCAATGGATTCCCGGCTTCATCTTTATAATGCGCCGCATCGCCAAGAAGAAATATATCGAGATAATTGGGAATGCTAAGATCCTGATTTACAATTATCCTGCCCAATCTATCCTTTTCAGCCGGGATCGAATCAAGAAGTGGCGGGGCTTTTATTCCCGCTGCCCAAATTATATTGGCGGTTTCAATGACCTCATCTTTCAAAAAGACTTTATTTTTTTCGATACCTGTCACAGGGGAATTAGTAAGTACTTTCACTCCCAGGTTCTCCAGCATTTTTCTTCCCTTGTCGCCTAAAGGTTCCGGAAAACCATTTAATATACCTCCCGTGGCTTCTATTAAAAAAATACGGATTTCCTCTTCCTTCAGGTTTTGAAAATTATACCGCATACTGCGCCTGGCAATCTCGGCAATAGCGCCGGCCATTTCGACCCCGGTAGGGCCACCGCCAATTATTACATAGGTGAGAAATGCTTTGCGAAGCCAGGGTTCTTCCCTTTGCTCTGCTTCTTCAAGAGAAAGCAGGATCCTTTCCCTTATCTTAAGTGCATCTCCAATTGTTTTCAACCCCGGAGCATTATTTTCCCAATCGTCATTTCCGAAGTAGTTATATTTTGCCCCCGGTGCCAGGACGAGTTTGTCATAATTAATAATTCGGCCATCTGTAAGGGAAAGAGAATGGTTTCCTGAATCTATTTTTTCCACCTCTCCCAGTAATACCCTCGCCCTGGAATGTTTACCAAGAATTGCTCGAATTGGAGCTGCTATATCCCCCGGGGAAAGTGCGGCAGTTGCTACCTGATATAGAAGTGGCTGGAAAAGATGGTGATTGGATTTATCTATAATACTTACCCGGCCGGGATATTTTTTCAGTTTCTTAGCGACTGAAAGTCCCGCAAAACCACCACCAATAATTACAATATGCTCGTTTCTCTTGTCCACCATTATCAGGAATATTTTGTCTTAAAGATATTAAATATTGCAGTAAGAGATATGCCTGCAGGTAGGTTCAAAATGGCTACACAGCGATTAGGATTTTTTTTTGCCAATTGTAATGTACAACTGGAAATGCGTGGAAGGAGTTGTCTTTCAGTGAGTTTTTGAAATAAAAAATCCTGAAGTGCCTGAATTTTAAAAGGAACCCGGCTTAATTTTCATCTTCTGGTGTATCCTTCTCAGCGGTAGAGCGCAGAAAATATTTTGGGCTCACATGGTATTTTTCTTTAAAGATCTTGGAGAAATAACTTCTGTTATTGAGTCCAATTAAATTCACTATTTGAGAGATGTTATTATCTGTAGATTCCAGCATTTCTTTTGCAGCTTCCAGTTTAAGTTGCTGCATATATTTGTTTACAGTAAGCTCAAACATATATTTAAAACCTTCCTGAAGTTTATTCACATTGGTACCTACCTCATTGGCGAGATAATCTATTGTTAGATTGGTATCAAGGTTCGCTTTTACGATCTCTATGGCTTTTTTTACATTTTCAATATCCTTTTGCCGCAGGATCTTCGGGAGGTGATCTTCCCTCTGGTCATCCATATACTGGGCGATTTGAATAACAAGCATTTCATATAATTTTCCTTCTACAAACACCGATCTAAGGAAGCCCAAAAGTTTTTTCTCATTAATCTCATCCACAATATCGGCAGCCTTAATGCTGTAATTTCCCTGATAGAAGAATTTTTTTTCGGCTTGAGAATCCCGGAAAATCTCTTTTAAAACAGGGTCCAGACCTTCAAAATCATAATTATTCCGGTGGCTGAATTTTGCCCTTATTATCTCAATACTGGAGACATGAACTTTTTCATTTGCCTTAAAATTCAGAATATGCCCATTGTTTCCACTGCTGGATACAATTACATTCTGGAACGTATTTATGGTATTCATTTCATGGTCCTCTTCAAAAGTATGATCTACACGCCCTTCCGAACAAAAAATAAATTTTAACGGGTGGGTATTATTTACAGAGAACAGCAGCTCAAAATCTTTGAAGAAGGTAAAGTTATAATCAATAATTCCAATCCCGGAATCAAAGCTCGTACCCCTTATATAGCCTTCACCAAGTTGTGAAGGCAATTCAAGTATTTGCTCCCCGCTATCTTTTTTAATAGGTATGTTAAATTGCCTGGAAAGGTCTTCTATAATTTCCTCTATTGGTAAGGCTTTTACTGTGATCTTCATGGACATTTTTTAATAATAAATATTTGAAAAATACAGCATCCCTGTGATGCAAAAAACTTTTTCAAACAGGAAATTAAAACATTTAATTCCCAATATGTATAAAATTTTGTTATATGTTGAGAAGTCTCCAACAAGTGGAATTAGAAAGGAGGATGGAAGGTAAAGGAATTATTTTATCTTCCTTCCAATAAGGTTGGTGCACAAAGTGGCAAATATTATTATACTTATAGAGCTTAAGGGCATTAAAACAGCTGCTATAATGGGTGATAATTGTGCCGTGACAGCAAAATAGAGACCTACGATATTGTATAGAAACGAAAGTACAATACTTACTTTTATAACGTTAACGGAAGATTTGGAAGCCTTTATAAATTGATATAATTTGTCAAATTTGGAAGCATCCAGAATAGCGTCACAGGCGGGGGAGAAAACATTTACATTTTCTGAAACGGCAATTCCAACATCACTTTGGGCCAATGCACCGGCATCATTCAGGCCGTCGCCCACCATTATGGTTGTCATTCCTTTTTCTTGCAGAGAACTTATATACTTTAATTTATCCTTTGGTTTCTGGTTGAACATGAAATGGGTTTTTGCAGGCAGCAGTTCCTTCAGGCGCTCTTTTTCTCCTTCATTATCACCGGAGATAATACTTAGGGAATATAATTCTTCAAGATCTTTGAAAACCTTTGACACGCCCTCACGGTATTCGTTATAAAAGATGAATTTCCCTTTGTATTGATCGTTGGAACTTATGTGTACCGCCGTATTAAGGGAAGTAGTTCCTAAAGATTCTCCCACAAATGCAGGGGAACCTACTTTTATTGTACTTTCTTTATGGCTGGCTGTTATTCCCTGGCCAACCGTCTCACAGTATGCATCAAGAGGAACTATGTCGTATTCGGCCAGAAGTTCATAAAGCGTTCTGCTTAAAGGGTGGTTGGAAGATCTCAAAGTGGTCTTTAAAAGCCTTTCTTCATCTGGGGAAAGGAGAATTCCTTCATAATTAATACTGCTTTTTTTATTTGAGGTGATGGTACCTGTTTTGTCAAAGATCACCGCATTGGCTTTTGCAAGCTGCTCAATTACACCGGCGTTTTTAAGGTAGAATTTTTTATTACCAAAGATGCGCAACATATTTCCTAAAGTAAACGGGGTAGACATGGCCAGGGCGCAGGGGCAGGCTATAATAAGCACCGCGGTAAACACATTAATAGCAATAGATACATCATAAAACATCCAGTATGCTGCAGCGCTAAAGGCAATGAGCAACAGGACTATGGTAAAATATTTACTTATATGGTCAATAAGCCTGGTAAAAGCGTGTTCCTTATTTTTTTGAAAAATAGAATTGCTCCAAAGTTTGGTGAGATAACTTTGAGAAACGCTTTTAAGGGCTTCCATCTCAATACTTCCGGAAACCTGTTTCCCGCCTGCAAACAGTTTATCTCCCGGGTTTTTGGTTACTGCGCTCGCTTCCCCAGTAACAAAACTGTAATCTATCCTGCCATTACCATTCAAAAGGATACCGTCTACAGGTATCAATTCTTCATTTCTTATAAGTATTTTATCCCCCTTTTTTATTTCGTGTACGTGAATACTGTCTTCTTGTCCCGATGGTAGTATTCTTGTAATTCCAATGGGGAAATACGATTTATAATCTCTCTCAAAGGATAAAAAATTATAAGTTTTTTGCTGAAAGAATTTTCCCAGGGTAAGGAAAAATATTAGTCCGGTTAGGCTGTCAAAAAATCCGGTACCCCAGTCGAAAATAATTTCCAGGGTACTTCTTGCAAATAGCACCACGATCCCTAATGCAAGGGGAACATCGATATTAAGGATCTTTGCCCGCAGCCCTTTATAAGCTGAAATAAAATAATCCTTGGATACATAAAACACCACGGGTAAGGAAAATGCAAACATCAACCAGCGGAATAATCCTTTGTACTGGTCCAGCCAGAATTCAGAAACCTCAAAATATTCAGGAAAAGACAAAAACATTACGTTTCCAAAGGCAAAGCCGGAAACGCCTAATTTATAAATAATGCTTCGGTCTATAAGCTTTTTACCCGCTTCAGAATCATCCAG
Source organism: Antarcticibacterium arcticum (assembly GCF_007993795.1). GTDB lineage: Bacteria > Bacteroidota > Bacteroidia > Flavobacteriales > Flavobacteriaceae > Gillisia > Gillisia arctica. The sequence goes on along the minus strand of NZ_CP042476.1, from coordinate 2,326,081 downwards.
ACTTATATAAGGTTCATACCCAATTAAGTTTAGGAATTCTACAAGTTCCTTCAGGGAAGTTTTTTTAATATCAAATGTAATGCGTACGTTCTTTTTAGGAAAATCTACCTGAGAGGCATTGATGCCCGGCTGTAATTTATATAGATTTTCCAGGATCCATATACAGGAACTGCAATGAATATGGGGTATATACAGGGAAACAATTCCTGTTTTTTCATCCCTGAATTCCAGGAGCTTTTCTACAATAAGATCATTGGAGAGGTAATCAAATTTTCCGTTGGACACCTTGGGAGAAGCCCCGGGAGCCTGTTGCATTTCATAATATGATGCAAGGTCATGAGTTGAAAAAATCTCATAAACAGTCTTACAGCCCTTACAACAAAATGACTTTTCATCATACAGGATCTCATCCCTTACAGGATCTCCACAATGATAACAAGTAGGACTGCTCATGCTTCACGAAATTTTTCAGGCAGCAAAGATTAAAAATGAACCCCTTCCAAAATATGATCAGGATCAGTCAATGAGTATTTTATGTATTTGTAGGGTTTAGGAGGTTTATGAAAGGCCAAATGTGAAGCCGGGGAAAAATTGAAGTTTTATTATCTTTTTTCCCTTCCTATTGGATGGTCTTCATACCAGTCCTTAAATTTTTTCTTGGTAGTATAATCATCTGTAAGGATCTTGTACACTGTAAAGATCAATAATAATTGCCCAATAAGGGTAAGATAAAAGATGAGGTAAAAGGATACTTCATAAAAGGCCATTACTGTAAGGACTACCAGCAGGATGGTAGTAGCAATAAGATAAAATATTCCGGACAGTCTCATAATATCAATTTACCTAATAAAAGGCTTTATTGCCGTTAAGAGAATAATAAAATGAATGCTTTCTGAAAGTTTTAACGCGATTTCGAGATATATCTCCGGGATTGCAGGTTATAATAAAGCAGTAATCCAATTGAAATGGGCATCAAAGAGCTTAGGCTTACCAGGAGAAGGAAATATTCTGAAAAAAAAGCCAAGCCCAACCACATGGCGGCTCCTTTGTAAAAGATCAATATTTCAGAAAGGATAAATCCTGTGAAATAAATATAGAAAATGCGTTTTTTAAGTTTAAGCAAACCAAAATAAACGAGGAATGCGAAAAGTGAAATACTAATCACCCCCAAAAATACCAGGTGAAGATAGCCTATAACAAAATCTGGATAGCGATAGGAAAGTTCGGCGAAAAACGGAAGTGCAGTGAGTAATTGCAATAATACCTTTACAATAAGGAAGGTGGCCGAAATTTTTAACAGCAGCCTTATTACAGGAGACATCTGGGTATGAAGGGTGCTCCAGCCGGGGGCGGTGAGTTTAAAAAAGTGATATAAGGCAATAATCTGGAAAAAACCACCTAAGACTGCGAGTGTATAAAATAAGGCAGGCGGTTTTACCCAAAGAACAGATAAGAAAAGACTTAAAACTACACCCGCATTCAGAAGATTAAAAAATCTGCGAAAATCTTTTTTGGGAATAAGAATGCCCGCCTTTTCCAGGATATAAAAAAACACTCCGGCAAGGGCTAGTATGAACCATGCGTTATATTGAAAATGCAGGTAAAAGTATATGGATAGTTTATACCAAATGGAAGTGTTTCCTAAAGTTGCCATTACCCCGCCTATGGCCCAGGGGCCAATACTGGATATTATAAGATAAATAAGCGAGGCTTTAATGCACCGGTATGAATTTTTGGCCTTGTAATGAACGGGAATTTTGGTTAGAAAGAACCAGGCCAGAAAATAGGAGGCTATTAGAAAAAGAGTAGAGAAAGTAATAGACAAGAAAGCATAGCCCTGGAAGGGAAAGGTTAGCATCATTCCCAGTATGGTGATATTTGTAAACCAGAAGATTCGAAGGTATGTTTTAAAATGGCCTACCTCTGTATAATACATTTTGTAAATAAGGGTCACAATTCCTATATATACCCATCCTAAAAGGGCAATGTGTGAATGCGCATGAACTACATACCTGAAATTAGCGGCAATGGGGGTCACGAAAAATAATCTTAGCAGTATTCCCAACAACCCAACCAGTAAAAAATAACCCAGGGCGATATTGGTATGCTGTTTTAACTTTACCATTTTATAAAAATAGGAAAAGAGGCCGGATTGAAATATGTTCTGTGCAAAAACAAAACAATTATCCTTTCGGCCCCTTGACAAACAGTAATTTGATTCTTTTTACAGTGAAATAGTTTTATTGTTGTCTTAATTCTTTTTCCAGTTTAAGAGTTTTAGGGAAAAGAATATTATTTTCCAGGTGAATGTGTTGATGTAGATCCTGCTCGAATTCATCTAATTTAGCATAAAATGCCCGGTAAGTATTACAAGCTCCGGCCGGTGGCGTGTATTGACTGCTCAATTTGGAGATCCTTCTCAATAATTCGCCTGCTTCCTCATGCTCGGCTTCCATCATTTTAATTGGGTTGTCTACGGTTCCAAAATGTGTTTCGGGCAGTTCACTTCCTTCATTTTTGGCTTTAACCAGTTTTTTTACAAAGGGGAAAAGTATCAATTCCTCCTTTTTCATATGTGCACTCAATTCTCCCGCAACTTCTATTAATAGATCCTGGATCTCATGTAATTCATGGTAGTGATGGCCGTGTACTCTTTTTACTTTTTCGCCATATTGTAATAATAGCGGAATACTTTCCGCCACATAAGCGTGGTGTATATTGATAATATGATCTGTAAGGAAATCAATAGGCCAGCTGTTATAATTATGCCCTCCGGTAACCGCATTTTCCACATGAAGTAGATCGTTTTCAAGGTCCTTTAAATTCACACCTTCCTTCTCACAGGCTTTTTTGACCGTAATACCACCACCACAGCAAAAATCTATTCCGTATTTCTTAAATACATGGGCGGTCTTAATGTTTTCTGTAACCAGCTCGGCTACTGTTCTTGTTTCCAGACTATTCATATCACATTCGTTTTAATTAATAATTAGTTTTGAATACAACAAAATTCAATAAAACCCATGACCCTGTTTATGAGTTGGCTCATAATAGCGCCCGCTGCCTAATTTTATTCATATGGTTTAAATAGAAATGCCCTGGACGTTCGTCACCGGGCAGTTTGAGTTAGGTTTTGTAATTTTATATCAATCATGCAAGATCAATAAGGGTAATTTTCTAATGAATGGGATTTGATGATTGTTATGATTTTTTAAAAGCTTTTGGCATAAATTGAGATTTTTGGCTGCCATCACTATCATGTCCACATTTTTATTGGCCCTGAAAAGGACCTTAGGATCTGAATCTTTAAGTGAATAAAAGGTTTGTATTTCAGGAATTTCAGGAGCAAGGGAATTTTTCAAATTTTCCCTGTTTATCATTTGATCTTCCGTGGGTTCTTTCTCTGTGGTATACAACTCCAGGATCTTTACCGAGGTTTTGGATAAATTGGTAAAGGATTTAAAACTTTCCAGCATTTTTGCGCTGTATCGTATCTTATAGTCTGTAGGAAAAAGGATTTCCTGATGAGGTTTAAAAACAGCGTTTTCTGAAATTGCCAGGGCAGGACATTTCACCTTCATTATAACATCTGAGGTATTCTTGCCGAGAATGATCTCTTTTTGGTTAGATGCTCCTTTTGTGCCCATAAGTATGAGGTCAATATTTTTTTCGGCCACCATTTCCCTTACTGCTTCAATAAGGTAATTGACTTTGTAGGAAATTTGAAAATGATGTTCAGGGTTTTTTTTAATTTCATTTATCCACGCCATAAGGTTCTCGAATTTCTCCTCGACATCCTCCGGAATTAGTTGATGGCCGTTTGCTAATTTTTCCGGGGTTGAAGGAGAAATGTGTAAGAAATGAAAAGAGCAGGGAATTCCCTCAAAAAACTGCAGGGCATAAGCTGCGGCATTCCTGGAGTTCTCTGAAAAATCTGTGGGCAACAGGATATTCATTTTTTTCATCTCTTATACTAGGCAAAAGTACCGGGAAAGCGAGGGTGAAAAAATGATTATGATCAGTTATTGAATGATTAGAAATTGCGGTAAGAAATAATGATTTTAAAGAGTAGTCCGGGCGCCCGGAGCCCCTGGTTAAGCTACCATCTTGCTATATTACACGCGGGGAGTTTATAAAACAAACGGGGAAAAATCCTGTAAATTTTTCCCCGGTAATTATTTTTTAGAAATCTTTTTTCCTAGCTTATTTTTTTTAGGGCTTCAACATCCAGAAGTTTAATGTTCCGGCCTTCAATTTCAAGCAAACCCTCTTTTTTGAATTCAGAAAGGGTGCGTATAAGAGTTTCAGAAGCCATTCCTGCCACACTGGCCAGATCACTTCTTGAGATCCTGATGCTTTGGGTGGGATGCCTTCTTATATTCTGAGAAAAAAGTAAAATAGTGCGTGCGGTTTTCTTTCGTACAGAGCCGTAAGCCATTTCCAGCAATTGCTCTTTAATTCCCGAAATATTATCTCCCATCACATCTATAAGGTCCAGGGTGATCTTGTTGTTCCTGGAAAGGATCTCCTTTAATTCTTCCTTGGAAACAGCATATACCCGGGTGTCTTCCATTGCAGTGGCATATTCTTCATAAGAAGCCGGCCTGTTAAAGGAAGTATTTCCAAAAAAGTCCCCCTCCTTATAAATTGAGGTAATGAGTTCCTTCCCGTATTGATCCATTTTGTGGCTTTTAACCACCCCGCGGTCTATGAAATAGAAATGAAATCCCTGCTTTCCCTCTTCATAAATTGTTTCTCCGGCTTTATAGTTTTGTTGCTCGTATTTTTTAACGAGTTCCCGTAATTCATTCAGGGTATTTATCTGGTTGGCAGAACTGCTTTCTTTTTCCTGAATATTTTTTAGAATGGCCACCTTTGCGAGCCTGCTCTCAATGGCACTTAATAATTCTTCTTCTTCGAAGGGTTTAGTGAGGTAATCATCGGCACCAAGGTCCATTCCCCGGCGTATGTCTTTATGTTCGGTTTTTGCTGAAAGAAAAATGAAGGGGATGTGTCTTGTTTCAGGGTCTTCGGCCAGGGCCTGTAATACTCCATAACCATCAAGCTCCGGCATCATAATATCACATATTATGATATCAGGTAACTCCTGTTTGGCCAGGGCAACTCCAATTTTGCCATTGGAACCGGTGATAACATTATAGTTGGACAGTTCTAATAATTCTGCGGTATTTTCCCGTACCACTGTATCGTCTTCTATAAAAAGTATCTTTTTCATATTAATTTTAATCTTTTATAAGAGGCAACTCAACAAAAAAGCTGGTACCTTCATTATCCTTGCTTTTAAAATAAATTTTTCCGCCTAAATTTTCAAGGTGGACTTTGGCGATATTGAGCCCAATACCCGTCCCCTGATTAAGCAGGGCATTTTCGGCTCTAAAATAACGTTCAAATATATGCTTTTGGTCTTTTTCTGGAATTCCAATTCCTTCATCCTTTATAATAAAGATGATTTTGTCTTTTTCAAGTTTAATATCAAAGTTAATAAGAGTGTCTTCAGGAGAATATTTAATTGCATTGTTCAATAAATTGGAAAGCACCAGTTCCAGGATCTTTTCATCCTGTCTCAAAATTATGTGATCAATATTTTGGGGGTATTCAATCTCCTGCCCGCTTTTTAGCGTAACATTGGCGTTATACACTACCTCATTAATCACTTTACTAAGATCAAAAGTGGTGTATTTATAATTCACCTTGCCAGATTCCAGTCTTTCAATAGAAAGAAAATCGTTCAGGATATTATCCAGGTAATGTACCTTGCTCTTTATAGTATTAAAGTGTTTTTCCCTTTTATCCTGCTGGTCTTCCAGCTTGTATTTACCTGCAAGTACTACAGATGTAAGGATCCCGCTTAATGGCGTTTTAAATTCATGGGACACCAGAGAAAGGAATTTGGTTTTAAGTTCATTAAGCTCTTTTTCCTTTTGAAGGGCAGCTTTGATGCGGTTTTCAGCCTCTTTTCTTTTTTTAATTTCCAGCTCCAGGTTGAGGTTGAGGTTTTGGAGTTTGGAGATGCTTTCTTCCAGCTCCCTGGTGCGCACCTGGATCTTTCCTTCCAGCTCATTGTTTAATTCCTTGATCTGGCGTTGGGTTTCTTTTCTAATGCTTATGTCAATTATTAAAGACATTACAAAAGTTTCGCCTTCTATCTCGAATGGATTTAAGCCCGCCTCTACCGGGAATTGGTCCCCATTCTTTTTTACCCCGTAGAGGTCACGCCCATGGCCCATCTGGCGTTTTTCTGAATGATGTAAAAAGCCCTTGAAATGTTTGGGGTGGTTATCTCTATAGCGGGTAGGGATCAAAATATTCAGGGGCTTATTGAGTAATTCCCCTTTGGCATACCCAAACATTTGATCGGCAGCAATATTACTTGCAACAATGTTTTGATGGCTGTCAACTACTATAATTCCTTCTGAAGCCGCTTCAAACAGCACATTAAATAAATTTTCTCCTTTCTCAAACATTGGCGCTTATAATAACTGAATAAATTTTCAAAAAGCGAAGTTACAAAACCTCCAACAAAATGATTTTATAACTTGGCCGCGTTAATTTATTGGAATATTTCGTGTTATAAAAATGAATTTATTGAAATAAAATTAATAGGAAGAAGGTAGGCTTTAGTTGTGTAATATTAAAAAGCCTCCACAAGTGAAGGCTTTAGAAATATAATGTTGTAAAATTTTATGCCGCAACCACTATATTATAATGGGTTAGTAAATTCTGGTAAAAAAATAAACTTTTCTCATCAGATTTCAGGCAGGATTGCAAAAAGTTATTTAAATCTAGACACTCAAATGTAATTCCCGTATAGTTGTTATTGGAAATTGGCAATTTTAGATCTATGGTTTGTGAGATATAGTTTATCTTAATGTCTTTGGCATCAAAATATTTTTTCAAAACTGCATTGTGAAGACTTTCAAATTTATGGGCATCAACATCTTTATTAATGAGGCTGTAGGAGATCAGATTTTTAACTTCGTCAATTATAACTTCGGGGGTAAAGTTGCTCATATTCCTTTAATTTGAATTAATAATCTATCGTATTGGAGGAGCTAAGATAGTACCACACTTGTTAACAAAAACCTAAGGCTTAATAGATTAATACTAAATTAACGTACAAAGAAATTTTTTAAGAGTACGTTAAGAATCCTTGTAGTGAATAATTTGTGGGGCATTAATGGGGCGGTACCTTTGATCCAGGGATGCTGCATTTACAAACACGGTATTTTGTGATCTCTCTATTCCATAATCATTATGGTTATGGCCAAAAACATGAAAAGGTATTTTTAAAAACCTTACCCGCTGCAGGAGTTGCTCGCAACCAATGTGTCGTTTGTTATCCAGCTCATCCAATATCCTGTAGGGTGGAGTATGGGTTATGAGATAGTGGGTGTTGGAAGGAATGAGGTTCCAGTGTTTTAAAATTTCATTACTACTCTGGATATTGAAGGCCCAGGTGCCATTTCCATGAGTGTAGGGCGCTCCCCAAAAATTTACATTTTGAATAGTTACCCCACTATCAATTAAATAATGAATATTGGAAGGGATAATCTGCTCCAGACGATCGCTGTGTTTTTCCAGGAAAAAGTCATGGTTTCCGGCAACAAGTATTTTATGCGTATGAGGCAGGCCGGAGAACCAATTTAAAAAATTCATGGTCTCTTCTTTAGACCCGGCCTCTGTAAAATCACCCGCATGAATAATTACATCTCCCGGGGGATAAGTAATTGCTGGTGTTTATTATGAGTATCGGCAATACAAATGATCTTCATGATTCTTTTTTAAAAACAAAACCCGATGAAGAAGACTTCACCGGATGATTTAATTCTTGAAGAAGCCTTTACCAGTATCGCTTCTCACAGTATTATTTTATAATTTTTCGTGTTCCTGATCTGTAGAAACATAATCTTTATCTGAAGGTAACAACTTATTTGTAACCTTGGTTACCGCAAATGCAATGATCATTGCTGAAAAAGCAAAGAACAGGAATTTAACCAGCAGACTATCAGATAGTGCCAGGCTATAAACGGCAAGAAAAATTTCTATTGCCAGAATTCCTATTTTAAGGATCATTTTAAAAATCATTGCATAAATAAATTAGTTCGGTGGGAAAGGGCAAATATAATGCCCATACCACCAAAGAAAATAAGTTTTTCATCATTTGACTTAAATTTAACCTATATCCTCAAGTCTTGAGAATATTAAGTTAAAGTTTCTTATCAAAGCAGGCTCAGGCGTTCATATTTGTAATTTTACAAGCCTAAACCTGATTTTTGAAAAAAAGGAAAAATCTTTTTATCCTCGTGGCAGTGCTTATAACAGTCGGGATAGGTGCTGTTTACTTACTAAATAAATACATAAAAGATCAAATTATCACGGGTCTGGAAAAAGAATTTCCTTCCTCGGTACTTTCCTATGATGACATATCTGTAAATGTGCTGGGTGGCAACAGTTCCATCTCCAATATTTTGATGAATAATCAAGGGGTAAAGCTAAGTGCTTCCCGGGTCAACATCAGGAATTTTAGTTACAGCTCCTACTTACGGTCCGGAGATTTTGAAATTGGCTCCCTTGAATTAATAGCACCGGTTATTGTTATAAATAAAAGTGACACAGCCACGGTAAAAAAGGTAGCTGAGGGAGAGGAGATTGAAAGAAATTTACTTTTAAAGAAGTTCCGGGTAATAGGTGGTAGTTTACGGGTAATTGAGAATGATTCGGCGAGCAACACACTTTTTGTTTCAATTAAAAATATTGAACTGGAAAAGGTGCTGTTTGGCAAAAAACATAAAGGGGCGTTGATTCCGTTTGAATATGATTCATATAAAGCGGAAAGTGATTCTTTGTTCTATGAAATTAATGCGTGGAATTCAATTACGGTCCGGAATGTCGAGCTTAAAGAAGATCTTGTGCTTACTGAATTCAGAATAATTCCTAAATTATCCCGTGCACAATTTGACTTGCAGATTCCCTATGAAAAAGACTGGATCGCCCTGAAAGTAGATCAAATTACTTTTCAGGATCTGGGCTGGAGTAAAAATGAAGATAGTTTGATGATCAAAAGCCCTCAAACCTATATTGAAAATGCCAATTTACAGATCTACCGGAATAAATTGGTAACAGATGATACCCGTATAAAACCTATGTACAGCCAAATGCTCCGGGAGCTGGGCGTAAAGCTGCAGCTGGACTCTGTTACGGTAAAGAATTCAAAAATAGTTTATGAGGAAAAAGTGTTGGAATCACGCCCGCCGGCTGAAATAAGTTTTCAGAACGTACAGGCAGGGATTAAAGACCTTGTCAATTTTAACCCGGGCAACGGACAATTCCCAAAAACCCGTATTAAAGCAAAAGCAGTGTTTATGGGGAATTCCCGCCTCACCCTAAACTGGGATTTTGATGTGAGCAATTCTATGGATGAGTTTCATGTATGGGGGTCGCTGGCTGCCATTAAAGCAGAAGCTATGAATCCTTTCCTGAAATACGCGATGAATGTAGAAACAGAAGGGCTTATAGAATCCCTATCATATAACTTTTACGGCAACAGGAGCCAGGCCTCGGGTGACATGCAGATGGGATATCGCGATTTCAAAGTGAATATCCTTAAAGATGGGGAAGAGAAAAGAAAATCATTTCTTTCCAGGCTTGCAAATCTTATTATAAAAAATGATGCGATAAATGAGGATGTGAAACAGGAAAGTATTGAGACCCAAAGGGACAAAACAAAATCCTTTTGGAATTTTCTATGGCTTTGTATTAGGGACGGTGCCCTTAAAACCTTTTTCTAAATTTTAAAAGTCACTACCGGCCGTTGTGCATGGTTTACAAGATCCTCGCTAATGCTACCATTAAAAAAATGTGCCAGTCCCTTGCGGCCGTGCGTGCTAATTCCAATTAATCCTGCGCCAATGTGCTGTGCAAAATTAAGGATGCCGTTCTCTACAGTTACATCGTTCCAAACGGTAAAGCTGTAATCTCTTATTTCCTCGCCCTTTATAAAATCTGTCAAACATTTATTTGCCTCTTCACTGGTACGAAAATTATTTGCCGTATTAATATAAACAAGATGCATTTTCGCTTCGATCTTATTCGCAAATTTCAGCGCCTGTTGGAGGGTGTGTTTATTTTCAATATCACAATCTGTAGCAAAAACAAAATCATTCACATTAAAATGGGGGTGTTCATTTTTAATTACCAGAACTGGGATATTAGAATTGCGCACCACCTTTTCGGTATTAGATCCAATAAACATTTCTTTAAAGCCGGAAGCTCCATGAGATCCCATCACTATAAGATCACATTGGTATTTTTCGCTCACCTCCATGATCCCCTCAAAAGCCTGGTGAAACTCTACAGTTTCATGAACTTTAATCCCGTCAAGGAAAGGTTCGCGCATGATTTCTGTAAATCTTTTTTTAGCAAGTTTCATGAAGTACAAAGCCTCTGGAAGGTTCTGGCTGGTTCCGCCTATGGGGCTTCCGGAAGAACCAACAAGCTGAAGCGGCAGTTCCAACATGTGGAGAAGAAAAATTTCCCCTTTATATCGTTTAGCCAATTGAGCCGCAACCTTTAAAGCGTGTACTGCGTGTTCAGAAAAATCTGTAGGTACCAGTATTTTTTTCATTTGTAATTTTTAAGATGTTAGCTTTAAATCCAGTTGAGATAATTAACCCGTATTTTTAAGGTTCCCTGCCTTGCTCGTTATGCCTGGAACATTTATAGATAAGGGCTTTAAAATGATTGTTTTAATAAATTTACAAATAAATTTTCATTTTAAATGCAGTTTCGATTTTGGGAAAATTTTGTTATCTTTGCAGCGTTGAAACGAAAAAAAATACAGCGAGGGGACGAAAAGTCCCCTCTTTTTATAACTTATATGTTGCAGGAGCGAGTAAAAAAATTGCTGGAGGAGGCATTTGAAGAAAACAATTCCTTATTTTTAATTTCCCTGGTCATTGATGATCAAAATCATATTCTTATAGTGATAGATGGTGATGATGGGGTGTCGGTAAACGATTGTATAGCGGTAAGCCGTAAGATAGAAAACAATCTGGACCGGGAAGAAGAAGATTTCTCCCTGGAGGTTGCTTCCGCCGGGGTATCAGAGCCCCTAAAATTTCCCCGACAATTCAAGAAAAATATTGGTAGAAATCTTGAAGTCCGGGCAAATTCCAATAAATTTGAAGGAAAATTGACCGCGGTTAATGATGAGGGCATTGTGTTGTCCTGGCAGGCAAGGGAACCCAAGCCTGTGGGAAAGGGAAAGATAACTGTAGATAAAGAAATCAATATAGCTTTTGATGAGATTGAGAAGGCTAAAGTTGTGATAACATTTTAATAATAAACTGATATGGAAAATATCGCCTTAATTGAGTCTTTTTCAGAATTTAAAGACGATAAGTTAATAGATCGTGTAACCTTAATGGCGATCCTGGAGGATGTGTTCAGGAGTGCTTTGAAAAAGAAGTATGGAGAAGATGATAACTTCGATATTATTGTAAATCCCGATAAAGGGGATTTGGAAATTTGGAGAAACAGGGTTGTTGTGGCAGATGGGGAAGTGGAAGATCCAAATCAGGAAATATCGCTTTCTGAAGCCCGCAAGATCGAACCCGATTTTGAGGTTGGGGAAGATGTTTCAGAAGAAGTTAAGTTAATAGATCTTGGAAGACGTTCTATTTTGGCATTGCGCCAAAATCTTATAGCCAAGATCCACGAGCATGATAATACCAATATCTATAAGCAGTTCAAAGATCTTGAAGGAGAAATATATACTGCAGAAGTACACCATATTCGCCACCGGGCCATCATTTTACTTGATGATGAGGGCAACGAGATCATTTTACCAAAAGACAGGCAGATCCCTTCAGATTTTTTCAGAAAAGGAGAAAACGTAAGAGGTATAATTGAAAGCGTTGAGTTAAAAGGCAGCAAGCCGCAAATTATTATGTCGCGTACTGCTCCCGTTTTTCTTGAAAAATTATTTGAACAGGAGATCCCTGAGGTTTTTGATGGATTGATCACTGTTAAGAAGGTGGTAAGGATCCCGGGTGAAAAAGCAAAAGTTGCTGTAGATTCTTATGATGACAGGATAGATCCTGTAGGGGCCTGTGTGGGGATGAAAGGGTCAAGAATTCACAGTATTGTGAGAGAATTGGGCAATGAGAACATAGATGTTATTAATTACACCAGTAACGACCAATTATTTATTACCCGTGCATTAAGCCCGGCAAAGATCACTTCCATTAAACTGGATGAAGAAAATAAACGTGCTGAGGTGATGCTGAGACCTGAAGAGGTTTCCAAGGCAATTGGGCGTGGAGGCCACAATATAAGGCTTGCGGGCCAGCTTACCGGCTATGAAATAGACGTGTTTAGAGATGGTGGAGAAGAAGATGTTGAGCTTAGGGAATTTGCCGATGAGATCGAGGATTGGGTAATTGCCGAATTTGCCAAAATAGGTCTTGATACCGCCAAGAGTATTTTGGAACAGGATGTGGATGACCTTGTGCGTCGTACAGATCTTGAAGAAGAAACAATACGTGAAGTAATTCAGGTGTTGAGAGATGAATTTGAAGAATAAAATTTGTTTATTTTTATAAACATACACTAATAATTAAGAGGTAATTTAGAGGGCAATTTATGGCTGAAGCAAAAACAATGCGATTAAACAAGGTACTACGTGAATTCAATATTTCGCTAGATCGTGCTGTGGAATTTTTAAATTCTCAAGGTCACGACATAGAAGCGCGTCCTACCACCAAGATCTCTGAAAATGTTTACCAGGTGCTTTTTGATGAATTTCAAACAGACAAAAGTAAAAAGGTAGCATCTAAGGAAGTTGGAGAGGAAAAACGCAAGGAGAAAGAAGAATTGCGTTTGGCCCGTGAGAAAGAGATTGAGGAAAAGAAAAAAGCTGATGTTAGACAACAGGAAGTTGTAAGTGCCAGGACAAAACTTGAAGGCCCTAAAAAGGTTGGTAAAATTGACCTTGATAAAAAGCCGGAAGATCAAACTCCTGAAGCTCCTAAAGAAACCCCTAAAGAAGTTGAGCAGCCCAAGGCTGAAGTAAAAGAGGCTGAAGCTCCAAAGGCCGAAGCTCCAAAACCAGAAACTCCGGCAGCGGAGAAACCGGAGGTTGAAAAAACTGAAGCTCCCGCTAAAACAGCAGAGACACCAAAAGAGGAAACTGTTAGTCCGGCTGCTAAGGAAGAAAGCAAGCCTGTTCCTTCTGAAACTACAGCTCCAACACCCGTTGAAGGTGGTGAAAATGAGCCTGTAGATTCTACCATTAAAACCCAGTATACCAAACTTAACGGGCCCAACTTTACAGGGGAGAAGATCGATCTTTCCCAGTTTAAGAAACCGGTTAAGAAAAAGGATGAAAAGAAACCTGTTGCCGGTAGTGCAGCAGATAAGGATAAGAATAAAAAACGCCGTAGAAGAATAAGCAAAGATGTGAAGGGAGCTCCCGGAACAACTGCACCTGCAACCGGCGGCGGATATAAAGGCAAGCCGGGTCCAGGCGGTAAAAAACCGGCCAGACCTGCTATTTCCAAGGAAGAGCCAAGCGAAGAAGAAGTACAAAAGCAAATTCGTGAGACCCTTGAAAAACTTCAGGGTAAAGGCGGAAAAGGAAAAGGAGCAAAATATAGAAGAGATAAGAGAGACCAGCACCGTCAAAGATCTGAAGATGACCTTGCACAGCAGGAGACAGACAGCAAGATTCTTAAAGTAACCGAATTTGTTACTGTAAGCGAGGTTGCTACGATGATGGATGTGCCGGTTACAAAAATTATTTCGGCTTGTATGTCGCTTGGTATGATGGTTACAATGAACCAGCGACTTGATGCAGAAACCCTTAGTATTGTTGCTAGTGAATTTGATTATGAAGTAGAATTTGTATCTGCAGATATTGAAGAAGTTTCTGAAATAGTAGAAGATAATCCTGAGGATCTTGTAGGTAGAGCTCCTATAGTTACCGTAATGGGTCACGTAGATCACGGGAAAACTTCCCTTTTGGATTATATAAGAAAAGAAAATGTTATCGCAGGTGAAAGCGGGGGTATTACCCAGCATATTGGTGCCTACGGGGTTGTTCTGGAAGGTGGTCAAAAGATCGCATTCCTGGATACACCGGGTCACGAAGCCTTTACCGCGATGCGGGCGAGGGGTGCACAGGTAACAGATATCGCAATTATTGTGATCGCTGCAGATGATGATGTGATGCCGCAAACAAAAGAAGCAATTTCCCACGCCCAGGCTGCAGGAGTTCCTATTGTGTTTGCTATAAACAAGGCAGACCTTCCAACGGCAAATCCTGAAAAGATCAAGGAAAAACTTGCGCAAATGAACCTTTTGGTTGAAGATTGGGGAGGTAAGATCCAATCCCAGGATATCTCGGCTAAAACAGGTTTAGGTGTAAAAGAATTGCTTGAAAAGGTATTGCTGGAAGCAGAGATACTGGAATTGAAAGCAAATCCTAATAAACCCGGAAAAGGAACAGTAGTGGAGGCTTTCCTTGATAAAGGAAGAGGCTATGTTTCCACAGTACTGGTGCAGGACGGGTCCCTTAGAATAGGAGATTACGTTCTTGCGGGCAGGCACAGTGGTAAAATTAAAGCAATGCAGGATGAACGTGGTAAGGATGTTCCGGTTGCGGGACCTGCTTCCCCGGTATCTATTCTTGGTCTTGATGGCGCGCCACAGGCGGGTGACAAGTTCAGGGTAATGCTGGATGAACGTGAGGCCAAAGATGTTGCTGCACGACGAACACAGTTACAAAGAGAACAATCTGTAAGAACACAGCGTCATATTACTCTTGATGAGATTGGTAGACGTATAGCCCTTGGAGATTTCAAGGAAATCAATATTATTTTGAAAGGGGATGTGGATGGATCTGTGGAAGCTCTTACAGACAGTTTCCAGAAACTTTCTACGGAAGAGATCCAGGTGAATATCATCCATAAAGGAGTGGGTCCAATTACCGAAAGTGATGTATTGCTGGCTTCAGCTTCAGATGCGGTAATAATTGGATTTAACGTAAGGCCTGCCGGAAATGCAAGACAACTTGCAGATAAGGAAGAAATAGACGTAAGACTGTATTCTATTATTTATGATGCCATAAATGATCTTAAGGATGCAATGGAAGGAATGTTATCTCCAATTATGAAAGAAGAGATCACAGGTACTGCCGAGATTAGGGAGACTTTCAAAATATCCAAGATTGGTACCATTGCAGGTTGTATGGTAACTTCTGGTAAGATATTTAGAAACAATGGTATTAGGTTGATACGTGACGGAGTTGTTGTTTACACAGGTGAGCTTTCCTCTCTTAAACGTTTCAAGGATGATGTTAAGGAAGTTTCCAAAGGTTACGACTGTGGTATGCAGATCAAAAATTACAACGATATTAAAGAAGGCGATGTAGTTGAAGGATACCAGGAAGTTGCGGTGAAAAAGAAAATGAAATAAAACTAGATACTCAAATAAAAAAGAGGCTGTTCCAATGGAGCAGCCTCTTTTTTATTTGATAATGATGGGGTTTTACCCTCTTCTTGGTTTTGGGATAAATGCAGCGGGATAATCCTGCTTGATTTGTAATAACACCCTGTCTGCCTCCAGGCGGTTCCTGAAGTTGCCCATTAGGACTTTGTAGTTGGGGGTTTCGTAAATAATATCTGAGGGCCAGTCGCTGTATTTTTGTCTTACTGTTTTCAGGACCTCGCTGGCAGCATTATTATCCCCGTTAAATAACTGAATGTTGAAACGTTCGCCAAATCTGCCCTTTTTGGTGAGATCTGTTTTTTGTTCGAGCAGTTGAGGGATGATGGGATCCTGTTGTATATTAACCTGTCCGGTTTGAGCACTTCCTGAAAGATGTAAGCCCAAAATAAAAATACCGGAGATTATGCAATTTTGAATATTTAAAATTCTCATTATTATGGATTTTGTGTAAAAGTAAAAACTATAACTTAAACTACCGTATAATTATTATTTAGAACAAATATAAATTATAGGTTAACACAAGTGTGCATTTTACAAATCGACTTTAAGTGTTACTTTTGTGGCTCAATTTTAGGCGCGCGACCCGTTTATATTTTCCATTATCGTGCCAAAAAAAGATGCTAATTCAAATTACAATATGAAAAAGGTGAAATTCCGCCATTCAGCCACACAAGTACTGGTTCTAAGTATTTCGATATTCTTATCATTTACCCCGTTGGTTTTAGGCCAGGATACCATTCCTGCCGGAGATGAGCCGCAAGAGGAAGTTGCTGCTGCTGCGGGTGCCGAAGTTAGTGGTGATGCCGCTGCAGGAAAGAATTTATTCAATTCCCTTTGTGCTGCCTGTCATAAACTTGACGGGAATTCTATAGGCCCGCCTTTGAGAGGGGTTACCGCAAAGAGGGATGTAGAATGGTTACAGAAGTGGATCAAGAACAGCCAGGCTCTTATTAATTCAGGTGATGCGCAAGCGGTTGCTATCTACAATGAATACAACCAGGTGGCAATGCCTCCTTTCCCTCAATTGAGCGATATTGATATAGAAAATATCCTTGCATATACCAGTGCGCCAAAAGCGGAGCCGGCAGCGGCTCAGGCAGGTGGTGATGCTGCGGCAGGTGGTCAGGGTACAGGTGGGGTTTCTTCAGATATTATTCTTGGGATACTTGCCTTTGTATTGTTGATGCTGCTTATCATTCTTTTCCTTGTAAATAAGACCCTTCGAAGATTTGCAACTGCAAGTGGGGTAGAGCTTCCTGTAAGGGAAAAAAGGGCGAAGCCAATCTGGAAATCCTTTTTAGAGAATCAATTCCTTGTGTTGGTATCGGCAATAATACTTTTATTGGTGGCCGGTTACGGGATGTATGGATATTTTATGCAGGTAGGTATAGATCAGGGGTACAAGCCTGTTCAGCCTATTCATTTTTCCCATAAGATCCACGCCGGTGATAACCAGATCGATTGTAAATTCTGTCACTCTTCAGCAAGGGTATCGAAGACCTCTGGTATTCCTTCCTTAAATGTTTGTATGAACTGTCATAAATCTATTGGCGAGGTGGCTGAAGCTACTGCTACAGATGAATACAGCAAAGAATTTTACGATAAAGAGATCCAGAAGCTTTATACAGCTGTAGGCTGGAATCCTGAGGAGCAGGCTTATTCCGGTGAAACGGAGCCGGTGAAATGGGTTCGTATCCATAACCTGCCGGATTTTGCCTATTTCAATCACTCACAACACGTAGAGGTTGGTGGCATTGCCTGCCAAACTTGTCACGGCCCTGTAGAAGAAATGGAGATCATGTACCAAAATGCTCCTTTAACAATGGGCTGGTGTGTTAACTGTCACCGTGAAACCAATATTATGGCTGAAGGCAATGAGTACTATGAAAAAATTCATGAGGAATTGTCTCAAAAATACGGAGTGGAAGAATTAACGGTTGCCCAAATGGGTGGACTTGAATGTGCTAAATGCCACTATTAATAATTAAGAAGTAATATTTAATATATATGTCATCAAACAAGAAATACTGGCAAAGTGTTGAAGAGCTTAAAGAAACAAGCTCTGTTGTTGAGGCGCTCCAGCAAAAAGAATTTGCAGAAGAAATACCTACAGATGAATTCCTTGGTAACAAGGAAGCACTGGAAGGCTCAACTACCACCCGCCGGGACTTTTTAAAATACGTGGGCTTCAGCACCGCGGCTGCATCTTTGGCAGCCTGTGAAGGTCCGGTAATTCGATCTATTCCTTACGTGGTGCAACCGGAGCGTATTGTTCCCGGTGTAGCAAATTATTATGCTACCACTATTGCCGATGGATTTGATTTTGCCGGAGTGCTGGTAAGAACCCGTGAAGGACGTCCTATTAAAATTGAGCAGAACACACTGGCGAATACCGGCGCCAATGCCCGGGTACATGCTTCGGTGTTATCTCTGTATGACAGCAAAAGAATTAAAAGGCCGGTTGCAAACGGGGAAACTGTTTCCTGGGAGCAATTTGATTCTGAAGTTTCGCAGGCTTTAAATTCTGTATCAGGAGAAATTGTACTTCTTACCCAAACTTTTGCAAGTCCTTCAACAACCAAATTGATTGGGGAATTTGCTCAAAAATATGGTAATGTAAGACACGTTGTTTATGATACTGTTTCTGAGGATGCTGCATTGAATGCATTCCAGGCAAAATATGGTGAGCGTGCGCTTGCCAATTATGATTTCTCAAAAGCCGAAACCATAGTTTCTGTAGGAGCCGATTTCCTTGGAGACTGGGCCGGTGGTGGGTATGATGCCGCCTATGCGCGTGGCAGAGTGCCTCAAAACGGGAAAATGTCCCGTCATATTCAGTTTGAATCTAATTTCTCGCTTACCGGTGCCAATGCCGATAAACGAATTCCTGTAAAACTTTCAGCTCAAAAAGCTGTTCTTTCAGCTTTACATGGATATATTGTTGGAGGTTCTTCCACAAGCGGACTTTCAGGTGGGGTTGATGAAGCAGTGGTGAAAGCTGCTGCGCAGTTAAGAAAATCTGGAAGCAGAGGGGTAGTTGTATCGGGAATTCCGGATACTGAAGCTCAATCCCTTGTCCTTGCAATCAACGAAGCTTTAGGCAGCCAGGTGATGGATTCAGCAAACCCAAGAATGGTACGTCAGGGGAATGCCGCTGCGGTACAACAACTGGTAAGAGATATGAATGCCGGTAGAATTGGCGCCTTGCTTATGGCTGGTGTTAACCCGGTTTACAGTATGCCGGATCCTTCAGATTTTGTAGAAGGTCTTAAAAATGTAGATGTTTCCCTTTCCTTTTCTATGAAGGAGGATGAAACTGCCAAACTTTGTAATTTTATAGCTGCAACTCCGCATTATCTTGAAAGCTGGGGAGATATTCAGTTAACCAAAAGAAATTTCACCCTTATGCAGCCAACCATCAAACCTTTGTTTGATACAAGGCAGTTTCAGGAGTGTTTGTTAAGATGGAGTGATAATGAAACTTCATATTACGATTATATAAGAGAAACTTGGGCTTCCTCATTAGGTAATGGTTCCTGGAATGATGCTTTGCATGATGGTGCTTTTGAAGCCACTGCTCCTGCCGGGATCACTGCTTTAGCTGGGGCTACTGCAACTGCGCCAGCCGCTAGCGGTCTTTCCCTGGAAGAAGGTGGTTTTGAACTGGAGCTTTATACCTCAACAGGTTTAGGTGACGGCCAGCAGGCTAACAACCCATGGTTGCAGGAATTTCCAGATCCTATTACAAGGGCATCCTGGGATAATTACCTTAAAGTTTCCAGGGCAGATGCAGAGGAACTTGGACTTATCAATGAGCATGCCTCCAACGGCGGCCTTAACGGAAGCTATGTAACACTTACTGTTGGAGAAACAGTATTGGAGAAAGTTCCTGTTTACATCCAGCCGGGCCAGGCACAGGGTACTGTTGCCTTAGCACTTGGGTATGGTAAAAAAGAAGGTATCCAGGAAGAGATGCAGGTAGGTGTTAATGCATATACCTTGTATAAGAACTTCAGGTCTTTCCAGAATGTAAAAATTGAAAAAACAGGAGGTATCCATGAATTCGCCTGTTTACAGCTTCATAAAACCCTTATGGGTAGAGGCGATATTATAAAGGAGACAACTCTTGAGATCTTTAATACCAAAGATGTTCACGAATGGAATAAAGTTCCTGAAGTTTCCCTTAACCATATTGAAACCCCGGTTACTTCGCCAGATGTTGACCTTTGGAGTGGTTTTGACCGTTCAATAGGCCATCATTTCAACCTTTCAATAGACCTTAACGCCTGTACCGGTTGTGGTGCATGTGTTATTGCCTGTCACGCTGAAAACAATGTTCCTGTAGTTGGAAAACAGGAAGTGCGTAAATACCGTGATATGCACTGGTTGAGAATTGACCGTTATTATTCTTCAGAAGAGACTTTTTCTGAAGATATTCAGAAGAAAGTAAACATGTCCGGTCTTGGAGATTCACTTTCCCAGTTTGCCGAGCTTGAAGTAACTGCCGATAATCCTCAGGTGGTATTCCAGCCTGTAATGTGTCAGCACTGTAACCATGCTCCATGTGAGACCGTTTGTCCTGTGGCTGCAACTATGCACGGTCGCCAGGGTCAAAACCAGATGGTTTACAACCGTTGCGTTGGTACACGTTACTGTGCAAACAACTGTCCTTACAAAGTACGTAGGTTCAACTGGTTCAAATACAATAAGAATGATGAATTTGATTATCATATGAACAATGATCTTGGGCGTATGGTATTAAATCCGGATGTTACCGTGCGTTCACGTGGGGTAATGGAGAAATGTTCATTCTGTATTCAGAAAACGCAAAAAACCATTCTTGATGCCAAGCGTGAAGGCAGGGCAATTGAAGATGGGGAATTCCAGACAGCCTGTTCCCAGGCCTGTGATAAAGGTGCTATTGTCTTTGGTGATGTAAATGATAAAGAAAGTGCTGTTTCCAATTTAAAAGAGGACGACAGGATGTATCACTTACTGGAATATATAGGAACCAAACCAAATGTGATGTATCAAACGAAGGTTAGAAATACGTCTGAAGCTTAATTATAATCAATTAAAGAATCAATTAATAAGGATATGTCTCATTACGAAGCACCTATACGAAAGCCTTTAGTTACCGGCTCCAAATCCTATCACGATGTGACTGTGGATGTGGCGGCTCCGGTAGAAGGAAAGGCCAATAAATCCTGGTGGATTGTTTTTTCCATCGCACTTATAGCTTTTCTTTGGGGTTTAGGTTGTATAATTTACACAGTTTCCACTGGGATTGGAACCTGGGGATTAAATAAAACTGTAGGCTGGGCCTGGGATATCACCAACTTTGTATGGTGGGTAGGTATTGGCCACGCGGGAACTCTTATTTCAGCGGTATTATTGTTATTCCGCCAAAAGTGGAGAATGGCCATTAACAGATCGGCAGAGGCAATGACAATTTTCTCTGTAATGCAGGCAGGTCTTTTCCCAATTATTCACATGGGTCGTCCATGGCTGGCATACTGGGTACTTCCTATTCCCAACCAGTTTGGATCTCTATGGGTAAACTTTAACTCTCCACTGCTTTGGGACGTATTTGCGATCTCTACCTATCTTTCTGTTTCCCTGGTTTTCTGGTGGACGGGACTTTTACCGGATTTCGCGATGATCCGTGACCGTGCGGTTAAGCCTTTTCAAAAAAGAATTTACGGGATCCTTAGTTTTGGATGGAGCGGCCGGGCAAAGGACTGGCAGCGTTTTGAGGAGGTATCTCTTGTACTTGCAGGTCTTGCGACTCCCCTTGTACTTTCGGTACATACCATTGTATCCTTTGACTTTGCAACATCGGTAATTCCGGGATGGCATACCACTATCTTCCCTCCTTACTTTGTGGCGGGTGCGGTATTCTCTGGTTTTGCTATGGTGAACACCCTTTTGATCATTATGAGAAAGGTGTCCAATCTTGAAGATTATATCACTATTCAACATATAGAATTGATGAACATAGTTATTATGATCACCGGTTCTATTGTGGGGGTAGCTTATATTACTGAACTTTTCGTAGCCTGGTATTCAGGTGTTGAATACGAGCAATACGCGTTCCTTAACAGGGCAACCGGACCATACTGGTGGGCGTATTGGGCAATGATGACCTGTAACGTTTTCTCACCACAGTTTATGTGGTTCAAAAAATTACGTACCAGTATCATGTTCTCTTTCTTTATTTCTATTGTTGTGAACATAGGAATGTGGTTTGAGCGTTTTGTGATTATTGTAACTTCGCTTCACAGAGATTATTTACCATCTTCCTGGACCATGTTCTCTCCAACTTTTGTAGATGTGGGAATATTTATAGGAACTATAGGATTTTTCTTTGTACTGTTCCTTCTTTATGCGCGTTCTTTCCCTGTAATTGCGCAGGCAGAAGTAAAGACAATTTTGAAATCTTCGGGCGATAAATACAAAGCTTTAAGAGCTGAACATGGAGATCACGTGAATCATTATTCATCTGTAGTAAGAGAGCCTGCAGCAAATACTGCCGATGGACTGGTAGAAAAGGATGAGCCTTATACAGGTGACGCACACGAGCCAACAGTGAATGCAGATGCTTTGGTTCAACTGGATCTTTATAAGGACAGGATCGATGAAATGGTACGCAGGATTGGAACTTTTGATCCCGCAGTTCAAACAGCAGATGATCTTCAAAAAATTAAGGATATTGGGCCTCTGCTTGAGCAGAGACTGCACCAGGTAGGAATTTATACTTATGAACAAATAAGTAATTTGACTGAGAGTGATCTTGAACTTCTTGATATGGTTATAGATGATTTCCAGTTAGAAGGAAGATATGACCAATGGATCACCCGTGCTACCCAACTAAAAAATAAGAAATAATGGCATCTAAAGTTATACACGCTCTTTATACCGATGACGACTTGCTGTTACAGGCTGTAAGACAGGTTCGTGAAGCCCGTTATCATATTGGGGAAATATACACCCCATTCCCGGTGCACGGTTTGGATAAGGCTATGGGCCTTGAACCAACCAGGTTGGCTATCACTTCCTTTATATATGGGGTGGTTGGGTTCACAGTATCTATTGTCATGATGAATTATATAATGATCCAGGACTGGCCAATGGATATTGGGGGGAAACCAAGTTTTTCCTTCCTTGAAAACATGCCGGCTTTTGTGCCTATTATGTTTGAATTAACGGTTTTCTTTGCAGCCCACTTAATGGTGATCACATTTTATCTTAGAAGTAGATTGTGGCCTTTTAAAGTTGCTGAAAATCCTGATGTAAGGACAACAGATGACCATTTTTTAATGGAAATAGAGGTAGCTAACCATAATACAGAAGATCTTACAGATTTCCTTTACAAAACAGGAGCTTCTGAAATTGTATTAATTGATAACAAATAAACCCGATGAAAAGTTTATTTAATAAATATATACTGGTTCTGTTGGCATTGACAATGGTTTCCTGTTTCAATGATTCCCGTCCCAACTATCAGTATTTTCCCGATATGTATGAGCCGGTTCCTTATGAGCCTTATGGCGAATACGAAATTTTTCCCGGTGGCCAGTCGGCAAGACTACCTGTGGAAGGAACAGTTCCAAGAGGATGGAAGCCTTATGAATATGAAAACAATCCTGAAGGCTCCCAGGCTGCGAAGGCACAGTTAACAAATCCGTTGCCGTATACAGAGAAAAACCTGGCAGCAGGAAAGGCGCTTTATACTATATATTGTGCTACCTGTCATGGTGATAAAGGAGATGGACAGGGTACATTGGTACAGCGTGAAAAGATCCTTGGTATTCCTAGTTATGATGATGCTGGACGAGATATTACTGAAGGGAGTGTTTATCACGTAATGTATTACGGGTTGAACGCAATGGGGTCCTATGCTTCTCAAACTTCTACTGAAGAAAGATGGCTTATAGATCATTATGTAATGAAACTTAAAAGTGACCTGCAGGGAAATCCTGAAAGAGCCTTTGAAGCTGATACTTTGCAAAACGCCCAAAATCTTATCCCGGCCGTAAATGCCGAGGGAGATATGGTACCTGGTGATGAAACTTCAACAGACGAAGCGCAGGAAAATCAAAACGAAGAATAACAGCATTTAGATATATTAAATATGTACACGCTATCCAGTAAATTAAAATTATTTTCTATTATCCTTATGGCGGTGGGTCTTATAGGATTAGCCATAGGATTTATAGTCGCCCCTTCTACTATAGAAGAGGTTAAAGAAATGGTAGCTTCTCAGGATGGCCATGGAGAAACCCATACCCCTGCTGAACAGCTTAAAAGCGATCTTGCCGAAGATCCGGATTCAGGAATGGAGTTTGTTCCTTCTGAACATGAGATCCAAACTGAGCGTACAGATGAGCACCGTACAGAATTGGGGACAGATGCAGAAGATCACGAAAATGAACATTACGAGCATTTGCTGCACCAGTTACAAAACAAGCCATGGGCTGCCCTTTATGTAGCCGCATTCTTCTTCTTTATGATCCCGTTGGGTGTATTGGTATTTTACGCAATTCAATACGCGGCGCAGGCAGGATGGTCTCCGGTATTATTTCGTGTGATGGAAGGTATTACTTCTTATTTGTTACCCGGAGGTATTATTGTATTCGTATTGCTTGTATTATCTGGTCTTCATTTAAACCACCTGTTCATTTGGATGGACCCCGAAGTTGTTGAAAATGATGCCATCATTAGAAACAAAAGCGGCTTTTTAAATGTTCCTTTCTTTTTAATACGGGCTGCAATTTATATAGCAGGTTGGGCAATTTTCAGGCATTTCCTTGTGAAGAATTCTCACAGGCTGGATGAGGCTGAACCAAATGATCTTTATTATTTCAAAAAGAACTTTAAACTTGCAGCTGGATTTCTTGTTTTCTTTATAGTAACAGAATCTATGATGTCCTGGGACTGGATTATGAGCCTTGACCCCCACTGGTTTAGTACCTTATTTGGATGGTATGTATTTGCAAGTATGTTCGTTTCAGGGATCACTATGATCGCGTTGGTGTCCATTTACCTTAAATCAAGGGGATATTTACCTTTTGTAAACGATAGTCATATACACGATTTGGCAAAATTTATGTTCGGGATAAGTATTTTTTGGACATATCTTTGGTTCTCCCAATTCATGCTAATATGGTATTCCAACATTCCCGAAGAAGTAACCTATTTTGTAACAAGAATTGAAGATTATGGAATTCTTTTCTTTGGAATGGTAGTGTTGAATTTCCTTTTTCCGGTGCTGTTATTAATGAACAGTGATTTTAAACGTGTAAACTGGTTTGTTGTAATGACAGGTCTGGTGATCCTGTTTGGCCACTATATTGATATTTATGTGATGGTAATGCCGGCAACTGTTGGAGAATCCTGGTTCATTGGACTCCCGGAAATAAGCGCCTTACTTTTCTTCACAGGATTGTTTATTTTTGTGGTTTTCAGTTCTCTTACCAAATCCCCTCTTTTGGTAAAAAGGAATCCATTTTTAAAGGAAAGTGAACATTTTCATTATTAATAAAAAGATTGTTTAAAATAGATATTTAAAAATGACAGTATTTTTAATCATTATAGTAGTAGCCCTCTTTGCGATAACCATCTGGCAATTGACAAAGATCTTCCAGTTATCCAGGGATGCGGGTTCTATAGATTCTTCGGGAGTGGCAAATGACAGGGATAACAGGATGCAGGGAAACCTGATGCTGGCTTTCGGGATCGCCTTCTATATCTTTATGTTTTACAATTTCTGGGCGTATACCAACAGGGCATTACCTGCGGCTTCCTCAGAACACGGAAGTGAATATGATACATTGCTGCTTATCTCCATGGCGGTTATTATGTTTGTGCAAATAATTACCCAGGGATTACTTCATTATTTCTCCTATAAGTATAAAGGTAGAAAAGGTCAAAAGGCATTGTTCTTTGCCGATAATGATAAACTTGAATTCATCTGGACTATCATTCCCGTGATCGTACTTGCAGGATTGATCATTTATGGTCTTTTTACCTGGTCCAGCATCATGAATATTGATGAAGAAAACGGTGATCCTTTGGTGATCGAGATCTATGCAAAACAGTTTAGCTGGGAAGCCAGGTATGCCGGTGAAGATAATACCCTTGGAAAAGCAAACGTTAGATTTATTCAGGATGCAAATACTATAGGTCTTGATGTAAGTGATTCTTATGGGGAAGATGACAAGATCACTACTGAGCTTCACTTGCCGGTTAACCGTCCCGTGATCTTCAAGTTCAGGTCACAGGATGTATTACACTCGGCTTATTTCCCACATTTCAGGGCGCAAATGAACGTTGTTCCCGGGATGACAACACAGTTTTCTTTTACTCCCACCGTAACTACTGAAGAAATAAGGAAAACTGAGTATATGACTGAAAAAATGGGTCGTATAAAGGAAATAAGAAAAGAACGCAGCGATGCGGGAGAAGGCGATATGGCCGATTATGATGAATTTGACTACTATTTGTTGTGTAACAAGATTTGTGGTATAGCACATTACAACATGCAAATGAAGATAGTGGTAGAGAGTGAAGAAGAGTTCAATTCCTGGATCGCAGGACAAAGAACTTTTGGTGCAATGATGGAATCACAACAGGAGCAGGCTCCTGCACAAACCCAGGAAGTTCAGGAAACAGAGGTTGTGGCTCAGGTTCAAAATTAATTTTAAGATAAAGCTTTAAAAATATGTCAGCAGTAGGACACACAGCAATAGATCACTCACATGATGCACATGATGATCACGGGCATCACCATAAGGAGACTTTCATAACAAAATACATCTTCAGTACAGATCATAAGATGATTGCCAAGCAATATCTTATAACCGGTATCCTGATGGGTGTGGTAGGTATTATGATGTCGGTTTTATTCAGGATGCAGCTTGCCTGGCCGGGGGAATCCTTCTGGTTGTTTGAAACGCTTCTTGGAAAATGGGCGCCAGATGGTGTTATGACTCCGGAGATATATCTTGCCCTGGTAACCATTCACGGTACTATCATGGTATTCTTCGTTTTAACCGCAGGTTTGAGTGGTACCTTTAGTAACCTTCTTATTCCCCTTCAAATTGGTGCAAGGGATATGGCATCAGGATTTTTGAATATGATCTCTTACTGGTTGTTTTTCCTTTCCAGTATTATAATGTTGAGCTCTTTATTTGTGGAAGCGGGGCCTGCATCGGCAGGATGGACCATCTATCCTCCCTTAAGTGCTTTGCCTGAGGCTATAGGAGGTTCGGGAATGGGAATGACGCTTTGGCTGGTTTCCATGGCAATTTTTATCGCCTCTTCCCTTATGGGGTCGCTTAACTATATAGTTACCACTATTAACCTTAGAACCCAGGGTATGTCTATGACAAGGCTTCCGCTTACTATCTGGGCCTTCTTTGTTACAGCTATTATCGGGGTGGTTTCATTCCCGGTATTACTTTCAGCAGCATTAATGCTTATAATGGACAGGAGTTTTGGTACTTCTTTCTTCTTAAGTGATATTTATCTAAAAGGAGAAGTTTTGGCGCATCAGGGAGGTTCACCGGTATTGTTTGAACACCTTTTCTGGTTCCTTGGCCACCCGGAAGTTTATATTGTAATTCTTCCTGCCATGGGGATCGTTTCAGAGATCCTGGCTACCAATGCCCGTAAACCTATTTTTGGGTACCGTGCGATGGTTGCCTCTATTCTTGCGATCGCCTTCCTTTCCACCATTGTTTGGGGACACCATATGTTTGTATCGGGGATGAACCCGTTCCTTGGATCGGTATTTACCTTTACAACTTTATTGATCGCAATCCCATCTGCAGTAAAAGCTTTTAACTGGATCACCACGCTCTGGAAAGGGAATTTGCAAATGAATCCTGCGATGCTTTTCTCTATTGGTTTCGTATCTACTTTTATTACCGGAGGACTTACCGGGATCATCCTGGGAGATTCAACCCTTGATATCAATGTACACGATACTTACTTTGTAATTGCCCACTTCCACCTTGTAATGGGTATTTCTGCCCTTTACGGTTTGTTGGCAGGGGTTTACCACTGGTTCCCAAAGATGTGGGGCCGTATGATGAACAAGAATCTTGGGTATATCCATTTCTGGATCACTTCGATTGGTGCTTACGGGGTTTTCTTCCCAATGCATTTTATTGGAATGGCAGGATTACCAAGACGTTACTATAACAACACCTCGTTCCCGTATTTTGATGACCTTGCAGATGTGAACGTATTGATCACCATTTTTGCCTTGATAACGGCAGCGGTACAGGTGGTATTCCTTTACAATTTCTTTAGCTCTATGTTCTTTGGAAAACGTGCTGTTCAAAACCCATGGAACTCCAATACGCTTGAATGGACAACTCCGGTTGAACATATTCATGGAAACTGGCCGGGTGCAATTCCACACGTATACCGTTGGTCCTATGACTATAGCAAGACCAATGAGAATGGAGAATATGTTATTGCAGGACAGGATTTCGTCCCTCAGAACGTACCACTTCAGGAAGGTGAGGAAGAACTCAACCATTAGAAGAAATCATTAATTATAAAAAAAGCCTTTTCAATCGAAGAGGCTTTTTTTATGGAACCTGGAACCTGGAACCTGGAACCTGAAATCTTGAGGTAGGAGTCCAGACTCCAGACTCTTGAATCCAGAATCTAAAATATTGTCCCGTAGGGACAACCTATCGGTAGAAAAATATCCAGAATATTCATCCCTGTGCCTTTAGGTACAGCATATGGAAAATGGGTGCGGGCATTTCTTGTGTTAATTCCCGCCTAAATAATATTCCTGCCGGCAATCAGGCAATCGGAAAAAAAGGTCTAGAGTCTAGACTCTAGACTCTAGATTCTTAATCCCAGAATAGGGATTCTCCTCCCTTTCCTTAAACCTTACTTCCTTTTCTTTATCTTTGCTGAAGGGCTGTTCAAAGACCGCCTTATTATTTAGCTGAAATTGTATATGAACGATAACCTGGATCCCACCGGTGAGAATTTTTCTTCAGAAGAACTGGATATAGAAAGAGCCTTGCGCCCCCTTTCCTTTGATGATTTTGCAGGACAGGACCAGGTGCTGGAAAATCTCAAGGTTTTTGTTAAAGCGGCCAACCTTAGAGGTGAGGCCCTGGATCATACCTTGTTTCACGGTCCTCCGGGACTGGGGAAAACCACCCTTGCCCATATTCTTGCCAATGAGTTACAGGTGGGAATTAAAGTTACCTCCGGGCCCGTGATTGACAAACCCGGGGACCTGGCGGGATTGCTTACCAACCTTGAAGAGCGGGATGTGCTGTTTATTGATGAAATTCACCGTTTGAGTCCTATTGTAGAGGAATATCTTTATTCGGCTATGGAGGATTACAAGATCGATATTATGATCGAGTCAGGGCCCAATGCCCGTACCGTCCAGATCAATCTAAACCCCTTTACCCTGATAGGTGCCACCACCCGTTCGGGATTGCTTACTGCGCCTATGAGGGCCCGTTTTGGGATCTCTAGCAGGTTGCAGTATTACACCACAGAACTTCTTTCAGGCATCATTGAAAGGAGTGCGGAGATCTTAAAAGTTCCTATCTCCCTTGATGCAGCCATTGAAATTGCCGGGAGGAGCAGGGGAACACCGCGTATTGCAAATGCGCTGCTACGCCGCGTACGCGATTTTGCACAAATAAAAGGTACTGGAAATATTGACATGGAAATTGCCCGTTACAGCCTTAAAGCCCTGAATGTGGATGCACATGGCCTGGATGAAATGGACAATAAGATCCTTACAACTATTATAGATAAATTTAAGGGAGGTCCTGTAGGCTTGTCTACCCTGGCCACTGCTGTTAGTGAAAATGCCGAAACTATTGAGGAGGTGTATGAACCCTTTTTGATCCAGCAGGGATTTATTTATCGCACCCCCCGTGGGCGGGAAGTGACCGAGCTTGCTTACCGGCACCTGGGAAGAATAAAAGGGAATAATCAGGGAGGCCTCTTTTAATTTCAGGAAAATCACATATTTTCCTTATGCCTGCCCAGCTTAAAATTTGGGCATGTAAATGAACATGATCATGGAGAAGATACACATACCCACGGTTCCCTTATTAAAGTTTTACACCAACGCGCTTAGGATCTTAAAAAATCCCCTGTCCTTTCACCGGGAAAACTTTGAGCGGTTGGGGGATAGCTTCCGTCTAAATATTGGAAATGGCGACCCCGTGGTCTTTTCCCGCGATCCCGGTTTTGTTCAATATGCCCTTCAAAAAAACCATAAGAACTTTACAAAAACCACCATTCAAACCCGGGATATGGCAAAATACCTGGGCAAAGGATTGCTTACTTCAGATGGGGAGCACTGGAAAAAACAGCGAAAATTAATTCAGCCGGCCTTTCATAAGAAACAATTACTGCTTATTCTGGGGAGTATTGATGCCGCTATTAAGGCTGAATTAAACAAAATTGAAACCGGAAAGCCCATCGACATATTTCCAATTTTCAATAACCTGGCGTTTCAAACGGTAGTAAAATCCCTCTTCAGCAGTGCGGTGGGGGAAAAGGAAATAAAACGCCTTCAGTTTATTACCGAGGCAGCTCAAAAAATGCTGGTGAAGGAATTGCGGCAACCCTATTTGAACAGCTGGTTCCTTCGAAAGAAAAATGTACAAAAGCACATAGGCCTTACCCGGGAAGCCCGCGATTTACTCGGTGAAATTGTTGACCGAAGGAAAAAATCGGGGAAAAGGGAAAACGACCTGTTGGATATGTTGCTGGACGCTAGATATGATAATGGCAGTGCAATGGAGGCAGAGCAGCTCATAGATGAGATCCTTATCCTTTTTACCGCCGGGCATGAGACCACCTCCAATTCTCTAACCTTTACAGCACAATTACTGGCAAGGCATCCTGAAGCGCAACAAAAGATAGCGCAGGAAATAAATTATGCAAAAAGCACCTCTGTTTCCATTCAGGAAATTATAACAGCCTGTCCTTATACCAAAATGGCAATAGAGGAATCTATGAGATTATATCCGCCCGCTTATTTCATAGACCGGGTAAATATTGAAGAGGATGAATGGAAGGGAATGATAATTCCCAAAGGCACCAGTCTCCTGTTCTCCATGTATGAAATTCACCGCCACAAGGATTTTTGGGATGATCCCGAAGTTTTCAAACCCGAAAGGTTTGAAGATCCTAAGAAATATGCCTCTGCCTATTTTCCTTTTGGTGCCGGCCCCCGTATGTGCATAGGCAATAATTTTGCGATGTATGAAATGATCCTGGCAATTGGTGAACTTGTAGACCGGTTTGAGATCACCGCGCCCTCCATCCCAATAAAAATCAAACCTCTTATTACATTAAAACCCGAAAAGGCAATTTTGACGTTTTCCACCATGAAAAGCCATGGATAATTGGTGCAGGACTTTTTTTAAGATTCAGAATTTTCACAGGGATTTCAGGCTTTCAAATTCACTGGGGTGTTGGCGGGTAAGTATTTGTCCTTCAGAATAGTAAATAAGGGTTTTTATTTGAACATTGTCTTCATATATGTCGTAATTTTAAAGTTCAAAACATTTTTAATGCTCAATATGCCTCATTTCTCAACTTAGCGTCGTGCAATAATAATTATTTAACCACTTTAAATATTTCATCTATGAAAACCTATGTTATTGAACGCGAAATCCCAAATGCCGGACAACTTTCGGCTGAAGAATTGAAAAACATTTCTCAAACTTCCAACAACGTTCTGGATGAAATGGGAGAGGAAAGGATCGAATGGCTTGAAAGCTATGTGACCGACGAGAAGATATTTTGCATTTACAAGGCCGACAGTAAGGAAACCATAGCAGAACATGCCAAAAAAGGCGGTTTTCCGGCAAATTCCATCAGGGAACTCCATGCAATGATAAACCCGGAAACCGGTAAGGCTTAATATGAGGCACATGTTTTAATTCTCCATTGTACCGAATGAAGTGTTTCCGAAACTTTTTTTTCGGAAGTTTCCCCATTTCTTCTGAAAAGCTTTGTTTTATGTTCCTCAATAATAATCGTATTTTCGGGCGCAACATTTTCCAAACAGGACACGGCATTTTCAGAAGTAGAACAATATGAACCCGGCTTATAAATATTCCCAACTTATCAAAGCTGAAGCCAGGCGGCTGGGCTTTATGTCCTGTGGAATTTCGAAGGCCGGTTTCCTTGAAGCCGAAGCGCCCCGCCTGGAAAATTACCTGAAAAAGGGCATGCATGGGGAGATGCATTATATGGAAAATCACTTTGATAAACGCCTGGATCCCACAAAACTGGTTGAAGGGTCAAAAAGTGTGATCTCCCTGCTCTTAAATTATTATCCGCATCAACTCCAACGCCAGGATTCCTTTAAGCTGAGCAAATACGCTTACGGTACAGATTATCATTTTGTAATTAAGGATAAGCTCAAAGACCTGCTCAACTATATGCGCACCGAAATAGGGGAGATTGAGGGCCGGGCTTTTGTAGATTCGGCACCTGTTTTGGACAAGGCCTGGGCTGCCAAAAGCGGACTGGGTTGGATTGGGAAAAATTCAAACCTGCTTACCAAACAGGTAGGCTCCTTTTATTTCATTGCGGAATTAATAGTAGACCTGGACCTGGTATATGACAGCCCGGTTACAGATCATTGCGGGAGTTGTACCGCCTGTATAGATGCCTGCCCAACCCAGGCCATTATTGAGCCCTATAAGGTTGATGGCAGCAAATGCATTTCTTACTTTACCATAGAATTAAAGGACGAGATCCCACCCAATGTAGGAGGTAAGTTTGAAGACTGGATGTTTGGTTGTGATATTTGCCAGGATGTATGCCCCTGGAACAAATTTTCAAAATCTCATAACGAGCCATTGTTTGATCCTCACCCGAAACTGTTGGAAATGGATAAAAAGGAATGGCAGGAAATCACGAAGGAAACTTTTAATGAGATCTTTAAAAGATCTGCGGTAAAGCGCACTAAGTTTGAAGGCCTCAAAAGGAATATTAAATTCCTGGAGGATTAATTACCTGAAGCCGGCTATTTATTGGGCTGCTAAAATACAATCAAATTAAAGCTTACAGGTACGGTATGCCTCATTTTTACCTTTTTACCATTTTTTGTGGCTGCCTCCTTTATTTTAAGTTTTTTAAGGATCCTTTCGGTCTCTTTGGTAAGCTTTTTATCATAAGATCGTACCTGTATATTTTCCACTTTACCGGTCTCAGAGATCTCAAATTGTGCATAGGCCTTCGTGCCAATGCCGCTATTTAAATTTACTACCTTCATTGTTGTGGAAATATGGGTCTTCAGGTTGTTTTCAAAACACACTTTAGGATCTTCTTCCTCACAATCTCCAATTACCGGTGCATTATCTACTTCAGTGAGGGTGTAGGTTTCGGTTTGTGCCTGAAGGTTGGAACAGATAAAAAGGCAGAGAGACAGCAGGAGGAATTTTATTTTCATTTCTAATGTAATTTTAATAAATATAATCTTTCTGTTTTAATTGAAAAAAATAACCCGGGCATTAATAGTTTCTTGTTTTTTTTATTGTTTCCCATGGAAGCTTATTACCTTTGTGTACTAGCCAAATTATCTATTTCATGAGTAAAGACAGTAAAAGACGGGAAGCCCTTATATATCACGCGAAACCAAAACCGGGAAAAATTGAAGTTGTTCCAACAAAAAAATATTCCACCCAAAGGGATCTTGCCCTGGCTTATTCCCCGGGAGTAGCGGCTCCCTGTCTTGAAATTCAGAAAGATAAAGATAACGCCTATAAATATACAGCAAAGGGGAACCTTGTTGCTGTGATCTCCAACGGTACAGCAGTGCTGGGACTGGGAGATATTGGGCCTGAAGCTTCAAAACCTGTGATGGAAGGCAAGGGTTTGCTTTTCAAGATCTTCGCAGATATTGATGTTTTTGATATTGAAGTAGATACCAAGGATATTGATGCCTTTATAGCCACCGTAAAGAATATTGCTCCCACGTTTGGAGGTATTAACCTGGAAGATATTAAAGCTCCCGAGGCTTTTGAGATTGAAAGAAGGTTAAAGGAAGAGCTGGATATTCCGGTAATGCATGACGATCAACATGGTACAGCCATCATATCGGCAGCTGCTTTACTTAATGCGCTTGAGCTCGCAAAGAAAAGAATAGATAAAGTAAAAATAGTGATTAGCGGTGCCGGTGCGGCAGCCGTATCCTGTACCAAATTGTACAAGGCTTTTGGTGCCAAAGCCGAGAATATCGTGATGCTGGACAGCAAAGGGGTTATCCGGGCAGACAGGTCAAACCTTTCGGTTGAAAAGCTGGAATTTGCCACCAAAAGAAAAATAGATACGCTTCAGGAAGCAATGAAGGATGCCGATGTTTTCGTGGGGTTATCTATTAAAGATATTGTAGATGTGCCCATGATCAAAAGCATGGCCAAGAGGCCAATTGTTTTTGCAATGGCCAATCCCGATCCTGAAATTGAGTATAATCTTGCCGTTTCTGCCCGTAAAGACATTATTATGGCTACCGGGCGAAGTGATCATCCCAACCAGGTGAACAACGTGCTTGGATTTCCCTTTATTTTCAGGGGTGCACTGGATGTAAGGGCTACAAAGATCAATGAAGAAATGAAAATGGCAGCCGTTAAAGCCCTTGCCAAGCTTGCCAAAGATCCGGTGCCGGAGCAGGTGAATATCGCCTATGGAGAAACCAAACTTCAGTTTGGCCCCGAATATATTATTCCCAAACCTTTTGACCCCAGGCTTATCTCCCGGGTCCCTCCAGCGGTAGCCCGTGCTGCCATGGAAAGCGGGGTGGCCCGCTATCCTATTACAGACTGGGCCCGTTATGAAGAGGAACTTATGGAAAGAATGGGAAATGACAATAAGATCTCCCGCCTCTTAATGAACCGTGCCAAGACAGATCCCAAGCGAATTGTGTATGCTGAAGCAGATCATCTTGATGTGCTTAAAGCCGCACAGATTGTTCAGGAAGAAGGAATCGGGATCCCTATTCTGCTTGGTAACAGGAAGCTCATTCTTGAATTAATGCGGGAGATAGATTTTGATCCTTCCAAGGCTACCATTATAGACCCTCAGTCTAAAGATGAAACTGCAAAAAGGAATATTTATGTAGATGCATACTGGCAAACCCGTGCAAGAAATGGAATCACCAAATTTGATGCTGAAAAATTAATGCGGGAACGCAATTACTTTGGAGCTATGATGGTAAATGAAGGTGATGCAGATGCTTTGTTATCCGGGTACTCCAGGGCTTATCCTACCGTGGTAAAACCTATGCTGGAATTAATAGGAATGGCAAAAGGTATAGACAGGATTGCCGCCACCAATTTAATGAACACCAAAAGAGGTCCGCTTTTTATAAGTGATACTTCCATAAATATTGATCCTTCCGCGAAAGATCTGGCCAAAATTGCGCTTATGACAGCAAGAACCGTTAGGCTTTTTGGATTGGAACCTGTAATAGGAATGATCTCCTACGCCAATTTTGGATCCTCAAAACATCCAAACGCTAAAAAAGTGAAGGAAGCTGTAGGCTTATTGCATAAGGCTTCGCCAGATCTTAAAGTAGACGGGGAGCTGCAAATAGATTTTGCCCTGAACAATGAGATGTTACAAAGCAAATTCCCCTTCTCCAAATTGGTAGGTAAAAAGGTGAACACCCTTATTTATCCCAACCTGGAAGCTGCCAATGGAACTTATAAGTTATTAAAGGAGTTGAATAAATCTGACTCTATTGGCCCCATTTTAATGGGAATGAAGCGGCCGGTTCACATCTTTCAATTAGGGGCCAGTGTGGAAGAAATGGTAAACATGTCTGCAGTGGCAGTAATAGATGCACAGGAAAAAGAAAAACGGGCGGGACAGGTTAAAAAATAAGGTTTTTCCGTTAAAACTAAGGCCTTGGGACTTTGGTTAATTTTAGTACATTTGAGTACTAACTTTCAAAACACCTATGATTTATCATTTGAAAGGGAGAATGGTTGAAATAAACCCCACCTACGTTGTTATAGATTGCAACGGTGTGGGGTATATGGTTCATATCTCCCTCCATACTTTTTCTTTGCTCAATGATGCGGGCGAGGCAATTGAACTATACACACATTTACAGGTAAAAGAGGATTCCCACAGCCTTTTTGGTTTTAGGGAAAAATCTGAAAGAGATCTTTTTCGTTTATTGATATCGGTCTCCGGCGTGGGAGCAAGTACCGCCCGTACTATGCTTTCCTCTATTGAACCTAAAAATATTATGGAAGCCATTGCGAGTGGTGATGCCGCAACCGTACAACGGATAAAAGGGATAGGAGCCAAAACTGCTCAACGCGTAATTTTAGAGCTCAAAGACAAGGTATTGAAAGTATTTGGGGAAGGGGAAGTTTTTACTTCTCAAAACAATACAAATAAGGAAGAAGCGTTATCAGCATTAGAGACTTTAGGTTTTGCACGCAAACCGGCAGAGAAAGTTGTAGAGAAGATCCTGAAGCAAACCACAGACCCTACCGTGGAAACTATTATCAAGCTGGCTTTAAAGAATTTATAATTTCATTTTATTACCATTGAGGAATTATTACTTGAAATTGTTTCGGTATTTTGTCTTTTGTTTTTTATGGTTAACTGTTTTCTCATCAAATTTATTTGCACAGGATCCGGTCACCGCTCAGGACACTACCCGTACGGGTTATGCTACGGGCACCCTTACCTTGCCAAATCCCGGCAGTATAATTTCAGCCTATGAATATGATCCTATCCTTGATCGCTACATCTACACCCAGCGTTTAGGCAGGTATGACCTCACCGTTCCCCTTGTTTTAACCCCTGAAGAATACCAGCAACTTGTTCTTGAAGAAGAAATAAGGAATTATTTCCGTTTAAAAAATAATGCTATTGCCGGCAACAGGGAAGGAGACCCGGAAGTACAACAAGACCTTTTGCCCAGCTATTATGTGAATTCCGGTTTTTTTGAAAGTATATTCGGAGGGCAGGAAATTGAAGTGGTTCCCCAGGGAAGTGTTGCCATGGATCTTGGTTTATTGTACACAAAGCAGGACAATCCCGCTTTTTCCCCGCGAAACCGAAGCAATCTTACCTTTGATTTTGACCAGCGCATACAACTTAGCCTGCTGGGCCAGGTGGGAACAAGGTTACAGGTGCTTGCCAATTATGACACCGAATCTACATTTGATTTTCAAAACCAGCTAAGGTTGGCCTATACGCCCACAGAGGATGATATTGTTCAAAAAATAGAGATCGGGAACGTAAATATGCCACTGAACAGTGCGTTGATACAGGGGGCACAAAGCCTTTTTGGTTTCAAGACAGAGCTGCAGTTTGGGAAAACGCGTATCACCGGGGTTTTTTCTGAACAAAAATCTGAACGTCGCACCGTAAACGTTGAAGGCGGTGCAACCATCGAGGAGTTTGAACGTTTTGCCATAGATTATGACCAGGACCGCCACTTTTTCCTGGCGCATTACTTCAGGGATAAGTATGATGAAGCCCTGGAAAACTATCCTTTCATAAATTCCAATGTGCAAATACAGCGCATTCAGGTTTGGGTTACAAACCGCACCAATAATATTCAGAATTTAAATGATACCCGTAATATTGTAGGTATTCAGGATCTGGGGGAAACCAACATTCCCGGTAACATAGGCCTTGAAAATGTTCCCGGCGGGTTCTTTAACAGGCCCCCTTCAGCCTATCCTGATAATGCCAATAATGACCTGAACCCCTTTGGGATTACAGGCGCAGCCGAATCTATTCTTACCCCCGCAATTCGTGATATTTCTACCGTGCAAAGCGGTTTTGGCGGGCTCACAGTCGCAGAAGGCATAGACTACGCGAAACTTGAAAATGCACGGCAGTTACGGCCAAATGAATATACGCTTAATACAAGGCTGGGTTATATTTCCCTTAATCAACGGTTGAGCAATGATGAGGTGCTTGCAGTTGCCTATCAATATACCATAAACGGGCAGGTCTACCAGGTGGGAGAATTTGCCAATGACGGGGTAGATGCGAATATTACCTCCGGGAATGGAGACGGGGTAAGGGTGAACCAGAACCTGGTGGTGAAATTATTGAAGAGTACGGTCACCAATGTGAACGAACCCATCTGGGACCTCATGATGAAAAATATTTATGCGCTGGGGGCATTTCAGCTGGAAAGGGATGATTTCCGGCTGAATATTCTTTATACAGATCCGCAGCCCCTGAACTATATTACCCCTGTAGAAGGTGCCAACGTCCCGCTGCCCCAAGATGTTGCAGAGACCACGCTGCTGCGGGTATTTAATCTGGACCGGTTGAATTTTACCAATGACCCCGTTGTGGGGGGTGACGGTTTCTTTGATTATGTACCGGGAATTACCATAGATCCGCAGAACGGGCTTGTGATCTTTACCACCGTAGAACCTTTTGGAAAACACCTTTTTGAAAAGCTTGATAACACCCCGAACAGCGGGCCTGAAAATTATAACCTTCCTGAAACCTATAATGCCAATCAGGAAAAATATGTTTTCCGCTCCCTTTACCGCACCACCAAGATACAGGCCGAGCAGGAGGATGCCGATAAGAATAAATTTCAGCTTAAAGGAAGGTATAAATCCAGCCAGGTTGAAGGGATCCCCATTGGGTTTAACCTTCCGCAGGGATCGGTAACAGTTACAGCCGGGGGCCGTGTGCTTCAGGAAGGGGTAGATTATGTGGTAAATTACCAGATGGGTAGGGTGCAGATCATTGATGATGCCCTGCTTGCTTCCAATATTCCTATCCAGGTTTCTACTGAAAATAATGCCCTTTTTGGTCAGCAGGCCAAAAGATTCATGGGGGTCGCTGTTGAACACATGTTCAATGAAAATTTCCTTGTAGGGGGTACCTTCCTTAGTTTAAAAGAGAGGCCGCTTACCCAAAAGGCGAATTATGGTTATGAGCCGGTAAACAATTCCATTTACGGCCTTAATGCTATTTACAATAAAGAGGTGCCATTTCTTACCCGCCTGGTAAACAGGTTGCCGAATATAGATACAGATGTGGTTTCCAATTTTTCGGTACGGGGGGAATTTGCGTATTTGCAACCCGGCGCGCCCAATGTGAACGATTTTGACCAGAAGGCCACCACATATATTGACGATTTTGAAGCTTCGCAAACCACCATATCTGTAAACAATCCATTGGGATGGGAATTATCCAGCGCGCCTCTTGGTTTTGGGGGAGAGCTCGCCAACGGAGATCTTGCCTCCGGTTACAAGCGTGCAAAACTTTCCTGGTACACCATAGATCCTATCTTTTACAGCAGCCGCAGGCCAGATGGAATTTCAGAAGCAGACCTTTCAGGCTATGCCTCGAGACGTGTTTTTCTCAATGAGATATTTCCAAATACCGATGTGATCCAGGGGCAACCCCAGGTGATCTATACCATGGATGTTGCCTACTTCCCGGGAGAACGCGGGCCTTACAATTTTAATCCTGCCGCTGCAGGAGGCAATAATCTTCCTAACCCCCGCCAGAATTTTGGGGGAATGTCGCGGGCTATCAATTCTACCAATTTTGAACAATCCAACGTGGAGTTCATAGAATTCTGGCTTATGGACCCGTTCATATATCCCGAAAACGCGAACAATAATGGCGGTACCATCACCTTTAACCTGGGAAATATTTCTGAAGATGTTCTAAAGGACGGGCGAAAACAATATGAGAACGGATTGCCAGTAGACGGCAGTTCATTAAATACGGTGAGCACTCCCTTCGGAAGGGTTCCTGCAAACCAGTCGCTTATCTATGCATTTGACAGTGACGGGGAAGCACGCCGAAACCAGGATGTGGGATATGACGGATTAGGTGATGCTGAAGAAGCCCTACAATTCCCGAATTTTTCCAATCTGCCAGATCCTTCCGGCGATAATTATGAATATTTCCTGAACCGAACGGGGAATGTGGTTGAAAGATATAAAAATTACAACGGGATAGACGGCAACTCACCACCCGAGGTAGGCAATACCAACAGGGGAAATTCCACGCTACCCACCACAGAGGACCTTAACCGGGACAATACTATGAATACCATAGACAGCTATTTTGAATATGATATTAAGCTGTTTCCCGGGATGAATATAGATAACAACCGGTATATAACCGATGTAAAGGAAGTGAACGCCCCGCTTCCAAACGGGCAGGAAATTCCCGTGAGATGGGTGCAGTTCAAGGTGCCAATATTTGAACCCACAAATAGTAAGGGAGGAATAGCCGATTTCAGGTCTATTCGTTTTATGAGGATGTTCCTAAATGATTTCCAGGAAAGCACAATTCTTAGGTTTGGGACCATGGAACTGGTGCGTGGCGATTACCGCCGGTACAACAGGAGCTTAAATCCTGCCACCCCAAGACAGCCGGTTAATAATGAGGGAACATTATTCGAGGTATCTGCGGTTAATATTGAAGAAAATGAAAACCGCCAGCCCGTTCCCTATGTACTGCCTCCGGGAGTGGTAAGAGAAGAGCTATTTAATAACAATACCAACATAAGGCAAAATGAGCAATCGCTATCCCTAAGGGTGTGCGGACTGGAGCCTCAGGATTCCCGCGCGGTTTACAAGAATTTCCAGGTAGATATGCGGCAGTACAAAAACCTTGAAATGTTCCTGCACGCGGAATCCCTTGTTAATGAGATCGCCCTGAAAGACGGGCAGCTGGTTGCCTTTATAAGAATGGGAACAGATTTTACCGATAATTACTATCAAATAGAGATCCCGCTTACCGCTACTTCGTTTGGTGCCGCAACAGCCGATGAGGTCTGGCCTGCATCCAACAGGTTGTTGTTGCCTCTGGAGGTATTACAACGCGTGAAAACCGCAGTTTTAGGAGACCCATCTTTAAGGTCTACAGAGATCAATTATTTTGATGAAGACCTAAATCCTGCCAATGCCGAGGATCCTTATGAAATTGGACGTTTGCGCATAGGGATAAAAGGAAATCCAAGTTTTGGAAATATCAGGCTTTTAATGCTGGGCCTTAAGAACGGCAGTTCCCTGAACAGCGCGGCCGATATTTGTGGTGAAGTATGGTTCAACGAACTCAGGCTTTCTGAACTTGATAATGAAGGCGGCTGGGCAGCTATCCTTAATATGGATGCCAATATTGCCGATTTTGCTTCGGTTTCGGCTACGGGACGAAAAAGCACCATAGGCTTTGGGAACCTGGAGCAGGGGCCAAACCAGCGCAGCAGGGAAGACCACCAGCAGTATGATGTGGTTACAAATATCAATATGGGTCAGCTTCTGCCTGCCACCTGGGGAGTACAGGTGCCCTTCAACTACAGCAGGGGAGAAGAACTTATTACCCCGAAATTCGACCAGGAATTCCTGGATCTTGAACTGGAAAACAGGCTGGATGCCATTGAAGATCCGGTTGAAAGGGACAGGGTAAAAGAACAATCACAAATTTACACCAAACGCCAGAGTGTGAATGTAATTGGGTTGCGCAAGGACCGCACTGGTGATCGTAAACCTATGCCTTATGATATTGAAAATTTTGCTTTTACCGGTTCCTATAACCAGGTAGATCACCGGGATTTTGAAATAGAGGAAGCGCTTAGCCAGAATGTAAGGGTGGGAGCAACCTATGATTATAGTTTTGCACCAAAGGTCATAGAGCCGTTTAAAAATATCGCAGTGCTGGACAGCAGCGAGTATTATGCCCTGGTGAAGGATTTTAATTTTAATCCGCTGCCCACAAACATTACTTTGAATTCCAATATTTTCAGGCAGTACAATGAACAGAAATTCCGGGAGATCTCGTTAAGTGAGAACGACATAGGGATCCCAACCTTGTACCAGCGCAATTTTATGTTTGAATGGCAATACCGCGTTAATTACAATTTGACCAAATCTTTGCAGTTCAGTTTCAATGCCAGTAATAACCGCCTGGTGAGAAATTATATAGATGAGAATAATATAGCCGATAATACTATCGGTATATGGGATGATTTCTTTGAGATTGGAGATCCCAATCAGCATTTCCAGACCCTGCAGTTAAATTATGAGCTGCCTTTTAGTAAGATCCCGGTGTTGAGGTTTGTAAAAACCACGTATTCCTATACGGGAGATTTCCAATGGCAAAGGGGCTCTGAAGTATTTAAAACCCTGGAAGGGATCCCGGACCTTGGAAACTCTGTTCAAAACGCAAGGATCCACCAGGTGAATGCGAATATGGACATGCAAACCCTGTATAAATATTTGGGATTGGTGCCCAGAAAGGCCACCCCCACCACCGTACAGCAAAGAAGCGCCGCCGTTCCAACCCTAACCCCCAACGGGGCTCAAAAACCTGCCCAGGAACCTGCGCTTAGTTCAGCAGATAAAACCTATAACACCTTTATAGGCCTTGCAACCGCTATCCAGAGATTACAGGTGACCTACAGGCAAAATGAAGGGATATTTTTGCCGGGCTATACACCAAGTATTGGATTTATGGGAACGCTGCGGCCAACTACAGGATTCACCTTCGGGCTTCAGGAAGATGTACGGCAACTGGCAGCGCGCCGGGGCTGGTTAACACTTTTTCAGGAATTCAATCAGCAATACACCGCGGTTAAGAATCAGCAACTGGATATGCAGGCTTCTTTAATGCTTATCCCAGATATGACTATAGACCTGAATGCAAACAGGATCTATTCTGAAACCTATTCAGAGAATTACAGGGTTAACCCGGGGAGTTTGGATTATCAATCCCTGAATCCTTACACTTTCGGAAATTTCACCATCTCAACGATCATGTTAAGAACGGCCTTTGCTTCAAGCAACGCGGCTTTTTCTGAGACCTTTGAGACCTTCCGCGATAACAGGATCGAAATTGCCCGCAGGCTGGCTGCTGAAAATGGTTTTGACCCCAATAACACAGATGCCGAAGGTTATCCTATTGGCTATGGCAGGTCCAGCCAGGCAGTGCTTATTGCCGCTTTCCTTTCGGCGTACACCGGTACCAGCGCATCGGGCGTTAAGATGGGGGCATTCCGCGATATGCCGCTTCCTAACTGGGATATAAAATATACCGGTTTAATGAGGCTGGACTGGTTTAAAAAGAACTTCAGAAGGTTCTCCCTTAACCACGGCTACAGGTCCGGATACACCATTAACCAATACCAGAGCAATCTTGATTTTGATCCCCTGAACCCATATGAATTCAATCAGGCAAATAATTTCAAGACCAGGCTGTTATTTTCAAATATCAATTTAACCGAATTGTTTAGCCCGCTAATTCGGGTAGATCTGGAAACTACAAATGCCATCAGGGTTCTTGCCGAAATTAAAAAAGACCGTGCCCTTTCCCTGAGCTTTGACAATAATCTTTTGACCGAGGTTAAAGGAAATGAATATGTGCTGGGGCTGGGTTACAGGATCCCCGATCTTAGGATCACCACCAACATTGCGGGCAGGCAAAGGATCCTGAGCAGCGACCTTAATTTTAAGGCCGATTTTGCCTACCGCAAGAATATAAATATTATAAGGTACCTCGATCTTGAGAACAGCCAGGTAATAGCAGGGCAGGACCTTTGGGCTATAAATTTCACGGCAGATTATGCCCTGTCAAAAAACCTTACAGCATTGATATATTATGACCATACTTTCTCAGAATATGCCGTGTCAACGGCGTTTCCCCAAACCACTATTCGATCCGGGGTTACCCTGAGATATAATTTTGGAAATTAAATCAATGCAGTTGTAGCAAACCCAATAAAAAATTAACTTTGTCTCTATAAAAAACCAATCTTATGAATGTTCCGCAAGAATTAAAATACACCAAAGATCACGAATGGGTGAGAATTGAAGGCGATATCGCTACAGTAGGAGTTACAGATTTTGCCCAGGGTGAATTAGGTGATATAGTATATGTTGAGGTAGAAACAGTTGGAGAAACCCTTGAGAAAGAAGAGGTTTTTGGAACTGTGGAAGCAGTTAAAACAGTGTCCGACCTTTTTTCCCCTCTTTCAGGAGAGATCATTGAGTTCAATGAAAGCCTTGAGGACACGCCTGAAAAAGTAAATTCAGATCCTTACGGAGACGGCTGGATGGTAAAGATCAGGATATCAGATAAGGATCAGGTAGCCGATCTTTTAAGCGCTTCAGACTATAAAGATATTATTGGCGGCTAGAATCATATTGATCATAGCCATTGGCTATACCCTGTTAATTACTACCTTGTCCCTTGTTCAATTGGGCAAGATCTCTGTGGGAAGTTTTAATCCTACAGATAAGATGATGCATGCAGGTGCATATTTTGGGCTGGCCTTTTGCTGGTTCTTCTATCTTTTCATAAAAAAGCAGGAACCTTATAATTTCAGGAAGGGATTTGTTAAAGTTTCTGTGCTTGTAGTGATATTTGGTATATTAATTGAGGTTTTACAGGGAGCTCTTACCACTTACAGGGAACCCGATTGGGCTGATATTGTGGCAAATACTATTGGTGTGATGATCGCATTGGGATTTTTTATTCTCTTCAGGAATTTTCTTAACCATGTAAAACGCCAGATAAGTTCATTTTTATGAAAAATATTTTTACATTAGCAACCTTTATTAATCATTAACGAATTATGGAACCCAAGAAAAATCCAAAAGCCGATTTAACCAAACGAAGTGTGCTCTTCCTGCAGTTGGGTCTTATCCTAGTACTTTTTATTACATGGCAAGCCATTGAATGGAAAACCTATGATAGAGATGCTATAGATACGGGACAGTTAAATCTGGACGACCTTGACGATGAGGAAATCCCGATCACCGA
The DNA here is from genome assembly GCF_007993795.1 of Antarcticibacterium arcticum. Taxonomy (GTDB): domain Bacteria; phylum Bacteroidota; class Bacteroidia; order Flavobacteriales; family Flavobacteriaceae; genus Gillisia; species Gillisia arctica. Next base: position 2,281,750 of record NZ_CP042476.1, on the reverse strand, counting down.
AATACTTAACACGCCTCCACCCCCACCGCCACCACCACCGGCACCGGAGATCATTGAGGTTGTAGAAGATGAAGAAGAGGTTGAAGAGGATGTTATTGAGTCTACAGAAACCACCCAGGATGAGATCATTGAAGTAAGGGAAGTGGTTGAAGCACCTGTAGAAGAAGAAATTGCAGATGTTCCGTTTGCTGTTATTGAAAACGTGCCAATTTTCCCTGGTTGTGAAAGTATGACCAACAATGAGGCCCGTAAAAAATGTATGAGTGAAAAAGTTCAGGATTTTGTAACCCGTAGGTTTAATACAGATCTTGGGAGCCAGTTGGGTCTTACCGGTGTAAACCGTGTGATCGTGGTCTTCAAAATTGACAAAACAGGAGCTATTACAGATGTGCGTGCCCGTGCACCGCACCCAAGACTTGAGCAGGAAGCTGCGAGAGTAATTAATATGCTTCCTAAAATGCAGCCTGGTAAACAACGAGGTAAAGCGGTTGGGGTAAGTTATTCCCTTCCTATCGTATTCCAGGTTCAGGATTAAGCTAAAAAATAAGAATATTATATATTCCCGGATTGCCCTGCAGTCCGGGAATTTTCTTTTCCGGCCATTGCCTGCTGTGAAATAAAAAATTTGGTATCTTTCGGCTATAAGAACCCGGTTAGACTTCTATTCCCTCTATGAAATATTTTGGATTCCTCCTCTTTATTTTTCTTCCCTTTTCCGGGATGTCCCAAACAAATGATAACGTATTAGAAACCTATCCGCTTTTCCCTGACTGCGCAGCATCCGGCTTTCAGGAAGAGAAGCAATGTTTTAATAATACCCTGCGCAGTCTGGTGCTCGAAAATTTTGTACTTCCACCCAAAGTGACCGAAGAAAATTACCGGGGAGAAATGTTGGTGCTGTTCGAGGTTGACAAGGCAGGGCAGTTTAAAGTCCTGTATGTAGATGCTATTTACCCCGAATTAAAAGAGGAAATGCTGCGGGTTTTTGCAGCCCTGCCGGTAGTGCAGCCACCTACCTATAACGGTAAGCCTACCTATGCTCAGTTCAGGATGCCGGTTCGCATTCCGTTAGACCAAAATTTTCCGGAACCCAACAGGATTCCTGGCGTGGATGAAACCCCCGTGGTTAAAATAGATTCCGTACCCGCAAAACCCGGGATCCTGGAAGAATATGACGATGTAAAGTCTAAACCCTTTTATAACCGGCAGGCGCAAAGCAACCTGAATATTCCATTGTCTCACGAAAGATACAGCCGTTTTGATGCCCAAATGAATCAGATAGGGACCAATTCCCATACCGCATCCAAACCTTTCCTGTTTAGTGACGTTTCTCCTTATTACGATTTTGATGGTGAAAATGCCAGATTGGAAAAACCTGCGAATTCCTGGTTAGGCCGTAAACTGTGGAACGAACACCTGGTGCAGTTCCAGGGAGAAAATTACTGGTTTACGGGAGACCTTATTCTGGACCTGCAATTGGGAAAGGACTTTCAAAGCGATTTTGATTTCACCTATAACAATACCCGGGGCGCAGTTTTCCAGGGAGGCCTGGGTAAGAACTTTAATTTCTATACCGTAGTATTTGAAAGCCAGGCGCGGTTTGCCGATTATTACAACCAGTTTGCTGAAAGCATTAGCCCCTTCATGGGCAGTGGGGTGGCCATTGTGCCGGGAAGGGGAATAGCCAAGGATTTTATGGACAATGGATATGATTACCCGGTGGCTGAAGGTTATTTGTCCTACAGTCCTGCCGAATTTTTTGATATTCAATTTGGCCACGGCAATAACTTTATTGGAGACGGTTATCGTTCGCTGCTTATGAGTGACAATGCCAGCCCGCATCCTTATTTAAAGCTCAATACCAGTTTCTGGAAACTTAAATATACCAATACCTGGATGTCCCTTCGGGATGTAAGGGAAGAAGTGGCGGCAGAGGGTTCTTACCGCACCAAATATATGGCTACGCATTACCTTAGCCTCAACCTCACTAAACGTTTCAACCTTGGTTTGTTTGAATCTGTAGTATGGCAAAATGATAACGGGCGTGGGTTTGATGTAAACTACCTCAATCCTGTGATCTTTTACCGCTCCATAGAATTCTCAACCGGCGCCCGGGGTGGGAATGCCATTATGGGGCTTACGGGAAAATATAAGATCAATAACAGCCTCAACGCCTACGGGCAATGGGTAATAGATGAGTTTTCCTCCGGCGATGTGTTTGGCGGGGAAGGCAGCTGGAAGAATAAACTCGGTTTTCAGCTGGGGATGAAATATTTCAATGCCTTTAATGTGCCGGATCTTTATTTGCAGGCAGAATACAACCAGGTGCGGCCATACACATATTCCCATAATTCCATAGTTTTGAACTACGGGCACAACAACCAGTCTATGGCGCATCTCTGGGGTGCCAATTTCAGGGAAGTGGTGGCCATTGCCAGGTACCGGAAGGATCGATGGCTGGGAAGTGCCAAACTTGTAATTGGGGAGCGGGGGTATGATTTTAATACTTTAGAAGATAATGCCTATTACGGCGGAAATATTTACAGGAGCGAGCGCGAAAGGGCCTTTGAAACAGGAGTGAGAATAGGACAGGGAAATACCACTACCTCCATTTTTACTGAAGTTGAAGCGGGTTATATTGTTAACCCCGTAACCAACCTGAAGCTGTTCGCGGGAATGATCTACCGCAATTTCGACCCTCAGCTAAACACCGCAAATACCTTTAACCAAAACACACTCTGGCTGAATATAGGTTTAAGGACAGATATCTTTAACTGGTACTATGATTATTAGGGTTTAGGATCAAAAGGGAAAAATAGAAAATTGCATTAATATGCGTGTTGGAAAACATTTAAAACTAACCGCACACAAATAAAATTATGTCTGAAACAAAAACCGGAAAAGATAAAATCTTAAGCAGAATATTAATATGGTTACCTTCCCTGGTGATAACACTTTTCTATATCCCTAATGCTTTGGATAAATTAATTAATCACGACCAAACCGGAAAAATCGTAGAAAGTAGTGCAGTAATGATTACAGCAGGAGTTTTTATTTTAATTGGAGTAGCTCTTTTCTTATATAACAAAACAATACTGATTGGAACATCAATGCTGGTTTTGTATATGACCTTCATTGTTTTAATCCATATGTATAAAGGAAAACCCTCTGAAATTGTAATGCTTATTCTAATGTCGACCATATTCGCCTCGTATATTAGAAAGCCATATTTGTTTCATCAGGCAATAGAAAAACAGGGCCGGGAATAACTGTTGGATTTGATCCTGAAGAATTAAAAACTCCCTTAAAATATGCTGTTAGAAATCGCCAGATGGATTGTGATTTTCTTTGGGTCTTTTATCATTTTATGCGGATTTATAATGCTTATTAGTCCCGGCAAAGCAAGGAGTATATTAAGAAAAGCGGGGAGCACCAATTTTATAAATTATGCGGAAATAACCATAAGAATAATACCGGCAGTTGCACTAATAGTATGCGCCGAAACCTCTAAATTTCCTGAGGCGTTTAAAATTTTTGGTTGGATAATGCTTGTAACTTCTCTCATTCTTTACCTGGTGCCCCGCAAACTACACCATCAATTTTCTATGAAAAGCGCAGCTATACTAAAGCCGTTTTATTTTCGGCTTATCGCTCCTTTTGCATTTTTATTGGGGGTATTAATAATATATAACGTAAGTTCGATGTGATTACCAAAGGGTTGGAAATGAATCCAACGGGGAAAGCCTTTCAGGGCAATTGTGAAATAATTCATTTAAAAATGAGACAAATTTTAATAAGCTTTTTTACCCTGGTTTTATTCGCATCCGGTTCTTACGGGCAATCCACAAACGAAGAAGAGACTATCCGGCGAATTAACACCTATCTTTCAGATCTTGAGAAAATCGCTTTTAACGGGGCTGTATTAGTCAATCTCAATGGAGAAGTGATTTCCAAAGGCTTTGGCTTCAGCAACAAAGAACAACAACTCAAAAATTCCCCGAATACCATTTTCGACATTGGCTCTATCACCAAGCAATTTACTGCGGCGGCTGTTCTGAAATTAGAAATGCAGGGGAAACTTTCAACAGAGGATAAGATCTCAAAGTATTTTGACAGTATTCCGGCAGACAAAGAAATGATCACTCTTCACGATTTGCTGCGCCATCAATCGGGCCTTATTAGTAATATTGGTAAGGACTATGAAAAGATTAGCAAAGAGGAATTTTTACATAAAGTCTTATCTTCAAAATTAAGGTTTAACGTAGGTTCCGGTTTTTCCTATTCCAACATTGGCTATAGTTTATTGGCTATGATCATTGAAAAAGTCTCGGGTCAATCCTATGAAACTTATCTATATGAAAACCTTTGGGAACCTTCAGCAATGCAAATGACCGGTTATACGAGACCGGGTTTTGACCCTGAACTCATAGCGGTGGGCTACTACCGGGATGGCAGGGAATGGGGAAAACCCACAAATATGGAATGGGACCAGACAGCGCCCTACTGGCATTTGCGGGGCAATGGCGGAATTCTTTCCACCACCGGCGACCTTTACAAATGGCATACAGCTTTAACAACAGGATCGATTTTGTCTCCGGAAGCAATACATAAATTCTATCATCCAAAATTAAGGACCGATGAAACCGAAGCATCCTATTATGCATATGGCTGGGATGTATATCAAACAAACCGGGGTACCACCAGGCTGTGGCATAATGGGGGCAATAATATTGTGTATGCAGATTTCCGGAGGTTTATAGATGAAGGGGTAACCCTTATCATGCTCACAAACCAATCTCACCCAAATTTTGATGACCTGAATGAGGAAATTTCGCAGATGATCTTTAATGCAGATTACACTCCTGCAATCCCGGGGGCCGATAATGAGACCAACCGGAATTTTACCAACTTTATTATACGTACCCTACAGGATTCGGGATTGGAAAAAGCCAAGGAAGCATATCAGGGAAAAAATGAAGATCAGGACCTTATAGAATTTATCATGAGAAGTGAGGGGCTGGATCATCTTTATAACAACAAGCCGGATATGGCGATGCAAATTTTCCTGATGAATGTGTTTGTGCATCCAAATACAGCTAAAGCATTACAGAGTTTGGCAGAAGGATATATGGTAACGGGAAATAAGGATTTGGCATTGAAGTTTTTTAATGAGAGTTTAAGCCTGAATCCGGACAATCCCTTTGCAAAGGATATGATCAAAGTACTGGGAAAATAGAAAAGGAGTAAAGCTGGTTTTAAAAAGACAATAAAATTAAAATATGAAGAAATTTTACCTCACTTTTATTGTAGTGCTGTTTGTAGCCTATGAAACTTACAGTCAGGATCAAATAGACTCAGCCACCAAAAGAACGGTAATTTATAATGGAATAAACTTTGGAAGTGTCATTGCCGCAATCACTTCCTGGGAAAGAAACAAATCGGTGTTATGGGCTGTGGTCCACGGCATTTTCAGCTGGTTTTATGTGTTGTATTTTGTGCTCACCAGAAAAAAAGGGGAAAGAAAATAATTTCCAACTCTTGATGTAAATAGTTTCCAAATTTGCCTGCGCCCGCGGCCACTGTTTAACCCATAGCCCCCATCAAAACCATAGTATTCCCATTTCCACAGCGAATGATGGTTTAGCAGAAAATAATTAACTTCCCCCACAAATTAAATATAGGCAGCGAAACACCCCCGGTGCTTTTAACCGGTTTTTAGGTTATCAATAATGGGCTGTATGCTATAAATCATAAGCAGAATAGTGAAATTAAAACGAAGAAGAAAACTAGTTACCTATTTAAACATTTTAGATCAGCCGGTTAGGTTTAATCCCTTCGTTTTTAGCCGTACTTTTTTGTTATGGGCTCTACTGGGATTAATTGGCGGAATAATAGCCGGGGTATACTGGATCGTTCTTGAATTTTTAACGCACCAGCTGGCTTTTTTTGGAGGTTGGCACGTGATTCCGGTTATGGCAATTTCCGGGCTCCTGGCAGGTTTGATAATTCACTTCATAGGAGACCCGGGAGAAATACATTTAATTGTAAACAACATTCGTTTTAATAAAGGGAAACTGGACCCTAAAAACAATCCTTCCATGGTCCTTTCGTCCTTATTATGTGTTGCATCGGGCGGTAGTCTGGGGCCGGAAGCTCCCCTGGTGCAGGTTACAGGTTCAACAGGTACCTGGATAGGAAAATTGTTCAGGCTTAAAGGAGAAGAGTTAAGGTCTTTGAGTATCGCGGGTATGGCTTCAGGTTTTACGGCATTATTCGGGGCACCTTTGGGCGGCAGTTTATTTTCTTTAGAGATACTTCATCACAAACATGCGGTAGAATATTACAAGGCAATAATTCCTGCTTTTGTCGCCAGTTGCTTTAGTTATTTGGTGTTTGCTTTGATCATTCATTTGGGATTGGGCCCCATTTGGGATCTATCGGCTTATGAATATTCAGGCATCTTTGATTTTGGCTATGCGGTTATTTTTGCAATTATAGGCGCCGCGTTTGGGTGGGCATTTATTTTTTGCACCAAATTTTTCAAGTCCCTTTTTGAAAACCGGCCAATTCCTATTTACATCAAAACATTAATTGGAGGGATCTTGCTGGGGGTTATAGCATTTTATTTTCCGTTAACCCGCTATTTTGGACATCACGAAATTAACGAATTGCTTTCCGGGGATTTCTCCCTCACACTTTTGTTCGCGATTTTGGTGTTCAAGATAATTGCCATTTCCATTACTGTAACATCGGGCTGGAGAGGGGGATTTATCATCCCGCTGTTTTTTGTGGGTGCAACCCTAGGAATAATAATCCATCAAATTTTTCCTGCCGTGAATCTTACTTTGGCCATTGTAAGCTGTATGGCCGCAATTAATGCCTGTGTGACAAGAACCCCCATGAGCACAACCATCCTGCTTGCTACCTTAACAGGATTTGGACATTTCATCCCCATATTATTTGCAAGTTTAACCGGATATTTTCTGGCGCCAAGAATACCTTTTATAGGTTCTCAAATGGAAAAAGAAGAGAGCGTTCCGGCTTCAACAACTTAAATTACCCGGAAGACAGAGAAATTATGTAACCGTTTAATTTTTAGTACCTTGAGGGGAAATTACTAGTTGCCTTCTGGTAACCCGCTCAAAAAACTAAAGATCATGAAAAGAAATTCTATTGTGCAGGAGCGGCAACAACCTTTAATGGATTCCTATGTTACAGATCCCAAACTGGCCCGGGTTACAGATGAAGCGATCGTAGAAGGGAAAAACCTGGACGATCCTTTTCATACTTCGGTGTCTATCAATGACGAACTCAAAATACCTTTTAAAATAGGGGTTCACAGAGCGGTTGGCGGGCTTCATGATTTTCCCAATCCCGGGGATATGCTGTGCGCTTCCCTGGCAGCCTGTTTTGAAAGTACGCTCAGGATGATCGCCAACAGGCTGGGGGTAGCGCTGAAAAAAACATTGGTTAGAGCAACCGCAAATGCAGATGTTAGGGGTACTTTGATGGTAGAAAGGGACGTGCCGGTGGCTTTTCAAAGTATGGGATTGGAGGTTCATATCGAGGTGGATAGTGCTGTGGAAAAAAATACCATCTCTAAGCTTTTTGGAGCTACCGAACGCTGTTGCATCATCTATCAAACCCTGAAACCCGGAATACCTATTCAGGTAAACCAGGAAGTAGTCTATACAGCTGATAAAAATTGAAAATTTCAACGCAACAAAACTCTCGAAAAATATTACTCTCAAATTAAAGGTAATCTGATATTTTGATTATTAGGGTTTAGGTTAAGAAAGAATAAATAGAAAATTGTAATTATTTGAATGTTATAGCCAATGCTAAGACCGAGAAGAAGAAATTAACAAACATAAGAAAATGGTAAACACAATTGCTAATAACAAAGCTACCCCGAACCTTTCCGGAAACATCGGAAAATTGCTTTTTGTTCTTTCAGGAGTTTTCCTGTTTATAGTGTGTTTGACAATTTTCCAAGATTTTTTAGAATCAAAAAGGAATGGCTATAATTTCTATTTCAGCGAATCCATACTTTTTAAAACCATATGGTTTCTATTTATCCCGATATTAACTGTTTTGTACAAAAAACTGAAAAATGAGACATTGAACAGCTATGGCAAAACGGCAGTTTTCATTGTGTCCCCCATCGTAGTCCATCTTTTAATTTTTCCCTTTGTTGCTGTGGCTTTTTCTATGCTATTTTACGAGGGCAGGTATGACCTTTATAAGTTCTACTCCTATTCATTGTCGCACGACTTGTATAAAGTGGTTATGGTTTATGCAACCTTTGTAGTGGGCTATAAGTATTTTTTAAAACATACTCGAGACATATACATTGGGGTAAGTAAACCTCCATTGGATACAATAGTCGTAAATAACGGTAAGGAGAATGTGGTAGTCAAGGTAGAGGACATCACACACATCACCTCCGACTCACCCTACATTACATTTCACCTTAAAGACATAAAGTATTTGCACTCCGAAACCTTAAAATCAATTTGTGATAAATTGGACAAAAATGTTTTTGTTCGTGTTCACAAATCAACTGTGGTTAACATCACAAAAGTAAGGTCGTTCAAATCCCGACTTAATGGCGACTACGATTTGCAATTGGAAGACAGGGAATTGGTAAGGTTAAGTAGAACATACGCACCGGATTTCAAAAAACGCTTCAGTATAAATCATCGTGTTAACCTATAAATTCATCGCCTTAGACCATTCAATTTCACCAATGATTTCTATATCTATAATTTTGTGGGAACGTTAAAATCAAATACGACAAACTATGGATATTAAGTTCAGAACATTGAAGTTAGGTCTCTTTTTGACTTTGTGGATATTAACAGCTTGTAATGCCCAAACAAAGAATTCAACGACCAAACTTGTTGGTGGCGGTTGTGAAGGTTGCGAAGCAATTTTTGAGTATGGGGACAAAAAATTAACCCCTACAGACACACTACCTGAATTTGAAAACAACGAACCAAAACTGGAAATTACCGGAACAGTTTTAAAAAAAGATGGAAAAACCCCGGCAGAAAATGTCATCCTCTATATCTACCATACCAATAGACAAGGTATTTACGAAACCAAAGGCAAGGAAACAGGTTGGGCAAAAAGACACGGATTTATCCGGGGTTGGATCAAAACAGGAAAAGACGGTAAATATGCTTTCTATACATTCAGGCCGGCAGCATATCCTAATGGGAGTGAGCCAGAGCATATTCACATAACTGTAAAAGAACCCGACAAAAATGAATATTACCTTGACGATTATCTTTTTGATGATGACCCACAATTGACCAAGGAAACACGGAAAGAAAGAAAAAACAGAGGAGGCTCGGGAATCATAAAACCTAAAGAGAAAAATGGCATCGTACTAATAGAACGAAATATAATCTTAGGTAAAAACATTCCGAATTATGAATAAAATCCTTTTAATTTTAATTTCGTCTTTAGTAGTTGTCTCGTGTGTTGGCAAGCATAAGTCAGAATCCCAATCGGTAAATATTTCCGAACAAGTTAGGAGCCCGCTTGAAATTTCAGGTGACACTGCAAACGTAAATCCGTCTCATTCAAAAATTTTATGGAAAGGGACAAAAATGCATGGCACAGGTAAACACGAAGGGGATATTGCGTTAAAAACCGGTTATTTTATAACTCAAAATGGTCAACTAAAAGGCGGGGAATTCATTGTGGATATGCAAACTATAGAAGTAACCGATATTCCCAAACACGATCCCGTTCCAAGAAACAATCTCAAAAATCATCTAAAAAACTCAGATTTTTTTGATGTGGATAAGTTTCCTACTTCAATATTTCAAATAACAGAAATCAAGAACTTTTCAAAAGATAGCATTAATGTATCGGGCAACCTGACAATCAAAGGTATTACCAATGGTATTGAGTTTTCAGCACTGATTAACGAAAATAAATTTACCTCAAGGTTTACTTTTAACCGATTCGACTGGAACATCGCATACGAAGGAAGTTGGGCTGACAAAACCCTTGTGGACAAAGATATAGAATTGACAATCGAAATTGTGATGGAATGAACCAAAAACCCAGTTAAGCACAGGCTATAACATCGCCTACACGTAAGGGGAGCTAACTTGCTAAATCACAGGTTAGTCCCTTATCACAAATCATGGGTAGCTTTTCAAAGAAAATAATTAACTTAGTCAACATTTAATTCTAAGCCCACAAGTTCGCCACCCCTACTACCGACACTTGAGCTTACCCCAAACCATTCATAGTGATGAACTGTCGCTTTTTCAATCTACACTTAAATACCACCGGTACTTTTAGCCAGAACAGCCTATGGCTGAATATTGGCTTGCGAAAAGAGGTTTTTAACTGGTGTCTTAGTTGGTAGAATGGAGTGTGTACGGGGATAATAAGAAAGAAAAAAATGTAAAATTGCATTTATTAATACGTTGTAGAACCTTTCTAAATTCGAAGTAATGAAACAAGTGACAAAATTTTTTATTCCGGTTATTTTGCTAACCAGTTTCCAAAACGTATTTGGACAAAACGATAAGACACAGAATCCGGAAACAGATGTATACCAGGCGATAGCGAATTCGGAATTTGATTTTGTGGTTCGCATAAACAGGGACATGAATGAAGAGGAATTAAAGACGAGGATAGATGCCTTACACATCTTTAATGAAGATATTAAAATAGACTATTCACGAGATGAATCTGGTAATATTAAAACACTTTCTAGTTCTGGTAGCGGAAGCTCATGTATGTCGGAAAATTTTGGATTTCTGATAATTTCCTTAAAAGATAGTGAATGGATGGGATGTATAATTTCCGATAATAAGTGATACCTGTGGAATAGTTGAGAAAAACGTTCTACATTAATGCCTGAACGTCATTGCTTGCGGATTTCCATAACGGAAATCCTGCGCAAAAAGCTAACTTTGGGTTCGGCGGGACTCTTATAATAACAAATTTATTTTAATCTCAAATCGAAATTTAGAACTTGCTCGCACCACCTGATAAGGAATATACTGCGAAATATCTTAATTTTAAAAAAACAAAAAGATGAATGAAACCATTACAATCATATTATCAACATCATTATTAACTACACTTATAATAACATTATTAGGGTTTGTTTTTAAAAACTGGATTAATCGCAAAATACAGTATGCTGTGAAATTTAGGTATGATAAACAGCTGGAGGAATTTAAAGAAGAAAATTTGAAAAGGTCGAAAGCAAACCTCGTAGCAGAATTATTATCAGAATGGCTTTCCTTTCCTGAAGATCAAAAAAACCTGAATAAATTAACTTTTGAAGCTTTTTTATGGTTACCAGAGCCTATAGCAAATAAGTTGAGTAAATTATTGTCTCATAATAGCGATTCCCCTGAAGTAAGAGAAGTTTTATTTGATGTTCGTAAATATTTAATGCAGAATGACGATAATTTAAGTGAGGAGAAAATAATTGTTTTTACGCAACAATATAAAAAACAAATGGCTGGTAAACCTGTGTAAAGGATTATAACGACCACTAAAATAGGATATAAAAAATCACAGATAATCTTTTAAAGAAATCAATGAATTTGACCTATTAATTAAATTCAGCCCCAAACGTCGTAATTCTTGTTTCATAATTTGTGTTGACCTGGATCATTATATAGCATTTCAATAGGAAATTTTTGTTTCCATATTATGTTTAATTTAATTGACCTAATTTTGTTATATGAATTTTAGGAATCAAAGAGATCTATATCTTTTACGCGATTACTCAACAATTTTTTCCCGAAGTGAAGCACTTAGTTTACTTCAGGGTAATTTGCATTCGATCAATTTGAAAATTGATCGGAATTATAAAAAAATTCCAAAATCGGCATTGAATTCCTATTCCAGTTTTCTTAAACACGCATACCAGGTTTTAGAAAATCATTATCAAAATGAATATGTTTTCAAAAATGCATTTCTTACGGACTGGTTAATCAAAGAATTAGGTAAGTCAGATTCAATAATTTTTAATGAATTTAGAATTGGCGGGGCTGTTTCTGATTTAGCAATGTTTAATGGAATTTCCAAAGCATTTGAGATTAAAACTGAATTTGACTCAGATCAAAGATTGAAAGGACAAATAGAATATTATAGCCAAGTCTTTAATGAAACATATTTAATAATTCCAAAGGAAAAATTAAATATGTATAAAGAGTATAGAAAAGATGTAGGGATAATATTGTTCGACAATAAAAACAAGGAAAAGTTTGAATTTTATAATAAGGCAAAGTTTAGAGAAAAGTTAAATCCCACCATTTTAATGCAAATTCTTCACACAAATGAATATAAAGAAATTGTTGAGAAATATTATGGTGAACTACCGAAAATGAATAGCTTTAATCAATATAAATTATGCTATAATTTAATTAAAGCAATCCCTATTAATGAACTAAATCAAATGTATTTAGAGCAAATAAAGAAAAGGGAATTTGATAAAATACTCTCTTTACATACTTATAGAGAATTAAATCAAATATGTTTAGCTTTAAAACTTAAGAAGAAAGAGAAAAGGTGCTTGATAAAAAATCTAAAACAACCAATACAAATTTAATATGTACTATCCTTTTCTTAGAGGTCGTCAATTTGAATTAATAGCTTTAAGGGAACTCAGTCAAGAAAATGAAATACAAGGTTACGTTTCATCTATTATTGAGCCTGTTAAAAAAAGTTTAAACAGTTTAACCTTAGCTAATCGAATATTCTTCGAAACCAATCAGAGTAATTTTTTGATTTTAAATCCGGAAGTTGGGGAAAAAAAAGGTGATACAGAATTTTATTTAGAATTCTTGAATGGTCTTGAGAACTGTTCATTTAAACCAGCATTTCATTTTAGAAGGAATAGTAATTATATTAGAGAAAAGATTGAAAAGTACCAACTCAGGGATTGTTTGATTATTGGAACAAATGAAATTCAATCTACAGACCAAAATTTTAGAGAAGTTATTGAGATAGAATCTGTAAGAAAAGTTGTTATAAATGATCCGGATAGAAATAGAGATCTAAAAAGATATCTTCAGGGACAAGAAATTGAATTCATTAGATTGGACGATCTTTTCGAACCCGAATCAAGAAACAGCAATTTTTTACCTATTGTAAGTCATAGATTCTCAGAAGAACATAAATATTTCTTGGATGATAATTATAGCGGTTTTTCAGACTATACAATACTTTCTAGCGATTTTATAGAAGGAGGGAGCACTCCTAGAGCTGTAGTTATTCATTTTACCTATATGAATAATGAAAATCAAATATGGATAAGACATTTTACATCAAATTCAAATGACACAATTGCTGATGTTCAGGGAAAATTTGGTGAAGCGGCAAGGAAAGCAGTAGAATACTGTCGTAGTCACAATCTTCAAAATTCAGCAATAATTGAATTAGAGGATTATTTTGACCAAGGACATTATCCGGGTTTAGGGATGGTAAAGAAAATTTCTATTAAAAATCATATAACATTAGTGGCAAATTATCTTAGATCTATCGAATAATGAATGTTTGTTCTAAATGTTTTTCTGATAAGGAATTGATAGGATATATTGAATCATTCGAAAAATCTGGCCAATGCGATATTTGCAGAAATAATGATTCCTTTATTATTTTATTAGATGAACTCCAGGATTTTTTTCAAGAATTAATTGATAATTATGATCCTGACGATTCAGGTATTTCACTTAATAATAAAATTCACGAAAACTTTGGATTGTTTTCGAATCATAAATCTGGATCTTATATATTAAACTATTTATTGCCAAAATTAAAAACAAGCATATTAAATGCAGATAGTAAGGTCAATTATATACAAGATATTCTCGATAATATATCCCATTGGGAAATATTAAAAGATGAATTGAAATGGGGAAAAAGATTTTTGACGGATATTATTTATTTGACGGAGGAGTTGGGTTGGGATGGATTTTTTAATACTCAATTTCAACTGGGACATGATGTTTCGCTTTATAGAGCTAGAGTACACCATATAAGTGGACAAAATTCATATAAATCATTTGAAATGAAATGTCCTCCAAAAGAAAGAGTTGGAGGCGGTAGGGCTAACCCATTAGGAATACCATACCTTTATCTTAGTGATAATGAGGAAACTGTTCTTTATGAAGTTAGGGCTTCATATTTGGATGAAGTTACTATTGGAGAGTTTAAATTAATTACAGATCAATCAATTAAAATTGTTGATTTCACTGAGGATACATCACTCTTTCAACCAGAAAGAGTGAATCAAGCTATAAAGGGTAAATTACTCAGGGAGAAAATTAGCAGCGATTTATCTAAACCAATGCGCCGTTATGATAGTGAAATTGAATATATACCAACCCAATTTATTTGTGAATTCATCAAAGTGTTCACGGGAGCAGAAGGTATTCGGTTTCAAAGTTCACTGGATATAAACGGTAAAAACCTTGTAATATTTAATCAAGATTTAATTAAATGTAATGCGACAAAACTTGTTAAAGTGACTAATATTTCTCTCAAAAGTGTCAAAATGGAAACAAAACATAACAATGGTTCATCGCAAATAACAGGTTAATTTGAAAAATTGTTATTTAATATCCTTAAGGCTGAAACAGACGTAACTTGTCTGGTAATCAAATATTAAATGTTCAGAAAAAAGAATGCATCTCCAAAAATACCACTCATTCCCCCAATAACCACCCAATCCCCACTGGTCTGTAAATTAACATATTTGGCCTCTTGGTAAAATCCAATTAAGGAGTATCTTTGCATCCAATTTAAAAATGCATTTTTGAGTAATACCCGCGTACATACTCCCTCAGTTTCAGTTTTTACAGATTTTAAGGAGATCACCAAAATGCGTTTGGCAATAAGCGTGGTCTTTTCCTCGGTTGCGGGTTACTTTTTGGGGGCCGAAGTTGTAAATTTTGTCACCGTTCTCTTACTGGCAATTGGAGGCTATCTTATGGTAGGCGCGTCCAACGCCTATAACCAGATCATAGAAAAAGACCTGGACGCCCTGATGGACCGTACCCGTAACCGGCCTATCCCTTCCGGCAGGATGAGCGTGAATACGGCTTTTATCATTGCCAGCACTTTTACCATCCTTGGTTTAATCGTATTATATATTATAAACCCCAAAACTGCGATGTTTGGGGCAATTAGCATTTTCCTTTATGTGAGCATTTACACGCCCTTAAAGACCAAAACTCCGCTTTCGGTATTTGTGGGGGCTTTTCCAGGCGCTATTCCATTCATGCTGGGCTGGGTTGCTGCCACCAACGATTTCAGCATAGAACCCGGTACGCTGTTCATGATACAGTTCTTCTGGCAATTCCCGCATTTCTGGGCTATTGGCTGGTGGTTGTTTGACGATTATAAAAAAGGGGGATTCTTTATGTTGCCCACGGGCAAACGCGATAAAGGCACCGCTATTCAAATTATACTGTATTCCGTCTGGACCATCCTCGTGTCGCTTATTCCCGTGCTGGGCGTGACCGGGAAACTGTACCTTACCCCGCTTTCAGGAGTGTTGATCCTGTTCCTTGGCCTGGGGATGTTGTATTATGCCTTTAACCTGTATAAGAAAAGGGATGCTTTTTCAGCCAAAAAGTTAATGTTCGCGAGTGTGTCTTACATCACTTTGCTACAAATAATATATGTATTAGATAAATTTATAAGAGAATGGATTTAACCCAAGGAACCAGGGAACAGAAAGTTGCCCGGGCAAAGAAAATGATGCTTTGGTTTGGCATCATAAGTATGGTAATGATGTTTGCGGGATTAACCAGTGCCTATGTGGTAAGCAAGAACCGGCCGGACTGGATCTCGGGTTTTGATCTGCCGCCTGCGCTGTACTGGAGCACGCTGGTTATTATAATCAGCAGTTTAACCTTTATTCTTGCAAAAAGAAGTGTTGAAAAAGACAACCGCAGGAACGCGACCCTGTTCCTGCTGGCAACCCTGGTGCTGGGAATTGTATTTGTGGTGCTACAGTTTCAGAGTTTTGCCGAGATCATTTCTGCAGGCTATTATTTTACCGGAAGTGAAAGTACCGTAACCACATCGTTTATATATGTGGTGGTACTGGTGCATCTTGCCCACCTGGTGGCAGGCCTCATCGTGCTTCTGGTGGTAATTTATAACCATTTTAAACAACGCTACCATTCGGGTCAAATGCTTGGAATGGAGCTGGGTGCAACGTTTTGGCACTTTTTGGATGTTCTGTGGGTTTACCTGTTTTTATTTTTATATTTCTTTAGATAATAAATTTGTCTATTTTTGCTCATCACTTAAATTCAATTATTCCATATGGAAGCTACTGTTATTAGAACAGGCACCGAAGGTAAAACCTGGGGCGGTGGAAATGAACCATTAAGGGCAAGTTACGGTAAAATGATGATGTGGTTTTTCATCGTTTCTGATGCGCTTACATTTTCAGGATTCCTTGCAGCGTACGGTTTCTCTCGATTTAAATTTATCGACTCCTGGCCAATTGCCGATGAGGTCTTCAATCACTTTCCATTTATGCATGGGGTAGACGCTCCAATGTATTATGTAGCGTTAATGACCTTTATCCTAATCTTTTCATCGGTTACTATGGTACTGGCAGTAGATGCCGGCCACCAGATGAAAAAATCCAAGGTGGTATTTTATATGGCCCTTACCATTGTAGGTGGGGTGATCTTCCTTGGGTCTCAGGCCTGGGAATGGAAGAATTTTATAAAAGGTGAATATGGTGCAGTTACTACAAACGGAGGGAATATCCTGCAGTTTGTAGATGAAGACGGAAAAAGAGTGGCCCTTGCCGATTTTGTGACCGCTTCTGCTGCCACGAGGGTGCAACATGAGAGGTCAAACGGCCTTTGGTTTACTGAAGAAGCTGCACTTCCTACCTATTCTATTGAAGATGTAAAGGCAAGTTTCCTTGCCAATGAAAATATTCTTATAAGAACTCAGGCTATCAATGCCGATGGTGAAAAAACCGTTCTTACCAGGGCAGAATCTGAACGCAAACTTGCTGCTGAAGGCGCCGGTGTGGTAGAAGGTGCAAACCTTTCTCAAAATGAGTACGGCGTGCCTTTGTTTGCAGATTTCTTCTTCTTTATTACCGGTTTCCACGGTTTCCACGTATTTACCGGGGTCCTAATCAACATCATTATCTTCTTTAATGTATTGCTTGGTACTTACGAGCGCCGCGGAAGTTATGAAATGGTTGAAAAAGTAGGATTGTACTGGCACTTTGTAGATTTGGTTTGGGTTTTTGTATTTACCTTCTTTTACCTGGTTTAATTCTGAAATAATTGAAAATGGCACATAGTTCAACACATACACACGAATCAAATACCAAAAGGATCTGGTTGGTATTTGTGATCCTTTCTGTAGTAACCCTGGTGGAAGTGGTCCTGGGGATCCTGAAACCCGATTTTCTTATAGACTATACCTTTTTAAGCATGAAACTGCTTAACTGGATCTTTATAATATTAACCCTCTATAAGGCATATTACATCGCCTGGGCGTTTATGCACCTGGAAGGGGAAGCGAAAGGCCTTAGAAGGGCAATTGTATGGACATCGGTATTCCTTATCGCTTACCTGCTTTTCATTCTTTTAATTGAGGGCGATTATGTGTACGAAGTTTTCAGGAACAACAAGGTAGCCTGGGATTTCTAAAAATATATAAGTTAAATGTGATTGAAAAGACGGTTTTTAAAAACCGTCTTTTTATTTTTGTACTCCCTTATGAAAGGCGGTTTTTATGAAGAAGTTTCTTGTTCTCGCAGTTTTATTTCTCTTGCCAATAATCGCTTATTTGTTTTTTGCTTCGGGCGTAAATAATTTTGCCAAACTTCCGGTCTTAACCACAGAGGTAGGGGACATAGTCCATTTGGATTCCTCGCGGGATACCGCCGTTACTTTTAACAATAAGATCAATATTGTAGCCTTTTTTGGGACAGATCCGCAGGCACTTGCAGGAAATACCTTTAACCTGGACCGTAAGATACTTTCCAAATTCTATGAATTTGAAGACTTTCAATTCATCATTATTCTTCCTGAAGAGGCAAGGGCACAATCTGAAAAATTTGTATCTGAATTTGAAGGGGTCACCAATTCCGGTTACTGGAACTTTGCTTTTGGAACGCCTGAACAGGTACAGGAAGTTTTTAATTCGTTTCAAACAGATCTAAAACTGGATGCCAACCTGCAAACCCCTTATGTGTTTATAATTGATAAGGACCGTAATTTACGGGGCCGGAATGACGACGAAGATAAAGGTACCCTGTACGGCTATGATTCCCGTTCGGTTTCAGAGCTAAACAATAAAATGAATGATGATGTGAAGGTGATCCTTGCAGAGTACCGCCTTGCGCTCAAAAAGAATAACGAAAGGCTTACCAAAGAATAAAATGAGCTTGAATACATTTCCTTGAGGGGGGTGTGTTGTGCTCAAAGGCCTTCCAAAACAATATATATCTACCCATGAAAAATAAATCATATATAGGGGTTTCGCTTATAATTTTGATCTTCGGGATCATCTTTATCCCCCGCATTATTGATAAGGTAAGGAATAACGACATCGTGGAACAGGACCGGTTGAATGTAAAGGACAAAGAGAAAACCCGGGATGCGGGCAAGATGGTCTACATTGAACAATATGGGGAAAAGAAGCGGGTGCCCGATTTTAGTTTTGTGAACCAGCATGGCGACACCATTACCAACCGGGATTACCTTGGTAAGGTGTATGTTATAGAATTCTTTTTTACAACCTGCCCTTCCATTTGCCCAATTATGAACCGCAACCTTATTGACGTTCAGAATGAGTTCAAAGGTGAGGATGACTTCGGAATAGCCTCTTTTACTATAGATCCTGAATTTGACACTCCCGAAGTATTGCGTGCATATGCCGAAAATTACGGGGTTACCAATCCTAACTGGAATTTTCTCACGGGAGACAGGGAAAAGATCTATGAGCTTGCCAATGCAGGCTTTGGCATCTACGCCGGGAAAGAGGAAACAGCCCCCGGAGGCTTCGCGCATTCCGGCTTATTTGCCCTAATAGATAAGGAAGGCTATGTGCGGTCCAGGACAGATTCCCATGGAAATCCCATTATATATTACAGGGGTTACATAGAACAGAACAAATCTATCACAGAAGGGCAGGAGACTCCCCAAATAGACATTTTGATGGAAGATATAAATAACCTGCTTTAATGGAATTAAGAACAAAAGACAGGGTCGCTGTACCCCTTATTATAACCTTATCTATTGTGGTACCGGTACTGGTGCTTATTTTGATGTACCTGCCGCAACGCTATAATATTTTTGGCGCCCAGTCCGGCACCTTTCCTTTGTTTCATGCAGTTATAAATGGTTCTACCGCCATACTGCTGCTGGCGGGATATTATTTCATGAGGATAGGGGACTTTAAACGGCACCGTAATTTTATGATCACCGCTTTTGTGCTTTCAGCCGTATTTCTGGTGAGTTACGTGATCTCCAAAATAAGCAATGACCCCGTGCCCTATGGTGGGGAAGGAAGCCTTAGGTATATATACTTTTTTATTCTTATTACCCACATTGTGCTATCGGCTATTATTGTTCCGCTGGTGTTGTTCACTATGTACCGCGGGCTTACCGGCCAATATGAAAAACATAAGAAAATTGCCAAATGGACATTTCCCATCTGGTTATATGTGGCAGTTACCGGGGTGCTGGTATATATTCTCATGTTTCCTTACTATTAACTGCCCGGTATTGTAAATGCCCCATTGGTTTTGTAAATTTGACCTCCTGTTTTAAGGATTGATACAATGAAAGTAAAGCTTGGTATATTTCTTCTCCTCCTTTTAATGCCGGCTCTGGCAGAGGCGCAATGTGCTATGTGCCGTGCCGTTCTGGAAAGTGAAGATTCCCAGGCAGCCGCCCAGGGAATTAATGACGGGATAGTGTATCTTATGGTTTTCCCTTATCTTCTTATGGGAGGCATAGCGTTTTTTATTTACAGGTCTTTCCGCTCGAAAAAAGATCCTTCCTCTTAAATTTTCGTTAAAAATTAACTTTTTTATAACATTCCCTGTTGTAACAAATTCTGCTGCGCCGGGTCTTACTTGCCGGTAGGTTAGATCACTTTTTTCTTTGCTTCCTTTCAGAAGAATTCATAAACAGAGGCTTATTGAACCTTCCGGAGAATTCAAAAATTGGAGAAAGTTCAGAAAAAATCTGTAAGGAAATTTCATTTGAATTGTAACATCTTTTCCTTTTCATAGACCTATTCCATACAACAACCATTATGAAAAAATTAATAGTACTCGTAATAGCTTTATTAGCTTTCATAAATATTCAGGCACAGCAAAAAAAGTGGACCCTCCAGGAATGTGTGGCCCATGCTTTAGAGAATAATATTTCAGTAAAACAAAGCGAACTTGACCTGCAGTTTGCAGAGATCGCAAGACGGGACGCCCTTGGAAATTTTATTCCATCCCTAAATATCAACTCCAATCTCGCCAATAGCAGTGGTTTGACCATTAACCCAACTACCAACCAGTTTGAGACCACACGCTTTACTTCCTTTTCGGGAAATGCCACAACCGCCCTTACACTTTTTGACGGATTGAGGAATATAAGGGAAATGCAACGCGCAAAATTATCTGAAATGTCCAGCCGGTATTCCCTGGAAAAAATGAAGGATGATATTGCCCTGTTTGTGGCCAACTCGTATTTACAGGTTCTTTTCAATAAACAATCGCTTCAGGTATTGCTTGCGCAAAATGAAGTTACCCGCGGCCAGTTGGACCGTACCAGGGAACTGGTAGATGCCGGGGTATTGCCAAGAGGGGATTTCCTGGAAATTGAAGCTACCAATGCCGATGAACAACAGCGCATTGTTATTGCTGAAAACAATATTGAGATCTCCCTTATTAGCCTTGCCCAAACCCTGCTTATAAAAGATTACGCCAATTTTGACATTGTAGATTACGATTATGATGTTTATGGTGAAGATATTTTACTGAATTCCCCGGCAGATATTATTAACCGTGCCCGGGAAGAGCGGTACGAGATACGTATAGCTGAAGAGAATAAGAAAATAGCCGAAAAAGACGTGCAGCTTGCGCGAGGTGCCTATTATCCTACTGTGAACGCCTTCTTTAATTACAATACCCGGTATGCAGATAATGACCCCTTTCGCAGGGATTTTGTTACCCAGCTGTATGATAATGACGGGACCTCCTATGGATTGCAGCTCAACATTCCGGTGTTGAACGGCTTTGCCGCCAGGAACCAGGTGAAGCGAAACCAGATAAACGTGCTGCGTGCAGAATATCAACTCGAGCAGGCAGAGCTGGACCTGGAATCCAATGTTTACCAGGCCTATGTGGAAGCAAGGGGAGCATTGAAAGCCTATGAGGCTGCACAGGCTGCCCAAAGGGCGCAGGAACTGGCTTTTGATTATGCCTCACAAAGATTTGATGTGGGAATGACCAATGCCTTTGATTTCAGTCAGTCCAAACTTAGATACGAAAATGCCCAAACCGAAGTGGTTAGGACCAAATACGATTATATATTTAAATTAAAAGTGATCGAGCTGTATTTTGGAATACCGGTAACCGATCTTAAATTTTAGAAAATGAAGAAAAAGACACTTATCATTATTGGTGTAATTGCGGTACTTGTAATAGTATTGCTGGTAGCAGGAAAAAAAGCCGGCTGGTATGGAACTTCTCCAAACCTTAGGGAGATCGAGGTAACAGAGATCTCTCCCCTGGATATTATAGAAACAGTAGCTGCCACCGGAAAGATCCAGCCTGAAACTGAGGTGAAACTTTCTTCAGAAGTTTCCGGGGAGATCATTGAACTTCCTATTGTGGAAGGCCAACTGGTTGAAAAAGGAGACCTTCTGGTTCGCATAAATCCAGATCTTTACCAGTCCAGTTTACAACGCTCAAGGGCCGGACTTCAAAATGTACGTGCAGGGCACGCGCAGGCCGAAGCCAGCCTTAGGGAGGCAAAAGCCAACTATGACCGTAACAAGGTACTTTTTGACCGTGGGGTGATCTCCAAAGCCGAATGGGATAAGATCGTGGCTGCTTATGAAATGGCACAAGCCTCAACCAATGCTGCTTATTACAGTATGCAAAGTGCGGCCGCTACCGTGACCGAGGCTACAGATAACCTTTCAAGAACATCCATTTATGCCCCAATGCGCGGTACAATTTCCCGGCTTGATGTAGAACTGGGAGAAAGAGTAGTGGGGACCCAGCAAATGGCAGGAACAGAAATAGTACGGGTTGCCAACCTTGCGAATATGGAAGTGGTGGTAGACGTAAATGAGAATGATATTGTGAAGATCTCTGTGGGAGATTCAACCATTGTTGGGGTAGATGCTTATTTAAAGAGAGAATTCAAAGGAGTGGTTACCGAGATCTCGAATTCGGCGGTGGAAGGCCTTACGGCAGACCAGGTGACTAACTTCAAGGTGAAGGTGCGTATCCTGGAGTCTTCGTATACAGACCTTCTTGAAGGGCGGTCTGAGAATTACTCCCCGTTTAGGCCGGGAATGACCGCTACAGTCGATATTATTACCAGGAAAAAAAACAATGTAATTGGAGTGCCAATAAGCGCTATTGTAATTAAGAACGATACCACCAGCGGTGCAAAAAAGACTGCAGGGCCGGTAGATCAAAAGTTTGAAACTATCTTTGTAAAAGAAGGAAATCGTGCTAAATTGCGCGTTGTAACCACAGGGATCCAGGATAACCGCAATATTGAGATCCTTACAGGATTGAAAGAAGGGGAAACCGTGATTACAGGACCTTACACCACAGTGACCAAAACACTGAAAGACGGTGATGAGGTGCAGCTTTTAAAACAGGATAAAAAAACAGATTAAACCTATAATATTTTGGCTAGCATACTTTGTATAGAAACAGCTTCTACCAATTGTTCGGTAGCCTTGAGTGTAAACGGAAAATTACTTGCCCTAAAGGAAGATAACAACCTGGGGTATTCACATTCTGAAAAACTGCACCACTATGTTTCTGAGATCCTGCAGGAGAACGGTTTAAAACCTGCAGATCTTGATGCAATAGCCATAAGCAAAGGCCCGGGGTCTTATACCGGCCTTAGAATTGGCGTTTCGGCTGCCAAGGGTTTATGTTTTTCGCTTGACATCCCGCTTATTTCGGTAGCTACCTTAACCGCCCTTGCCCATAAAGTGGAAGAGGAGGGGATTGTAGTTCCCATGCTGGATGCGAGAAGAATGGAGGTGTATAGCGCAGTTTTTAATGCTGCAAAAGAACAGCTGGAAGAAACTTCAGCCAAAATACTTGAGCCTCATTCCTATGATGAACTGCTTAATGCCGGGAAGGTTTATTTTATAGGCAGTGGTGTAGAAAAATTCCAGGCCATATGTACCCATCCCAATGCGGTCTTTGTGCAGGACCAATTGCCTTCAGCAAAGGAAATGGTGCCTCTTGCCGAGGCAAAATTTCAGCAAAAGGAATTTGAGAATGTGGCTTATTTTGAGCCCTTTTACCTAAAGGATTTTATGGTAGGTTAATCCTTTTCTTCCACTTTTATACTTTCCTTTGAGTGGTTGAAGAAATGTACATCCCGCTGCGGAAATGGAATGGAGATGCCGGCTGCCTCGAGCCTGGTTTTGGATTCCTCAATGGTATACCAGCTGCAATTCCAGAAATCATCATTCAAAGCCCAGAACCTTACCGAAAGATTTACTGAACTGTCCCCCAGTTCTGTTACCACAACCATAGGTTCAGGATCTGTGAGGATCTTTTCCTGTTCCTTTAACAGGTTAAGCAGGATCTCTTTAGCGAGTTTAATATCACTGTCATAGGAAATCCCTACAGTGATCGCCGCCCGCCGTTTGCCTTCTACCGTGTAATTGATAATATTATCATTGGTGAGCTGGCCATTGGGAATAATAGCAAGCTGGTTTCCGAAAGTATTGATCTTGGTATAGAACAGCGATGTTTCCTTTACGCTGCCTGAAACGCCTTTGGCTTCTATCCAGTCTCCCACCCTGAAAGGTTTAAGGATTATAATAAGAACGCCACCGGCAAAATTTGCAAGGGACCCCTGCAGTGCGAGGCCTATAGCCAGTCCCGCGGCTCCAATTACGGCTACCAGGGATGTGGTCTCGAAGCCAAGCTGGGTAATTACAAGTATTACCAGGAGAATCTTTAATGCTACTCCTATAAGACTTATGGCAAAATTTTCAATAGTCTTATCGTAGCCTTTTTTATGAATGATCCTTCTTACCTGGCCGGTAAAGATCTTTATGAACCAAAGGCCGAATAGAAGGAGAAAAATAGCGGAAAGGAAACTGGGCAAATAATCTACAAGCTTGTCTGTAAATTCCTTTGCGTAGGTACTCCAGTCATCAAAATACTGCATTTAAAAACGTTTTTGCAAAGGGACAAATTTTATAAGGGATAGTCCAGAAACATATGTTTAAATTTTGTTAAACGTATGGAGCAGGAGTGGTGATTCTCAGGAAGCGTGGGAAAATCTATAAGAAAAAACCCGGGAAGTATATTGGGTCATGAATTCATCATGCTTCAGTATACTTCCCGGGCTATATATATACAAGGCTATTATTTAGAATCCTGCCCGTGAACTTCAAATGTGATCTTGGTGGTCACCCTGTAATCTGAAATATTTTCGCCCTCAACCACAGCGGTTTGATCTTTTATATAAACAGATTTTATATTCTTTACAGTTTTGGATGCATGTTTTACTGCATTTCGTGCGGCATCCTCCCAGCCTTTGGAAGAATTTGCCATGATCTCGATTACTTTTAAAATTGCCATAATTAAAATTTTTTGTGATTAGTAATAATTCTTTAAGGTACAAATTTTAAAAGCGGACTATTCAAAAGCTTTGTTAAATGGCTGGGTTTTTAATGTTTTCATAACTTTGGAAGGTAGTTTTTTAACAAAAAAAACCGCACATTTGTAAGTCTTGAACTTGTCCTGAATGGAAGATGTTTATATCGTCATGCTGGTTGCCCTGTTTGCACTTGCAATTACAGATCTTGTGGTGGGGGTTAGTAATGACGCGGTTAATTTTCTTAACTCGGCAATAGGGTCTAAAGCCGTTCCTTTGCGCACCATTCTTATTGTGGCCAGCATTGGGGTAGCAGTGGGGGCAATTTTTTCCAGCGGACTTATGGAGGTTGCCCGGGAAGGTATTTTTGTCCCGGGAAAATTCTATTTTGAGGAGATCATGATCATTTTCATGGCGGTAATGATAGCCGATATTCTTCTGCTGGATTTTTTTAATTCCATTGGTCTGCCTACGTCTACCACGGTTTCCATTGTTTTTGAATTGCTGGGCGCAGCCGTGTGTGTATCCCTTCTAAAGATCTATTATTCTACCGGAGACTATTCCACAATATATGAGTATATAAATACAGCCAAGGCCACCCAGATCATACTTGGGATCCTGCTTTCTGTGGTTATTGCGTTTACCGTAGGTACTGTGGTACAATATTTTTCAAGATTGGTTTTTACTTTTCAGTATGAAAAGAAATTAAAATATGTAGGCGCAATTTTCGGCGGATTATCATTTACTGCGATCCTGTATTTTATCCTGATGAAAGGGCTTAAAAGTATCGCGATAATTCCCGTAGAGGTGCTGGATTATATCAATAACAACTCGCTCGTAATTGTAGTTGTAGGATTTTTGATATTTACCGGTATTTCGCAGCTGGTCATAACCTATTTCAAGGTCAATATTTTAAAACTTATAATCCTGGTGGGAACTTTTGCCCTGGCCCTTGCCTTTGCAGGAAATGACCTTGTGAATTTCATAGGGGTGCCAATTGCCGCCTGGCAGTCATTTGAAATTTGGCAATCTGCATACCAGGCAACCGGTGTATTGCCCAATGAACTGCTTATGGATGGATTAACGGGAAAAGTGCAAACCCCTGTTTTCCTGTTGCTCCTGGCTGGAATTATTATGGTGATTACCCTCTGGTTTTCCAAGAAGGCCATGCGGGTAACAGATACCGAAGTTAACCTGGCAAGGCAGAGTGAAGGCTCAGAACGTTTTGAACCTAATTTTATATCCCGTGGCCTGGTACGTTATTTCATTCTTGCAGGGAATATGGTAGAACGGGTTATTCCCACTTCTTTTTCAGAAAAGCTAAGTGAGAAATTCCGGAAAAAAGAACTTGTTTCCCGTACAAAACAAATGGATGCGCCATCCTTTGACATGGTTCGTGCTTCCGTAAACCTGGTGGTTGCCAGTATCCTTATCTCTATTGCCACCAACCTTAAATTACCGCTTTCTACCACCTACGTGACCTTTATGGTTGCTATGGGTACTTCTCTGGCAGACAGGGCCTGGGACAGGGACAGTGCGGTATACCGGGTGGCCGGGGTAATTAACGTAATAGGAGGTTGGTTTGTTACGGCTTTAGTGGCATTTATGGGGGCCGCCACCTTCGCAGCCATTATCTATTTTGGGGGCATCATTGCCATTGCGATCCTGGTATTGTTGGCCGTTGTGTTAATAGTGAGAAGCGCTGTGGTGCATTCCAGAAAGGTGGAGGAGGAAAAGAAATTAAAGCGTTATAACAAAAGCGATATTGTTACCATTAATGAAATCACAGTAGAAACTTCAGAAAATATATCGAGTGTGATTAAGGGTATAAACAAAATGTTTACCAAAACAGTAGACAATTTAGGGTACCACGATCTCAACAAGCTTAAGAAGAACAGTAAGGCGATAGATAAACTGGAAGAGGAAATTGATGAACTCAAAGGGAATATATTTTATTTTATCAAATCCCTGGATGATGACTCTATAGAAGCCAGCAAATTCTATATTCTTATCCTGGATTATCTGCAGGATATGGTGCAATCTATTGGTTTTATAACCAGGACCAGCTATAATCACGTTCATAATAACCATAAGAACTTAAAGTTCAACCAGGTAAGGGAATTAAAAGGAATAGATGTAAAACTGCAGTCTTTGTTTGACGATATTCAACATATTTTTGACACCCATAAATTTGGAAATATTGAAGGCGTGATTGCCGAAAAGCAACAACTCCTTGACCATGTTTCTGAACTTATTGAAAAGCAGATTACCCGAATAAGGACCAGCGAAACCAGCCCTAAGAATACCAAGCTATATTTTGGGCTGTTGCTTGAAACCAAAGATCTTATTGCTTCAACTATGAGCCTGCTGCAGTTGTTCAGGGAATTTAATAAGGAAGCGAAGCAAACAATTAATTATTAGATTTATAAGTTAGGGGTTATGAGTTATAAGGTTACTTTGACCTAAAAAAGTAGTGAACTACTAATAGCCTGTCCTTTGTCCTCTGCCCTCGATCCTATGTCCTCCCACTGTTTTCCAGGTTCTAAAAGCGAAGCCGTCCTGATTCTTTTCCCACACCGGAGATATAAAAAACCCGATCGTCCACAGGGGCGCTCGGGTTTTTAGAGTGCTTTAGTTAAGAGTTTATCCGTTCACAGCTTCCACATAATCCACTTTGCCTTCCAGCATATCACGCATCATAGTCTCGATCCCGTTTTTTAGGGTAGCCGTAGAAGAAGGACAACCGCTACAGGCTCCCTGCAGGATCACTTTTACGGTTTTGGTTTCAGGGTTATAGGAATCAAAAACAATATTTCCCCCGTCACTGGCAACTGCAGGCTTAATATATTCATCCAGGATTTCTACCACCTGTTGAGAGACTTCGTCCAGATCCTGCGGGGCAACAGCCGCGGCTTTTACCTCTGCTTCCTGTTTTTGTTTAAAACTTTCATTGTTCAACACTTCATGCCCTTCCTGCAGGTAGTTCCTGATAAATTCCCGAAGCTCCAGGGTAATGTCATTCCAATCGGCCATATCATACTTATGGATCGAGATATAATTCTCATCCATAAATACTTCCTTTACAAAAGGAAAATGGAATAATTGTTTCGCCAGGGGAGCATCTGCGGTGGCATCAATATTCTTAAACTCCGCCCCGGAGATCACCAGCTTCTTGTTGGCAACAAATTTCATAACCCCGGGGTTAGGTGTGGTTTCAGCGTATACGGTAACCGGTACCAGTTTTGAAGAAGGCGTTTCATCTGTTTTTATAATGGTGGCGCCAGAATTAAGGTAGGTCCTTAATTGCTCGGCCACTTCTTCCTGTACATCTTCCCATTCAATGATGTTGTATTTTTCAATAGCAATAAAATTTTGGGCGATAAATACCGTTTTAACAAACGGCAGATGAAAGAGTTGCTGGGCCAGCGGCGATCTCGCAGCTTCTTCAATGTTCTTGAATTCGAAACTTTCATGCCTTGTGAGGAATTGATTGGTTTCAAATTTTACTATTGAAGTGTTTGTTGTGGGTTGTATATTTATATTAAAGGTGCTCATACGAATAGATTTTTTGCAAAATTACTAAAAGAAACTAGTGTAATCTATATATTTACAGGGATATTGTGGTAGTATTCAATGGATTTCCTTCGCTCGTCTTCATTGGGGCTTTTTAAACTTCATTTCTGCCTTTATAATTTGAAAAGTTTTTTAATGAATTTATTTCTACGTGGTCTGCTTCTTTTTATAGTGTTGGGTTCATTTACCCGGGGCCGTGCACAGGAAGTTATACCAACTTATTCCGATTATCTCACTGATAATCTTTATTTGCTGCACCCTTCCATGGCAGGGGCGTCCAATATGAATAAGATACGGCTCACCGCAAGGCAACAGTGGTTTGACGTGAAGGATGCGCCCTCCTTACAAACCCTTAGCATTCATGCGAGAACAGGGGAGAGGATAGGCCTGGGCGGGATTGTATTTAATGACCAGAACGGAAATTACTCCACCCGCGGTGCCTATGCCACCTTCGCGTATCACCTGTTGTTTTCCCGAAGTGAACTGGACCTCAATCAACTGTCATTTGGAATAAGCGGGGGATTGATCCAGCATAGTCTTGACCAAAGCGGATTCACGGGTTTTGATCCCCTGATTGGCGGGGGAAATCCGGCCGATATCTACGCCAATGCCGATGTGGGAATTTCCTATTATTACCTGGATTTCTTTACCCACGCAACCGCCAAAAACATCCTCTCTGTGAAACGGGATTTGTTTTATTCAGATGCGGTGCCCAGCAACCAGCGTAAATATCTATTTTCAACAGGATATGTGATCAATCCGCGGAACAGCAGGTGGAGCTATGAGCCCTCGGTGCTTTTCCAATGGCGGGAAGCAACCGCCGAGAGAACCGTAGATGCCAATTTGAAGTTCTACCGAAGCCTGGAGATGGGGGCACTCTTTGGCGGGCTTTCATTTAGAACAAGTTTTGAGGGAGCGGAATATACTACCGAGGGGAATGAGGTTAAAAGTCAGCGATTACAATATCTTACCCCTTTCCTGGGAATGGAATACAAGAGGTTTCTCTTTGCCTATACCTTTACCCATCAATTAAACTCCATGGTGCTTAGTAATTCCGGCTTTCACCAGATCACCCTGGGATATAATTTTGGGGAGAACAGGGCGCGTTATGATTGCGAATGCCCTGCCATCAATCAAAATTCCAGATAGGAAACCTCATAATTATTTAGGGCAGCATTGGTAAGCAATCCCAGGACTTTGGGATCTACATTGCTGAAGAGTTTGTGCCCCGGCCCTTTATCGCCTTGATTTTGCAGGTGGTTCTCCTCGAGTACTTTTTTGGTTTGCCTTGCAACCGCCTCCCCCGAATCTATTATGGTAACATCTGGAGGGAAGATCTTTTTTAACACAGGCATAAGGTAAGGGTAGTGGCTGCAGCCCAGCACGAGATAATCAATATGTGCCTCCAGCATAGGTTTAAGAAGCTGTCGCAGCAATATTTCCATTTCAAAGGTATTGTGCTCCCCTCTCTCAATAAGGCGCACCAGGCCTTGCCCAACCACTTCCACGATCTTGATGTCCCTGGAGTATAGCTCTGATGTTTGATGGAATAGTTTGCTGGAAAGAGTTCCTTTGGTTGCCAGGATCCCTATTACTTTGGTCTGGGATTTTAACGCAGCGGGTTTAAGGGCAGGTTCAATTCCTATAAAGGGAAGGTGGTAATTGGCACGTAGATATTCAATAGCATTGGTAGTGGCCGTATTACAGGCAACCACTATTAATTTACAACCCATTTCCAGGAGCTTGTCTGTATTCTTTTTGCTAAGGGCAATGATCTCTTCTACCGGTCGCTCCCCGTAGGGGGCATTTTTGCTGTCGGCCAGGTAAATGGTCTTTTCATTGGGCAGTAGCTGGATCACTTCTTTCCATATTGAAGTGCCACCCACTCCTGAATCAAAAAAACCTATGGGTGCCTCATTGCTCATAGGTACAAATGTAAAAACTGCGCCCGTATGGAGCGCAGTTTTATAAATTTTATTTGGAGAAAAAGATTAGATTCCTAATTCTTTCTTCACATCTGGCATAAGGTTATAACCATCGGCCATGATAACTCCACTTCCGTTTGAAGAGTCAAGAACATAATCATATCCTTTAGCTCTTGCTACTTTTTGAATAGTAGTACGGGCTTTTTCATATACCGGCTTTAAAAGATCAAGTTCTTTCTTTTGAAGATCCTGTTGTGCATTTTGACCATGCTCCTGGATCCTTCTTTGAGTACTTTGAAGTTCCATCGCTCTTTTTTGGTTCTCTTCTTCAGTTTTTGTTGCTGCTTCAGATTCGTAACGCTGCATTGTTTTTTGAGCTTCGGTATACATATCCTTTATTTCAGTATCATATGTTTTTTGAAGTTTCTCAAGTTGCGTCATAGCATCTTTAAATGCAGGCATTCCTTCTACTAATTCCTGTGAGGCAATGTGTGCGATCTTGGATTGAGCATTTGTAAAAGCGGTTGCACCAACTGTTAAGGCTACTGCTAAAATAAATGTTTTGAATTGTTTCATTTTAATAATTGTATTAAGGGTTTAGTGTTAATTTTTAATGTTTCTGCTTTATTGGGGTATTAATTATTTCCTGTCTTCTGTTTACGTGCATTCTCTATACTGTCTTTCTTTCGCTGGCGTTCTTCCAGGATCTTGGCGCGGCGCTCCTCAAATTCCTTTTGTTTTGCCGCGCGCAGGGAATCTCTTTCCTTTTTGCGCTCTTCTATTAAGGCTTCTCTTTCATTCTTAACAGCCTCTGCCGCCTGCTGCCTTTCATTCACCACAGCATCCTGTTCTACCGTGCGGTTCTCTTCCCTGTCAAATTCACTTATCTCTGCCTTGGAAGTTAATTGCTCCCTTCCTGCAGCCCTGGTGATCATTCTCAAAACCTGGTCACTTATATTATGTCTTTCTGCTGAAAAAACCAATCCAACATTAGACGTTCTGTCAAAGATGAAATCATAGTTTCTTTGTTCTCCTATTTCCTGAAGCGCATTAAAAACCTGATCTTGTATTGGCTGTATCAGTCGTTTCTTCTGAAGGATGAAATCACCATTCGTGCCAAAACGTTTTTGTTGATACTCTGCGATCTTTGAAACTTCAAATTCTATGTTGGCTTCCCTTTCCTCTATTAATTCCTTTGTAAGCAAAGGCCTTTCCTGTTCAAGGGAGATCCTGAGACTTTCTATTTTCTTTTGATCTGTTTCCAATTCATTTTTCCACTGCAATACCCTTTGATCGAGTTGAGCCGAAGCTTCCTGATATTCGGGGACATTTGCGAGAATGTATTCCATATCAATGTAGGCAATCCTGTTAGGCTTTTGGGCCTGAACCTGTGATGCAACACCTCCAAAAATTATTGCAAGAATAAGAAATTGGCGTTTCATATTTTTGATATTAGAAATAATCGTGCCAAATTAAAACTGCTGCCCGATTATAAAGTGAGTTTCCCATCCATTAGGTCCAACACTTCCCGGAACTGGGTCAAACCCATATCCAAAATCGATACCAAGCAATCCAAACTGCGGCATGAAAATTCGCAATCCGGCACCGGCGGACCTGTTTAATTGAAACGGATTAAAGTCTCTAAAATTGTCATAAGAGGCTCCACCTTCCATAAATGCCAATGCATAAATAGAGGCCATAGGTTTCAAGGTAATAGGGAACCTTAATTCCAGTGAGTATTTGTTATAGATCACCGCACCATCCTGGTTGGTCTCACGGCTTATACTGGTTCTGTCCAATGGCACTACAGATTGGTTTGGATACCCCCTAAGCGCTACGGTTTCCCTGCCGTCCAGACTAAATGCTCCAAGCCCGTCTCCTCCAAGGAAGAATCTTTCAAAAGGTGGAATTCCACGCTCATTGTTATAGGCTCCAAGGAAACCAAGTTCAACACTTGGCCTAAGAACCAAATTGCTGTTGCCGCCAAAGTTCTTAAGGGTTGTAAACCAGGATCCTTTAAATTTCACTTTATAGAATTCCAGCCACTTGAATTTTTCCTGGTCAATTTTACCCTGATCGCCAATTGGCTCTTCTCCCGGTCTTAACCTGAAGCCCTGGGCGTTTATAAGATTACCGTTCGCATCTTCTCTCTGGAATTCCCTTTGCTGGTCAAGATTTGGATAATCTACCCCGTTCCATAAGGAATAAGGAGGAGTGAACTTGGCAGTAATTGCAAATTCAGATCCATAAGTTGGGAATATTGGGTTAATACCCCGGCTGTCCCGGCTTAATCCCAATGTATAGGTTAAGTTGTTTGAATAACCGTCAGGGAAGGTGAAAAGTCCCGTCTGGTAGTTGTTAAGGTCATATCTCTGGAAACCAACTGCCTGTGAAAGTGTAAAATAATCATCTGGCCATCTAAGTCTTTTTGCAAGACCTACATTTACACCAAGGATATCAAAACTTCTGGACCTGTCTGCCCTTCTCCTTATTTGATCAAAGAAAAATTGACGGGTGTAAGAAAAGGAGGTAGATAAACTTACCCGTCTCTTACCACCTAACCATGGTTCTATAAAAGATAAACTGTAAGTTTGGTAGAAAATACTGGCCTGGGCTCTTAATGAAAGCGTTTGGCCGTCACCCATTGGTAATGGTTTATAAGCTTCTTTATCAAAGATCCCGGAAAGGGAAAAGTTGTTAAAAGATAAACCAAGGGTTCCAATGAAACCACCGCCGCCATAACCACCCTGTAATTCAATCTGGCTGGCACCCGCTTCCACAACAGAATATTGCATATCCAGTGTACCGCTGTTAGGGTCAACATTCTGGAAATCGGGGCTTATTTGTTCAGCGTCAAAGAAACCTAATTGTCCAAGTTCCCTAAGGGTTCTTATAACGTTTTGCTGGCTGTATTTCTGGCCCGGCTGGGTTCTTAGTTCCCTGTAAATTACGTGGTCTTTGGTCTTGTCATTTCCTACTACGCTTATGTTGTTAAAGTAGGCTTCTTTTCCTTCAATGATCCTTATTTCAAAGTCTATAGTATCATTGTAAACACGGGTTTCTACAGGATTGATCTGGGAGAAAAGGTACCCGTTATTCTTGTATAGGTTGGAAAGGTCCTGCGCATCTGGATTCCCTGGATCTGCAATCCTTTCTTTAAGAAGTACACCGTTGTAAACATCTCCTTTAGAGATTCCCAAGGCCATTGAAAGCATTTGGTCTGTATAAACAGTGTTTCCTATAAAATCGATATTTCCAATATAGTGTTTGCGGCCTTCTTCCAGTTTTATTTGAAGTGCAATTGTTTCAGCGTCTTTTCTTATAAGGGTATCTGAAACTATACGCGCATCCCTGTAACCTTTTTCCTTGTACTTGTTTATGATCTTTTCCTTATCGGCTTCATATTCATCGGCAATAAATTTAGAGCGCTTCCATACCCTGAAAAAATTCTTTTCCTTGGTTTTGGACATGGCCCTTCGCAGTCTCGCATCGCTGAACATTTCATTACCTGTAAAGGCAATTTCTGAGATCTTTACTTTTTCCCCCTGGTCCACATTTACCACCATGTTCACCTTGTTGATCCCCGTGGTATCTTCAACGGGAATGGTGTTTATGGCTACTTTTGAATTGAAGAAGCCGTCTTTGCGGTACTTGTTCTCAATGTAGTTTTTAGTAGTTGTAATAAGGTTTTCTGTAACCTTTACCCCCGGGGTTAGATTATTTTCCTTGATAAGCTCTTCGCGGGCACTTTTCTTTTTTACTCCCTGAAGGCGAATTTCAGCAAGTTCGGGAACTTCGGTGATCTCCAGTTCAAGGTCTGCCACATCACCTTCCACATTGGTGATGTAAAAATTGATATCGCTAAAAAGGTTGAGATCCCACAGCTTTTTAAGTACTTTACTTAGCCGGTCTCCGGGTATAAATATTTCTTCTCCCGGTTTAAGGCCTGTAAAGGCGACTACGGTTTGCTCATTGTAGCTAACCATTCCGGTAACTTCAATTTTTCCTATCGTATATTTTTTGCCCTGTCCAAGTGGAAGATCCTGTGCCTGAAATGAGAGGGTATATAAAAAACAAAAGGCCAGAAGGCTGAGTATTCTTTTTGACATGCGGGTATTAACTAATCTGTTCACTGGTTTTTCCAAATCTTCGTTCTCTGGTTTGATAATTATAAATGGCCTCGTACAGATCTTCCCGTCGAAAATCCGGCCATAATATTGGTGTAAAATACAATTCAGCGTAGGCTATTTGCCACAATAAAAAATTACTAATGCGTTGTTCCCCACTGGTGCGAATCACCAGATCTACGTCTGGTAAATTTTGGGTGTAAAGATGCTGATTTATAATTGATTCATCAATAGCTTCCGGGGAAATTTCGTTATTTTTTACTTTTTCACTTATATCCCGAACCATATGCATCAATTCTTCACGGGAGCCGTAACTAAGGGCCAGGGTAAGGGTCATTCTCTGGTTTGCTTCGGTTTTGGTCATTACTTCCTGCAGCTCTTTTTGGGCTTTTTTAGGGAGACTGTCAAGATTGCCAATTGCCTTTAGACGTATGTTGTTTTCCATCAAGGTTTTGATCTCCTTTTTAAGAGAGGAAACCAAAAGGCGCATTAACGTATCAACTTCCCGTTTTGGACGGTTCCAGTTTTCAGTAGAAAAAGCGTAAAGGGTAAGGAATTTAATACCAAGTTCAGCACTGCCCTCAACTACATCCCGTACGGCTTTGGTGCCTTCTTCATGTCCAAAAGCTCTCAGGAAGCCTTTCTGTTTAGCCCAGCGCCCATTTCCATCCATGATGATGGAGATATGTTTGGGGAGGTTTTTAAGGTTTAATTTTTCTTTGAACATGGTTTTTTAAAAATGACTGTAACAAGGTTTTCTTCCAAATGTAAACGTAAGACTTACTCCTGAAAAAACATACCAATCTGATGTATTTACATTCCCGAATTCCCGGGGCGGGTCCCTGCGGCCCAAAAGTTCCTGCGGATTGCTCCCGTCCATATTATCTGTAAACGTGTAACGCGCCCCTATTTCTATGGCGCCTATAATGCGCTGGCTAAGGGTTTGCTTAAAACCAAAGACCATGGGAATGGAGAACTCCCAGTTGTCCCCCTGCGGCTCTAAAGTCCCGCGGGCAGGCCTGTCGGCACTCAGGTAATGGTGCCGGGAATTGAAATAGGTGATCCCGGTGTATAGGTATGGTGTGCTTTGCTGGTCAGGTTCTGAAAGGTCAAATTCGTAAAAATTGAATTCCAGGCCAAGTGAGGCTTCCGCAACATGATTATTAAATGAATAGCCGCGTTGTTTCCGCATTATCTGGGTAGATTTTGCGTCATCGGCACTAATTTCTGCATACAACAGGCTAAGCCTGAAACTGTGCCGTGGGCTACGGTTCCATTTCGAAATACCCCCACAACCAGGCCGTTTGGATTTATGTATGTAGTGTTTCCCACGTCTCCTATGTAATTTGCACCTCCTATAAAGGGTCCTACTTCAAACATTTGTGCAATGGCGGCTTTGGAGCAGGCAAACAATAAAATTACTAAAATCAGGTGCCTCATAGATTTTCAAAAGTTTGCAAATATAACAATAATGTTTGCCCCACAATAATTTGAGCGGGTTTGTCTAAGCTTATAAACAAAAATTGCAGGGTTTTATTGTTTAATTTCTACGGTCCTCACCCCATAATAACTTTTTTCTCAGGGTTTGTAGAAAGCTGTCTTTATGTAACTCTACCATACTTATTTTAAAAGGGGCAGTTTTAATGGTTATTAGAGTGTCATTGCTTAAGGTTGCTATGCGGGAATCCATCGATACCAGGAAAAAATTCTCCCTTCCGGATACCTTTAATTTAATGGTTGTAGTATCTTGGATCACCAAAGGCCGGGCGTTGAGGTTGTGCGGGGCAATTGGGGTTATCACCAACGCATTGGTGGTAGGTACAATTACAGGCCCGCCACAGCTTAGGGAATAACCGGTAGATCCTGTAGGGGTAGAAATTATTAATCCATCTGCCCAATAAGATGTGAGGCACTGGTCATCGAGCCATGTTTCCACGGTGATCATGGAGGTGGTGTTCTTCCGGCTTACCGCTATTTCATTAAGGGCGAAATTATTTTCTCCAATTTCATCACTGCCGGGAGTGGTTTCAATGCGTAACACCGTTCTTGGCGATATACTGTACTCCTTTTTTAAAATAGAGGAGATGGTCGCCTCTATTTCTTCTTTTTGAATTGTGGCAAGAAAACCAAGTCTTCCGGTGTTAATACCCAAAATAGGGATATTAAGGTCCCGTATATAATTGATGGATTTAAGAATGGTCCCGTCTCCGCCAATGCTAAAGAACAGGTCATAAGATGAATCCAGTTCCTCAAAAGTGCTGAAATGGCTGTACTCTCTTTTTACTGTTTTGTTGAGCTGGATAAGACTAAGAAAATTCTTTTCTATGACCACGTTTATGTTTTCGCGGTCCAGAGCGGTTAGAAGTTCCTCGATATACCTTCCTGAATCTGCATGATAAAATTGCCCGTAGATCCCTACTTTCATTGATTATATGTTAAGGTATTTGTCAAGGTATTGAGAGCGGTCCTCCAGGTTTCGGTTATAGCTGTCTTCCTGATGTTCTGAAACCACTGTATAGCCATACCGCCGGAAGGTTTGCAGGATCTCATTAATGCCGGAAGTGTTTAATTTTATGGTGATTTGGGTAATGTCATTTTCTTTGGAAGAAATAAATACCCCCAACAGCGCTGCATTATGAGATTCTATGATCTGCCCTATTTCACTGAAGGAATAATCACGTGCCCCTTTTTCCAGTACTATAATCCCGCCGGACTCATTTAAAAAGGAAGTCTCGTTAAAGCAATTGAGGATATCGTTCAATTCCAGATATCCCAGGTATTTGTTCTCGTGAGACAAAACGGGAAGAAGGTTTGCCTGGTTAAGGGCAAAGGTTTGCAGGGTTTCAAGCCAATGGTCATCTTCCCTGGCAAAAAATCCTGAAAGGGTATATTGATACTGGGCAACAGTTTTTTCAGGTTCAAAACTGCGAATGTCATTCTCTGAGATACAGCCAAGGTATACCCCGTCATTCTCTATGGGAAGATGAGAATAGGTAAATTCATTAAAGATCTTTTGAAGATCGCCTATCTTATCTCCCAGGTGACAAATTTCAACCTCGTTAAGAATGTAACTTTCAATGCTCATTATTCCACCCCGTTTTTATGCAAATTAATTAAAATAAAATTCATTAAGGCCCCTTCATCTTTGTATTTTTGTTAATTCAAACCAAAATATAATGACTCACTTAAGTGTAAATATCAACAAAATTGCCACTTTAAGAAATGCCCGTGGCGGGAACGTGCCGGACCTTATAAAGGTAGCGAAAGATATTGAATCTTTTGGTGCCATGGGGATTACCGTTCATCCCCGGCCAGATGAAAGACACATACGGTATCAGGACGTTTTGGACCTGAAGCCGGTTGTAAAAACCGAATTCAATATTGAAGGCAATCCCGTACCCAAATTTATAGATCTGGTGCTTAAAGTAAAACCGGAGCAGGTAACCCTGGTACCGGATGCTGAAGATGCCATAACTTCAAATGCCGGGTGGGATACAATTAAACATAAAGGCTTTTTAAAAGAAGTGATCGCAGAATTTAACCGAAACGGCATTCGCACTTCCATTTTTTTGGATCCCGATGTTCGCCAGGTGGAACCTGCCTTTGAAACGGGAACCAAGCGTATTGAATTATATACCGAAGCCTATGCCCACCAGTACGCTCTTGGTAACAAAGATGCTGTAAAAGTGTATGCAGATTGTGCCCGGGAAGCCACAGCCCTGGGACTAGGTGTGAATGCCGGGCACGATCTTTCCCTGGACAACATTCGATATTTTAAAGAGCAGGTGCCGGGATTACTTGAGGTTTCTATAGGCCATGCATTAATTACCGAAGCATTGTATATGGGGCTCGAGGTCACCATTCAAAAATATTTAAAACTCTTGAAGTAATGGTAGAATTACATTCAGTAATACAGGGAGAGGGCCGCCCGTTTGTAATCCTGCACGGGTTCCTGGGAATGAGCGATAACTGGAAGACCCTGGGTAATAAATTTGCCGATGCGGGATTTGAAGTACATCTTCTGGACCAGCGTAACCACGGCCGCAGCCCGCATACAGATGAAATGAACTATGAAGCAATGGCGGGCGATGTGGTAAATTATTGCAAAACTCACAACCTGGAAGATATAATCCTGCTGGGACATTCAATGGGTGGGAAAGTTGCTATGCACGTGGCATCCACCAGTCCCGGGCTAATTCATAAGCTTATTGTGGTTGATATAAGCCCAAAATACTACCCCCCGCATCACGATGAGATCCTTGAGGGACTTACCGCTTTGGATAAGGAAACCTTTACATCCAGAGGAGAGGCGGAGGATTTTCTTGCAAAGTTTATTAAAAACGCCGGAGTTCGTTTGTTTCTTTTAAAGAATTTATACAGGAAAAAAGACAAACTTGTATTACGCTTAAATCTTCCGGTTCTTAAGGACAATATTGAAAGAGTAGGTGAGCCGCTCACAACGGGCTTTAAATATGAAGGGCCGGTGCTTTTCATTAAAGGTGGATCTTCCGGTTACATCACTGAAGAAGATGAACCGCTTATTAAACTGCACTTTCCTAAGGCTGAAATCCTTGCAATCTCCGGTGCAGGTCATTGGGTGCATGCCGAGAAAATGAATGAGTTTTACGACGGGGTTATGCAATTCATATAATTCCGTTAAAATTTACTATGTATGCATAATATTTCACGGGAAACCTTGTCAAATATGGATATTATGGTAAATTTGAGCATTCCATTTTTATTCTAAGCATCCAAAAAACCAAATCTGTTATGAGAAAAATTTTATTACTAACGTTAATGACGTTAGCAACTGCTGTGACCTATGCCGGGGGATATCGTGTGAGTTTACAGGGCCAGCGCGCATTGGCCATGGGACATACTGGGGTCGCGGTGGTAAACAGTGCCGAGCTGGGCTTTTTTAATCCATCGGGGCTGGTATATCTTGAAAACCGCCTGAATGTTAGCGCCGGGGTGAGCGCTGTATTTTCAGATGTGGTATATCAAAATGAACAGTTTGGTGACATCTCACGGGCAGATAGCCCTGTTGGGACGCCTTTTTACCTGTATGCTTCCTATAAAATGAATGACTGGTTAAGCCTTGGCTTAAGTGTATATACCCCATACGGGAGCACAGTAGTTTGGGAAGATGACTGGGTAGGTTCGCACCTGGTAAATAATATGGACCTTCAGGCAATATATATTCAACCTGTAGCTTCAATAAAACTTTCAGAATATTTCAGCATTGGAGGTGGTCCCATTTATGTTACCGGTGGGGTGAACTTTAACCGGAATCTAAA
Organism: Antarcticibacterium arcticum; assembly: GCF_007993795.1. Classification (GTDB taxonomy): domain Bacteria; phylum Bacteroidota; class Bacteroidia; order Flavobacteriales; family Flavobacteriaceae; genus Gillisia; species Gillisia arctica. The sequence goes on along the minus strand of NZ_CP042476.1, from coordinate 2,241,971 downwards.
CCGTACCCTTACAGATATTGACGGGAACCGCAGTAACGTTACAGTTGACGCGACCGGGGTAAGTGCCTGGGGATGGTCCGGAAGTATGATGTTTTCACCGTCTGATAAATTCAGGATTGGGTTCAATTATCGTTCAGAGATCATTCTGGAGGCAGAAGATGGTGATGCCACCTTTTCGAATGTGCCAAATTCTCCTTTAACACCATTTCAAAATACAACCTTTAACGCAGCTCTACCCCTGCCTGCCGAAGTGAGCGTAGGATTATCTTACCAGTTCCATGAGAAATGGCTTTTTGCCTTTGATATAAATCAAACCTTATGGAGTGTATATGATTCCCTGGACATTGATTTTGCAAACCCTGCCATCCCTGATTCTCAAAACGATAGAAATTATAAAGATGCTTCCATTTATAGATTTGGAATTCAATATGATGCCAGCTCTCTTTTTACGCTACGGGCGGGGTATTACTATGATGAATCCCCGGTGCAGGAAGGTTATTTTGCCCCCGAGACCCCGCGGAATGATTCCCAGGGGTTCACAGGAGGTCTTTCCCTGAACCTTAGCGATAAATTTGCAGTAGACGCTTCTTTTCTCTTCATACGTTTTGCTGAAACAAATGCATCCTATGATTATTATTTTGAGAATGGAGTCGCGGTGCCCTTTGGTGGAACCTACAAGTCAAGTGCTTTTGTTCCTGGCCTGGGAGTAACTTATAAATTATAAAACATACCATTTACGATGATAAAATATTTCAAATATTTACCGGTAATAGCGTTGGGGTTTCTGGCCTGTGAGCCGGAACTGCAAAATCCTATTGATGAATCCGGATATTACACGGCAGGTGGGGCCGATTTTTCAACCTATGTTGCACTAGGGAATTCATTAACCGCTGGGTATGCGGACGGGGCCCTTTATATAACAGGTCAGGAAAATTCATATCCCAACATTCTTGCCGGGCAATTTGCAAAAGTACAGCAGACAAACGCTTTCACCCAGCCATTAATGGCCGATAATGCCGGCGGGTTGCTGGCCGGGGGTAATCAAATAACCTCAAACCGCAGGGTTCTTGCTGTAGGTCCGGGTGGGAATCCATCACCCCGGGTGTATAGCGGGCAGGCCACTACAGAAATCTCAAATATTTTAAGTGGCCCATTTAACAATATGGGAACCCCCGGGGCCAAAAGTTACCACCTGGTAACCCCAGATTACGGAAATATTGCCGGGGTAGCCACGGGTACTGCCAATCCTTATTTTGTGAGGTTTGCATCATCTCCTTCCACTACAGTTCTTGCAGATGCACTGGCACAAAATCCAAGCTTTTTCACACTGTGGATAGGGAATAATGATGTTTTAGGCTATGCTACCAACGGGGGAGCAGGAACAGACCAAACCGGGAATCCGGACCCTTCCACTTATGGAACTAATGATATTACAGATCCTACAGTATTTGCAGGAGTATATTCCCAAATGGTAAATGCCCTTACCGCTACGGGTGCTGAAGGGGTATTGATCAATATTCCGGATGTAACTTCAGTACCGTATTTTACGACTATCCCCAATAATGCCCTTGTTCTGGATGCGGCTACCGCTGCAAATCTTACCGGATTTTTCCAGGCGGTTGCTGGAATATTTACCCAAGGATTGATTGCCCAGGGTGTTCCCGCGCCTCAGGCGCAGGCACTTGCTGCACAATATGCAATAAGTTTTAATGCGGGTCCCAACAGGTTTATTATTGATGTGCCCGTTACACAGGCCAATCCCCTTGGGTTTCGCCAGATGACACAAGAGGAATTGCTGGTACTTACCATAGACCAGACTGCCCTGGCACAGGGGTATGGATCTGTAGTCCTTTCCCCGGAAGTTATACAGGTATTGGGAATATTACAGCAGGGAGGCCAGCCTTCACAGGCACAGGCACAACTAGTACTTAATGCGGTAAGTGGTATAGATGATAAAGATGTTTTGGATAGTGAGGAATTGGAAAATATTGCCACCGCCACAGCCGCATATAATGAAACTATTGAGGCCCTGGCTAGTGCCAAAGGCCTGGTGTATATAGATGCAATGGAGTTGCTTAATCAACTCGCCAATGAAGGAATCCCCTATGATGCGGGAACACTTACCTCGACTTTTGTAACCGGCGGCGCATTTTCACTGGATGGGGTTCATCCCACTCCCAGGGGTTATGCCGCAGTAGCTAATGCTATTATTGAAGGAATTAACGCAACTTACGGTGCTACGGTGCCACAGGTAAACATTGGAAATTACGGTACAATTACCCTGAGCAATGATGTGCAGTAATAATTCCTTTTAAAAATGTTAAACGCCGGACCTGTCCGGCGTTTTTTTTGCATTTTTGTTTTCAACCTAACCAAAAAACATATTATGAGATTTATTATTAGATTACTCCTAACCGCCGTTGTGGTGGTTTTGCTTGCAAAATTTCTTCCCGGGGTTGCCGTGGCAAGTTACGGTACTGCCATAATTGTAGCTATTGTCCTTGCACTCTTAAATTTAATTGTTAAGCCTATCCTGGTATTGTTCACCTTGCCGGTTACCATTATAACTTTCGGGTTATTCTTACTGGTGATCAATGCGGTTATAATTCTCCTGGTAGATGCTTTTATTCCGGGCTTTAATGTAGACGGATTCTGGGTTGCACTTATTTTCAGCCTTTTGCTCTCAATTGTGCAATCGCTCCTGTTCTCAATTCTGCCGGAAGATTAGAACACAGCTGTAATTCAGCAATTTGAAACTTGGTGCACAAACAAAAAATATGTACTTTTGCACTCCAATTTTTATAACAAGTTAAGATGAATATTACCAGAGAGAATATTGATGATTTGAATGCGGTTGTGAAAGTAGATATCGCAAAAGAAGATTATAGTGGCAAAGTTGAAAAGATCCTTCAGGATTACCGTAAAAATGCCAATATTCCCGGATTTAGAAAAGGACATGTTCCAATGGGGATGGTAAAGAAACAATACGGAAAAGCTGTATTGGTAGATGAGGTGAACAAGTTGTTACAGGATGCACTTAATAAATATCTTACCGAAGAAAAACTGGACGTTCTTGGAAATCCACTGCCTAAGGAGCAGGAGAACTTTGACTGGGATTGTGAAAATTATACTTTTGAGTTTGAACTTGGGCTTTCACCACAATTTGAGGTAAGTCTTGACAATAAGAAACCCATAACTCATTATAAGATAGTTGCCGGGGAAGAAATGATAAATAACCAGATCACCCATATTCAAAAACAATACGGAAAACTGGTTACCAAAGAAGTTGCTGAAGAAGGAGATGTAGTTGCGGGAACTTTTATAAATGAAGCCGAAGGGATTGAGAGCAAGACTTCGCTTCCCCTTGAAAAATTAAAAGGTAAGAAGAACCTTGAGAAATTTTTAGGTGCAAAAGTTGGAGATACTATAAGCCTGAAAACAAAAGGGCTTTTTGAAGATGACCACCAGTTAATGGATTTTCTTCATGTTGAACACGATAAAGCCCATGGCCTTGATATACCTGTAGAGTTCACTATTAACGAGATAAACAAGCAGGAACTTGCCGAGCTTAACCAGGAATTGTTTGATAAGCTGTTTGGGAAAGATGAGGTAAAATCTTTAGACGAGCTTAAGGAAAAAATTAAGGAAGATGCAGCAAAGCAGTTCAAGCAGCAAAGTGACCAGCAATTGCTGAATGATGTGACCGAATCTTTGATCGAGAACAATAAATTTGACCTTCCAAAGAACTTTCTTCAAAAATGGATACGCACCGTAGGTGAAAAGCCATTGACTGAAGAGGAAGCAAAGGAAGAATATGAAAAGAGTGAGACCGGTCTTCGTTTTCAGCTTATTGAAGGAAAATTGATAAGAGAGAACAAACTGGAAGTTAAGTTTGAGGACCTTAAAAGTTTCGCAATGGACAGGATTCGTGAGCAAATGGCACAGTTTGGCCAGATGAACCCTTCAGATAAAGAACTGGAAGACATCGCTGCCAGGGTGCTTTCCAACCAGGAGGAAGTAAAGCGTTTATCTGAGCAGTTAATGAACGAAAAGTTGCTTAATTTCTACAAAGAGAATATCAAACTTGAAGAAAAAGAAGTGACTTATGAGGACTTTGTTAAAGAGATCTATAAGTAGACATTATAAAAATTAATACATATCTTTAAGGCGTTAAACCAATAGGGGTAACGCCTTATTTACTTAAATACAGAATAGAAACGCTATGGATTACGGGAAAGAATTCGAAAAATATGCCACCCAGCACAGGGGTATAAATAGCAATTATTATAATAAGATAATAAGCAGCATGAATCCGGTAGGCATGACCCCGAATATTATCGAGGAGCGCCAGATGAATGCAGTGGCCATGGATGTTTTTTCAAGGTTAATGATGGACAGGATCATTTTTCTTGGCACCCAGGTAAATGACCAAGTTGCAAATATAATCCAGGCGCAGCTGTTGTTCCTTGAAAGTACAGATTCTTCTAAAGATATCCAGATCTATATTAATTCTCCGGGTGGAGGTGTTTATGCAGGTTTGGGAATTTATGATACTATGCAGTTCATAAAACCCGATGTTTCCACGATTTGTACGGGAATGGCAGCCTCCATGGCAGCCGTGCTTTTATGCGCAGGTACCAAAGGAAAACGAAGCGGACTGCCACATTCCAGAGTAATGATACATCAGCCAATGGGCGGTGCCCAGGGACAGGCCAGTGATATAGAGATCACTGCAAGAGAGATCATAAGCCTTAAAAAGGAACTTTATGATATTATTGCAAAACATACCGGCCAGCCTTTTGAAAAAATAGAAGAAGACAGTGACAGGGATTTCTGGATGAAAGCAGATCGCGCCAAGGAATATGGCATGATCGATGAGGTTTTGACCAGGGATTAAATAGAATTTAAACACTTTCCCCGGGGCCTGACAGGTTATACTGAAAGGCCGAAAAGGGAATACGACTAAAATAGTACAGATTTTGAATCCTGTGGCTTGCTGATTTTTGAAAGTGAAAATGGCAACACGGGAGCAGGAGCATTAAGTTCCGGACAAAAAAAATGATTATGGCGAAAGATGATTTAGAATGTTCTTTTTGTGGAAGAAAAAAGCCGGAGACCAATTTATTAATTGCAGGCCTTGATGCGCATATATGCGATAAGTGTATAGAGCAGGCGCATGGAATTGTATTGGAAGAATCTAAACAGGGCGAAGCTAAGGAACTATCGGCAGATCTTATGCTTAGCAAACCTAAGGCAATCAAAGCTTTTTTAGACGAATATATTATAGGGCAGGAAGCTACCAAAAAGGTTATGAGCGTGGCGGTTTATAATCACTACAAGCGTTTGTTGCAACCTAAAAGCGAAGATGATATTGAGATACAGAAGAGCAATATCATAATGGTAGGGGAAACCGGTACCGGAAAAACCCTTATGGCCAAAACCATTTCGAAAATGCTAAATGTGCCTCTGGCAATAGTAGATGCTACGGTTTTGACTGAAGCTGGGTATGTAGGAGAGGATGTAGAGGGTATTTTGACCAAATTGCTGCAGGCGGCAGATTATAATGTTGAAAAAGCCCAGCACGGGATCGTATTTATAGATGAAATAGACAAAATTGCCCGCAAGAGCGACAATCCTTCCATTACCCGTGATGTTTCGGGAGAAGGTGTACAGCAGGCACTTTTAAAATTACTGGAAGGTACTACTGTGAATGTTCCGCCAAAAGGAGGAAGAAAGCATCCGGACCAGAAATTTATAGAAGTAGATACAGAGAATATTCTTTTTATAGCCGGTGGGGCATTTGACGGGATTGAAAGGAATATTAGCAAACGCCTGAATATGCAGGCTGTTGGTTTTAGCGCTTCTATTAGCGATGCCAAAGTTGAAAGAACCAATTTGCTGCAATATATTATCCCGAAAGATTTAAAAGATTACGGCCTTATCCCTGAGATCATAGGGCGTTTACCTGCGCTTACATATATGAATCCGCTGGACAGGCATACTCTGCGGGCTATTCTTACAGAACCTAAGAATGCGATTATCAAGCAATATCAAAAACTCTTTGAGATGGACGATATTGAGTTTGAGATCACAGAAGAGGCTTTGGATTATATTGTTACCCAGGCTATAGAATATAAGTTGGGGGCAAGGGGTCTGCGTTCTTTGTGTGAAGCCATACTTACAGATGCCATGTTTGAAATGCCTGAAGGCGATGTGAAAAAACTGGTGGTAGATAAGCAATATGCGGAGGACCAGTTAAACCATTCCACCCTTAGCAAACTGAAGGCTGTTTCTTAAAAATTACAATTGAAATTGAATTATAAAACCATCCGGAATTTCAGGATGGTTTTTTTTTGCTGAAAATTTAAAGGTTCTGCGGGTTTTGAAAATTTTATTAGGATCCTCGGAAGGATCCTCTGCAAAAAAAAAGGCGGGCTCGTTTCCGGCCCGCCTACTTTATTCTTTGCAGTTTTATTTAATTTTTAAGGTCAAAACGGTCAAGGTTCATCACCTTTACCCAAGCCTTCACGAAATCTTTCACAAACTTCTCCCTGGAGTCTTCCAAAGCATAGACTTCGGCCAGCGCCCTGAGTTCAGAATTTGACCCAAAGATGAGATCTACCCTGGTACCCGTCCATTTTTGCTCGCCCGTATGCCGGTCACTGCCCGCAAAAATATTCTGGGTATTTGTTTTTGCCTTCCAGGTAGTGCGCATATCCAAAAGGTTTACAAAGAAATCATTGGAGAGTTGCCCCGGACGATCTGTGAAAACTCCGTGTTTAGAGCCGTCCCAATTGGTGTCAAGCACCCGCATTCCTCCAATAAGCACGGTCATTTCCGGCGGAGTTAATGATAATAACTGCGCTTTGTCTACCAATCTTTCTTCAGCAGAAGCCTTAATATGATCCCTGTTTCTCGCATAATTTCTGAAACCGTCACCATTAGGCTCCAGCGGTTCAAATGCCTCGGCGTCTGTTTGTTCTTCCACAGCATCAGTGCGGCCGGGATTAAACGGAACTCCTATGTCAAATCCCGCGTCTTTGGCAGCTTTTTTTACAGCTACACAGCCTCCCAGCACAATAAGATCTGCCATTGAAACCTTTTTATTACCGGTTTGAGCACTGTTGAATTCCTCCTGGATCTCCTCCAGTTTCATGAGAACCGTCTGTAACTGTGGCGGATTGTTCACTTCCCAATGTCTTTGGGGTTCCAGGCGAATTCTGGCACCATTGGCCCCCCGCGCTTATCTGAATTTCTAAAAGTAGATGCAGAAGCCCAGGCGGTAGACACCAGTTGTGAGACTGTTAAGCCGGAATCAAGGATCATATCTTTAAGTCGCGCTACGTCCTTATCATCAACCAGGTCGTGGTCTACTTTTGGGATTGGGTCCTGCCAGATCAATTCTTCTGCAGGAACCTCAGGCCCAAGATATCTTGAAACCGGCCCCATGTCTCTATGCGTTAACTTATACCAGGCCCTGGAAAAAGCATCAGCAAACTCTTCCGGATTTTCATGGAAGCGTTTAGAGATCTTTAAATATTCAGGGTCTTCCCGTAGCGCGATATCTGTAGTAAGCATAAAGGGCGCATGTTTAATAGCCGGGTCATGAGCATCGGGAACTGTGCCTGCGCCTGCATTATTACTGGGTCTCCACTGGTAAGCGCCACCCGGCCCTTTATGGCATTCCCATTCAAAATTGAAAAGATTGTCAAAGAAACTGTTGCTCCATTTGGTAGGTGTTTGGGTCCATGCGCCTTCGATACCACTTGTTATAGTACTGCCTGCATTTCCTGTCCCAAATTTATTTTTCCAACCCAACCCCATTTCTTCTATAGAGGCCCCTGCAGGCTCAACACCCACATTCTCTACAGGATCTGCTGCCCCATGGGTTTTTCCAAAGGTATGGCCTCCCGCAATTAAGGCCACAGTTTCATAATCATTCATCGCCATACGGCCAAAAGTCTCCCTTATATCGTGTGCAGCTCCCAGAGGATCCGGATTTCCGTTGGGACCTTCAGGATTTACATATATAAGGCCCATATGGGATGCACCAAGGGGATTTTCTAAAGTGTCCCCGTGAGAGTAGCGTTCTTTGTTGGATACCCATTCTCCTTCAGAGCCCCAGTAAATATCTTCTTCGGGCTCCCAGATATCTTCCCGGCCACCACCAAATCCAAAAGGTTTTAATCCCATAGATTCCAGGGCCACATTTCCGGTTAATATCATAAGATCTGCCCAGGAGATCTTTCGGCCATATTTTTGTTTAATAGGCCACAGTAGAAGTCGGGCTTTGTCAAGGTTTGCATTATCTGGCCAACTGTTAAGAGGTGCGAATCGCTGGGAACCTGAACTGGCCCCTCCGCGGCCATCTCCTATACGGTATGTTCCCGCACTATGCCAGGCCATACGAATAAAAAGCGGGCCATAATGGCCATAATCTGCCGGCCACCAGTCCTGGGAGTCGGTCATTAGGTCATGAAGGTCTTTCTTGACTGCTGCCAGATCCAGACTTTTAAATGCTTCCGCATAATTAAAATCCTCTCCCATAGGGTCAGAAAGAGCAGAGTGTTGTCTTAATATGGTAAGATTAAGCATGTTGGGCCACCAGTCGCGGTTTGAGGTACCACTGCCGGCAGTTTTATCAAGAGCTCCGCCCATAAAAGGGCATCGGGTAGATTCGTTTACTTCCCAGACTTTGTGGTTACCTGAGGTGTTATGATCATTTTTCATTACTGGAAGGTTTTAATGGATTAATATTCTAAAAATACTATAATTTTTACTTATTGCTTTTTATCTGCCATATTAAATAACTATCGCTATTAGGCAAAAACTATTATAATCTCAATCTAACAGGGTAGGCTTCAGGATTAAAATTTCCTGTATTTATTATCCCATAGATTGAAAAGTGATTAGATGTTGGTTTTGGAAATTAGATTATATTAGAAGGAACCTAATTGCCCCATAATTAATCTCATTGCGGGCTTTAACCTATAATATTGGGAAAATTTAAAAGAAATGATGTTTTTACCTATCGCAGGTTAAGAAGGGCTATAGGTTACCTGGGGGTAAGCCTTCCGGTTATCCTGGTGATCTTATCAGTCTTCAGTTTTTTTAATACCGGGCTTCAACCTTCTGTAAGCCATTATTACTATACCAACTTACGGGAGATCTTTACAGGCACTCTGTGTGCTGTGGGGTTTTTCCTTATCAGGTATAAAGGCCATGGAAACCCCTCCTTCTGGAAGAATGATCAGGCGCTTACCAATATTGCCGGCATAATGGCCTTGGGAGTTGCACTTATTCCCGTGAACCCTGAATTGGATCAGGTAAAAGTTTATAGTCTTATTCCCTATAATTACGAGTGGCTGGGTTGGCTTCATTATGGTTTTGCAGCAATTCTCTTCGCGGTTTTTGCGATCCTTGCGATCAATGTGTTCACAATAGGCCAGAAACCTAATAAAAATATCCCCCTTAGCAGCCTGAACGAAAATAATATCTACAGGTTCTGCGGTATATCCATTATATTTTTAATAGTTATGGTGCCTGTAAGTGAATGGCGGGATTTGTTCAAATATTCCACCCTGGTTCTGGAGGCTTATGCACTGTTCGTGTTTGGGGTGGCCTGGTTGATCAAAGGCCGGGCGCTGGGAGATGAAGGTAAAATTGGCCAAAAACTGTACAGGGAAAATAATACGGAGGATACTGAAAAGGAGGAGCCTGAACCCAAATAAATTCCCGTGAAATTTCCGGGGAATATTAGATGGCTGTTATATGGTGCCGGAGGGAACTGCAAAAATTTCAATATTTTTTTGAAGTTATTTCTGAAACTTAAGAAATTTAGTTTAACTTTGAATCGCAAAGTACTTTTAAATGAAAAAAGAACAGGACTATTCCCGTGACCTTACAGAGATACGCTCTATGATGGAGCGCTCTACGAAATTCCTATCCCTATCGGGCATTTCCGGAATTATGGCAGGCATTTATGCATTGGTAGGAGCGTATGTAGCCTTTAGATTGTTTTATGTGGAGAATGGCTCTCTGATTAAAAACACTTTGGACGGGCAACAATTGACCAGGGAAGTAGAAAGCCTCATTCTTTTAGCCATGACGGTACTTGTTCTGGCAGTGGGGACGGCAATAGTATTTTCGCTTAAAAAATCAGGAAACCAGGGAGAAAAACTTTGGAATTCTTCTGCGAGGAGGTTGGTAATTAACATGGCTATACCACTAATTACCGGCGGAGTTTTTATTTTAATACTTATCTCTAAGGGTCTTTACGGTTTCCTCGCTCCGGCGAGCCTCATCTTTTATGGGCTGGCGCTTGTAAATGCAAGTAAATTTACCTTTGAAGAAATTAAATCCCTGGGTATTGTTCAAGTTATTTTAGGCTTATTGGCATTTTATTTTATAGAATTAGGTCTTTTACTTTGGGCAGTTGGCTTTGGATTAATGCACATAGTGTACGGTATTCTAATGCACCTGAAGTACGAAAAATGAAGAATTTCATTGATGATTTAAACAAGGCCTTTGAAAGCAGGGTTCGTTTAGGTATTATGGCTGCCCTGGCAGTAAATGATACGCTTGATTTTACGGCCCTCAAAGAATACCTTGATGTAACAGATGGCAACCTGGCAAGCCATATTAAGGCATTGGAAAAAGAAGAATATATTGGAGTTAATAAAACATTTATAGACCGAAAACCCAATACCCGGTATTTTATAACAAAACAGGGAAAAAAAGCATTTGAGGAGCATATTACAGCCCTGGAAAAATTAATTAAATCGCAAAAATAGGAGGGGTATTTTTTTTATATAAACACTTTGAAACTCAAAGTACTTTTCAGAAACTCTAATTAGTGTTTCTAGGAATTAGAAAAAGCTTTTACAAATAACAAATGAAAATTAATAAACACATTTAAAATCCAAATTATGAAAGATCAAATAATAATCAATCTGAATGATCCCGGGAAACTGGAGAGACTTTACCGGACTAACAAAACCAAATTCAGAAATGAGTTCAATGCCTTATCGCAGGATCTCAAGGAAGGAACACTTGCCAATTTCTGGAATGAAAGGTTAAATTACCAAAGCGATGAAATTAAGTGGGGTGAGGGCAAGGATCTCCTGTTTATTATTATAGCATCGCTATGTGCCGGTTTAATAGCAAAAATTCCTGCATTCACAGGGCTGGAGGAGGACTTTTTTTATCCGCGGAATATTGGGTTTATAATTTTCCCCATGTTGACAGCCTACTTTGCCTGGAAAAATAATATAAGCATCCGTAAAATTTTCATTATAATTGGGACCCTGCTTACCGGGGTTATCTTTATAAATTCCCTTCCCAATGTGCCTGAGAGCGATACACTTATCCTGGCCTGTGTACACTTGCCTGTACTTTTATGGGGAGTTTTAGGCTTCGCATTTGTAAGCCCAAATTATAAGCATCTTGAAAAACGACTGGGTTTCTTAAAGTATAACGGCGACCTCCTGGTAATCTCTGCCCTTATTTGCATTGCAGGTGGAATTTTAACAGGAATAACCATTGGCCTTTTCTCCCTGTTGGGAATTAGCATTGAAGAATTCTACTTTGAATATATAGTAATTTTCGCCCTTCCCGCGGTGCCAATTTTGGGAACATATCTTACCCAAACCAACCCGCATCTGGTTGGAAAGGTTTCTCCGGTAATTGCCCGTATTTTTAGTCCGCTGGTACTGGTAATGTTGGTTATCTACCTTGTTGCTATGGTATATTCGGGAAAAGATCCTTATAATGACAGGGAATTTCTGCTTCTTTTTAACGCGTTGCTAATAGGGGTAATGGCAATAATTTTCTTTTCCCTTGCGGGTTCTTCAGAAACCCAAAAAAGCAAGCCGGAAATTTTCATACTCATCCTCCTTTCTATAGTAACCATACTTGTAAATGGAATTGCTCTTTCAGCAATATTATTCAGGATATCAGAATGGGGTATCACTCCCAACCGAATTGCGGTATTGGGAGCCAATCTTCTTATTCTTATTAACCTTATACTTGTTACCGCCAAATTACTCCAGGCAACCTCAAATAACTCCAATCCCGCGGGAGCAGAAAACGTAATTGCACGATACCTGCCCATATACATTATCTGGGCAATTATAGTGACCTTTGGCTTTCCTTTGATCTTCGGGATTTAATACCAAACTTAAATTAGTACACATGAAAATATCTCAGGAAATGCATCCCTCACAATTACTGTTTCGTCTTATAGGCTGGATGTTTGGATTGGCTGTGTTTGCAATTGGTGTCATTAATACATTCTGGGGGAATGATATGGGTTTCGGAATTTTTTTAATACTTCTTTCCTTAATTTATTTTCCACCCGTAGATACGGTTATAAAAAGATTAGTAGGATTTTCAGTTCCCGTAATTTTGAAAATGATCCTGGCGGTATTTATTATCATTGCTGCTTTAGGGGTGGGAGAATTGTTTAATAAAATAGATATATGAAAAATTATTTCACAAACAGATAAGGAAATCTAATTATAAATGTTCCGGGGTAAGGTCTTTGTAGGCATACCTTGGTTAGGTATAGGAAAAATGAAGGAGATGGAATATTTTGTAGAAAAAGGCTCAATTGTACGGAAGATCTGGGGGAATGGAGATACCATTCTCATGATTTTTGCAGGTGCCTCCGCAGAATTTGCACTGAATAAAGCGGTTGACTGGCTTTATTTTACCGGGAGGCTACCCGCAGATCCGCTGGGCAGGTTATTCTCAACTGTTTCCTATGCCCGAAGGATTGTTTTTTCAGAAAGAACGGCGGCTCACCGTACCATTGAAGCTATGGCTAACATACATGCGGCAGTTGAGGAAAAGCGCGGTGCCAGTATTCCCGATTGGGCCTACAGAGATGTGCTGTTTATGCTAATAGATTATTCCATAAGGTCCTTTGAAGTTCTGGAACATAAACTTAGCAGGGTAGAAAAGCAGGAGGTGTTTCAGGTATTTCGGGAAGTTGGAAGCCTGATGGGGCTGAAAGGCCTGCCTGATACCTTTGAGGTGTGGAAGAAAATGAGGGAGGAACATCTTTCTCAAAATTTGGAAAATTCCGGTCTTACCGAACATTTGTTCCGGCAGTACCGGAAACATTTAGGTCCCGTTCGATACAGGATCCTTATTGAAGCCCAAACACTTTTGGTCCCTGCCACGGTAAAAGATTTGCTCGCATTGAGGAGTTTTTCTTTAATAAGTCCTTTGATTGGTTTTTATAAAATAAGCAGAGGTTTTAACCTGGATGGAATTTTAAAAACACTAATCCTCCCCGGGGAGTATTTAAAAGAGATTAAAGATCTGGACAGAGCCACCGTTTAGGGCCTGATATAAAATTTATATTTAAATAAAGGGAGATACAATTTTGATTATTTGAATTTGCGTAAATTTATGAAAGGTTCAAAAAAGCAAAATTTAAAACAATGCAAAAAGATAAACTCGAAATTAAGGCAGCTATTCAAATTCAAAAACCAGTTCAGGAAGTTTACGAAGCGATCGTTGATCCCGATAAAATGAAACATTATTTTATTTCTGAAAGTAGCGGCCGCATGGAAAAAGGAAAGGAACTTAGCTGGAAATTTCCGGAATTTGAGGGAGAAGCGAATATTGAGGTCACAAACCTGGTTCCCAACGAACTTGTTTCATTTATGTGGGAAGGTGCTAAGGCCAAAAAGCTTCAGGTGGAAATGGTACTTCATAAAATGCCAGATGACAGTACAGTTGTTAGGATCACCGAAGGAAAAATGACGCCGGACAAAGCCGGGATCGAGTGGTTTGGTGGAAATACCGAAGGCTGGGCCAATTTCCTGGCCTGCCTCAAGGCCTATGTGGAATATGGAATTAACCTGCGCAAGGGAGCTTTCGAATTTCGCAGAGGAGAAATGTAGGGATAAGAACCAGGATCGCCACGCCTGCCCCATTGATCAGTCGGGCTGCAAGAATCAAGAACCTAGACCTGATTGTAACTAATTGATTGTAAGAGGTACCTAAATTATAGTATTTTGAATAAAGCATATAATGAAAAAACCCGCTTCCTTCAGGAAGCGGGTTTTTGTATAGTGAACGTCTAACGTCTATGGACTACATCATTCCACCCATTCCGCCGCCCATTCCGCCTGGCATACCTGCACCACCTTCTTCTTTGATATCTATCAAAGCACACTCGGTAGTAAGGATCATTCCGGCAACAGATGCAGCATTCTCAAGTGCAATTCTGGTTACTTTCTTAGGGTCAATAATACCAGCAGTCATCATATCTACAAAAGTATTTGACTTGGCATCATAACCGTAGTTATCTTTCCCTTCCAAAACTTTGTTGATCACTACAGAACCTTCACCACCTGCATTTTCAACAATGGTACGCAATGGAGCTTCAATGGCTTTGTTTACAATCTGTATCCCTGTTTCCTCATCGGCATTTTCACCTTTAAGATTTACAAGGGCAGTTTTTGCACGAACCAAAGCAACACCACCACCTGCAACAATTCCTTCTTCAATAGCCGCACGGGTTGCATTTAATGCATCATCCACACGGTCTTTTTTCTCCTTCATTTCCACTTCACTCGCAGCACCTACATATAGTACGGCTACACCTCCTGCAAGTTTTGCAAGACGCTCCTGAAGTTTTTCCTTATCATAGTCTGATGTGGTAGACTCAATTTGAGCTTTGATCTGGTTCACACGGTCCTTAATGGCAGTGTTATCTCCAGATCCATTTACAACAGTAGTATTGTCTTTGTCAATGGCCACTTTCTCTGCAGTACCCAGCATGTCAAGAGTTGCATTCTCTAAGGAGAATCCTCTTTCTTCTGAAATTACGGTACCACCGGTAAGCGTTGCAATATCCTCAAGCATTGCTTTTCTTCGGTCACCAAAACCTGGTGCTTTTACGGCAGCGATCTTTAAGGAACCTCTAAGCTTATTCACTACAAGAGTTGCAAGGGCTTCCCCGTCAACATCTTCAGCAATAATCAATAATGGTTTACCAGATTGCGCTACCGGCTCAAGAACCGGAAGAAGGTCTTTCATAGAAGAGATCTTCTTGTCATATAATAAAATATAAGGATCTTCAAGATCGGCAGTCATTTTTTCGCTATTGGTAACAAAGTATGGAGAAAGATACCCGCGATCAAACTGCATTCCTTCTACCACATCAACGTGGGTTTCAGTCCCTTTTGCTTCCTCAACAGTGATTACACCATCTTTTCCAACTTTCTGAAAAGCTTCGGCGATCAATTCCCCAATTACATCATCGTTATTAGCTGAAATTGAAGCTACCTGCTTGATCTTTTCTGAAGAGTTCCCTACTTCTTTGGTATGTTCAGCAAGATTTGCGGTAATAGCGTGAACTGCTTTATCAATTCCGCGTTTAAGGTCCATTGGGTTTGCACCTGCGGCAACGTTCTTTAATCCTTCTTTAACGATAGCCTGCGCTAAAACTGTAGCAGTAGTAGTACCGTCACCGGCAAGATCATTGGTTTTGGAAGCAACTTCCTTTACCATTTGAGCTCCCATATTTTCCAACGGATCTTCAAGTTCTATTTCTTTTGCAACAGTAACCCCATCTTTTGTTACCGTTGGGGCCCCGAAGGATTTACTAATAATTACATTACGTCCTTTAGGACCTAAAGTTACTTTTACAGCATTTGCCAATGCATCTACTCCGCGCTTGATACCATCGCGGGCTTCAAGATTGAATTTTATATCTTTTGCCATTGTTTATTTTGTTTTCCTGCCCCATAAAGGGACCAGGCAGTTAATTATTAATTTTTTTAATTGGTGTTTCCCGGTTTGGGAAGGGGAATGTAAAACGAATAAGGTTTACACAATCGCAAGAATATCGTCTTCCCGCATGATTAAATAATCTTTCCCATCCAGTTTAAGTTCTGTTCCTGCATATTTACCATACAGCACTTCATCTCCAACCTTAACGGTCATATCATGCTTTTTGGTTCCTTTACCAACAGCAACAACTTTTCCTTTTTGAGGTTTTTCTTTAGCGGTTTCAGGAATGTAGATCCCGGATGCTGTTTTAGTTTCGGCAGCAGCAGGTTCAATAACAACCCTGTCTGAAAGCGGTTTAATGTTTAAAGCCATTTGTGTAATGTATTTTAGTTAATTAAATTTTTTTTAAGTGATACATAATTGACCAAAAGTATGCCACGTGGGGAATCCTGCCATTATACAAACAAAAAATGCCAGCTTGTCATAAGCCGGCATTTAATATATTATAAAAAGTAATTCTTAGTTGTTGTCTTCTGCAGGAGTTTGAACAGGAGATTGTACAGGTGCAGGAACATTAGATTCTACTTCCGGTTGCCCGTCTATCACTCTGGATTCAGCTGTGGTGCCACCGTCAAGGATGGTAATATTTGATAAAAGGATCAATACCAATAATAAAGTGGCAAGTGTCCAGGTGCTTTTGTCTAAAAAGTCGGTGGTTTTCTTAACCCCGCCAAGTTGCTGGCCACCGCCTCCTCCAAATGAGGATGAAAGTCCGCCACCTTTAGGGTTTTGTACCATAATTACCACTACCAGTAAAAATGCTACGATAATTATTAATGCTAAAAAAATAGTGAAAGTGCTCATTCTTTTCCTGTGTTATTTTCTTGTAATTTCTTAATTGCCCGAATTTGGTCTGCAAAGAAACCACTTTTTTCGGGATTTTTCAAAATTAAAATTTTATATGCCTGTATGGCTTTTTTATAATTTTTTTGCTCCATATAAACCCTTGCGAGGGTCTCTGTCATAAGGACCTCAGGCGATACTACACGCTCCCGCGCAATGTTGTTATTACTGGCCGGCTGGGCAGGATTTATCTTCGGGCTTTTGGAAATAAAATCATCAATAAGTTCAAACTTTCTTTCCCGGGTTTTGTCTTCCTCTATTTCGCGTTTTACCGGTTTTGCACTGGTGAGTTTCAACCATTCTGAAAAGGAATGAGATTCGGTATTTGTAAATTCCAACGGGCTTCCGGTAAGTGCGGGTTGCTCCGCCGTTTTCACCATTTCGGGTTCTTTTTCTGCCGGCTCTGCAGGTTTCAAAATACTTCTTTCGAATAGTCCGGGATCCAGAACCCTGTCAGATTCTGCTTTTTTCATTTTAATGGCCTCGCTTATAGCGATGCTTTTATTGCCAAACACTTCCTCAACTTCAAAAACGGTGATATTGCGTAAATGCTCTTCCTGTTCCTTTATTTGTAATGCGATCTTATCCTGATTGAATTCTGCGGAAGTAATGAAGTCAAAAAGCACACTTCTGTCTGCCGTGTAAGCGGCAGTTTTTTTAAGTTCATAGTTGTAGCTGAAGCTGCTTTCGTTGTAAAGTCCTTTTAAATAGACCGCTCTTGCTGCCTGAAAATAGGGATACCTGTCAAGGACCTTCTCCAGCTTCTGCGTTTGGGAAGAATTTACCCCGGCAGGATTTTCAAGGATGTGGATCAATTCTTTCGCGTTCATTACCAGTTTGTAAGGGAAGCATTAAAAATAAGTTCAGTGATCCTGGTAAAGATCTCATCAAGTGCCGTGACAAGGACAGCGCCATTAAGCAATTGGTTTGCCCCGTAATCATAGTAATGAGAAAAGCGGCGTTCAAAATCTTTGGTTGGATCCAGGGTATTAAAGAATCGTACCAAAACCGTAATGGTTAACCTGTTTTGTGCTGCACGGTTATCTGCCGTGGCAGTCATAGGCGCTATGTAAAAATCTACAATTTCCCCTTCATAAACCAGGTCCCCGCCGGTATTTGTAAGGCTAAGATTGGTTTGATTTTGAATAAGGTCCTGCAGCCGGTTGGTAAAATCCCTGTCAATTCCAGGTTCTACAATATCGGCCGAATTCTGAAAGAGATTAACCTGAAAGGTTGAAGCTGCGCCGGTATCGGCCCCGGTAAAGGAATAAATTCCGCAGGAGTGGAACATCAGCATAAAAACTGGCAGGAGTAAAAGGCTTATTTTTTTCATGCAGGCTATTTGCTTCAAATATTACAGGTTGTATTGTTTGATCTTTCTGTAAAGGGTGCGCTCACTTATTCCCAGTTCTTCAGCGGCATTTTTCCGTTTTCCGTGATGCCTGTCCAGAGATTTTTTAATGAGTTCCAATTCTTTGTCGTGAAGGGAAAGGGTTTCTTCTTCCTCAATCTCTTCAGCAAAATAATATTTATCTTCCTGTTCGCGGGATTTATTTTGGGCAATTTGCAAGACCTCGGTATTATCTTCAGTAAGGTCTTCCATTTCTACATCTTCATCTCCCTCGTCGCGGTAAATCTTTTGAATAAGACTTTCGTGTTCCTCCTGCACCTGCTGGTGATTGCCACTTTCCATGAGTTTCATGGTAAGTTTTTTAAGATCGTTGAGGTCGCTTTTCATATCAAAAAGAACCTTATAGAGGATCTCTCTTTCATTGCTGAAATCGCTCTCCTTTTTCTTATCTGCTATCACAGCTGGAAGGTTGCTTCCTATATCCGGAAGATATGATTTTAATTGAGAAACGCTTATGTTTCTTTCCTGTTCAAGTACCGAGATCTGCTCGGCAATGTTTCGCAGCTGCCTTACGTTTCCTCCCCAGCGATAGGACTGCAATAGTTGCACGGCATCATCCTCCAGGCGAATGGTGGGCATTTTGTACTTGAGGGCAAAATCTGCAGCAAATTTCCTGAACAACAAGTGAATGTCATCCTTGCGTTCCCTAAGCGGAGGCAGGTTGATCTCAATAGTGCTTAACCTGTAATACAGGTCTTCCCGGAAGCGTTCTTTTTTAATGGCATCAAACATATTGAGATTGGTCGCCGCCACTATGCGCACATTGGTTTTTTGTACCTTGGAGGATCCCACTTTAATAAATTCTCCGTTCTCCAGTACGCGTAACAGCCGCACCTGGGTAGTAAGGGGAAGTTCTCCCACTTCATCCAGAAAAATCGTACCGCCATCGGCCACCTCAAAATACCCGCTGCGGGTTTGGGAAGCTCCGGTAAAGGCGCCTTTTTCATGGCCAAAAAGTTCACTGTCTATAGTCCCTTCAGGAATTGCACCACAGTTAACAGCAATATATTTCCCATGTTTACGGTGGGAGAGGGCATGAATAATCTTTGGGATCGCTTCTTTTCCCACGCCGCTTTCCCCGGTAACCAATACAGAAATATCTGTAGGGGCAACCTGGATCGCTTTTTCTACTGCGCGGTTGAGTTTTGGGTCATTCCCAATGATCTCAAACCGCTGTTTTATTGCCTGTATAGATTCCATAGCCCCCTAGCCCCCAAAGGGGGAATTATTTGCCCCGCAGCTCCCAAAGGGAGAGTGAAGAGCTGTGTTAATTATTAATTTACAAAAGAATTTATAGGACATAATTTGTTTTTAGTAATATTAAGGTAACCCAGGTTCCCCCTTTGGGGGTTAAGGGGCCATACCAACTGCTTTCCCCTTCAGCGTTGCACTGGTGCAATCCAGGATCTCAACCATAACAAAATCCCCAACTTTATAATGTTCTTTCGGGAATACGGCTACCGTGTTTTGTTCTGTACGGCCGCTCCATTCCAGGGTCGATTTCTTAGACTCCTTTTCTATCAAAACTTCAACAGTTTTGCCAAGGAATTGTTGGGTCCTGTATAAACTATGTTCCCTTTGAAGGGCAACAATTTCAGCAAGCCTGCGGGATTTGGTTTCTTCGGGCACATCATCTTCCAGTTTTCTTGCCGCCATGGTTCCGGGTCTTTCAGAATAAGCGAACATAAACCCGTAATCGTATTTTACGTATTCCATAAGCGACAGGGTATCCTGGTGATCTTCTTCGGTTTCTGTTGGGAAACCTGTGATTAGATCCTGTGAGATCGCACAGTCAGGAATCAACTTTCTTATAGTATCTATAAGGGCAAAATATTCTTCCCGGGTGTGCAGGCGGTTCATTTCCTTTAATATCCGGTTGCTCCCGCTTTGTACGGGCAGGTGGATATAATTACAAATATTGCGGTACCTCGCCATTACTTCTATAACATCAACGGTCATATCCTGAGGATTGGAAGTTGAAAAACGCACCCTCATTTTTGGCTGGGCTTCCGCAACCAGTTTTAATAGATCGGCAAAACCAGTAGCAGTCGCCTTTTGCATCTCACTGGCATTCCTGAAATCTTTTTTAAGTCCGCCGCCATACCAAAGGTAACTGTCTACATTTTGACCTAATAAAGTGATCTCCTTGTAACCTTTGGAGGCAAGGTCGTTAATTTCCTCCAGGATGCTTTGCGGATCCCTGCTGCGCTCTCGCCCTCTTGTAAACGGAACCACGCAAAAAGTACACATATTGTCACAACCGCGGGTAATGGAGACAAACGCAGATACCCCGTTGGTTTGCAATCTTACCGGGGAGATATCCCCGTAAGTTTCATCCTTTGAGAGAAGTACATTTACGGCATTGCGGCCTTCTTCCACCTCATTGATAAGGTTGGGCAGGTCCTTATAAGCATCGGGCCCCACAACCAGGTCTACGATCTTTTCTTCTTCCAGGAACTTGCTTTTAAGCCGCTCTGCCATGCAACCCAAAACCCCAACTTTCATTTTGGGATTTATCTTTTTTACGGCATTATATTTTTCAAGGCGTTTGCGTATAGTTTGTTCTGCCTTATCTCTTATTGAACATGTATTTACCAGGACGAGGTCTGCATCTTCAAGGGTGCTGGTAGTATTAAAGCCTTCTTTATGAAGTATAGAGGCGACAATTTCACTATCGGCAAAATTCATCTGGCAACCGTAACTTTCAATGAAAAGCTTACGGCTGTTTGCGGCTTTGGGTTCAAGTTCCAGGGTATTTCCCTGTAATTTTTCATCTATGATCTTCTCCATAATTCTATCTATAGCCACGGGCTAATTTAGCCTGCAAAGATAGGTTTTAGCAAAATTGTGACAAAGTGACAGGACTTTTTTTTATCTTTATTTTTCCCTACACTTATATGATCAATCTAACACACTAGTCTGCGATGAAAAAATATCTGCTTTCTTCCGTTATCGCCTTGTTATTTGTTTCCTGCGAAAAAGATCCTGTACCCGGTGATACTGTTGAAGTCGCCGTTCCTGTAACCCTCACAATAGCCGATTTTAGGGCATCGGTTGCTGTCAATGATCCAAAAAATGTTGAGGAGTCGGGGAAGATATATACCTATAAGAATTACATCTTTATAAACGATATTAATAAAGGAGTGCTGGTGCTTGAAAATTCTAATTACAATCCCATAAAAAAGAAATTTTTAAAGATCCCGGGTAATACAGATATCGCCATAAAGGATGAGATACTTTACGCAAACTCCGGTCGGGACCTTGTAACTTTTGATATTAGCGATATTAATAATATTAAGGTGATGGAGCGCCTTGAGGATGTTTTTGATGATTATCATCCTCCAATGCCTGCCGGCGCAGCCTATGCAGATTATTCCGGGGTGCGTTTTGGAGAAGATATTATTGTAGGATATACCCTTGAGACCCGGCCCAAACCCGAGGACTCATTTTTGTTTGACAGAGGTGGGTGGGTTTCCAACAGTGCAAACGAGTCATCCACTACCGGCACCGGTGGTTCTATGGCCCGCTTCAATATAGCAGGAGATTATCTTTACACCGTGAGCCCATACACGCTTAATGTATTTGATATAGGTAATTCTATCAATTTACAAAAATTAAGATCAGAGTCTGTAGGCTGGCAAATAGAAACTATTTTTAATAAAGAGGGCTTTCTTTACCTGGGAAGTGCCGTGGGCATGTATATATATAGTATTGAAGATCCTTCCACGCCCTTATTTATGTCACATGTGCAACATGTAATGGGCTGCGACCCGGTAGTGGTGGACGGCGATATTGCCTACGTGACTATTAGAGGTGGTAACGAGTGCGGCCAGAATAATAACCAACTCGAAATAATTGATGTAAAGGATAAAGCAAACCCGCAACTCTTAAAGATCTACCAAATGGATAGCCCGTATGGGTTGGGCATACACAAGGATAAGCTTTTTGTTTGTGAGGGCCCATCAGGCCTCAAGGTCTATAATACTGCCAACACTCCTGAGCTTGTATTAACCGACCATTTTGAAGATGTAAATGCTTATGATGTAATTCCCGGAGAAAGTGTTTTAATAATGATAGGAGAGAACAAATTAAGACAATATAGTTATAAGAGTGCAGAAATTACCCTTATAAGCACTTTTGAGCTTTAACTGTATTTTAATATAATGTGCGCGGGCTGCATCTTTAGTAGAAATACCTGCAATTTTACTTTTCAAAAAACCGGTTATAAGATCTCTTTACGGTCTATTATTGCGCGGTTTTAGTGAGGTCAAAAAAAATTGATATACTTTTGCAGCAAGAAAAAAATATTTATGGCAAAGAATTTAGTGATCGTGGAGTCTCCTGCCAAGGCAAAAACCATTGAGAAATTTTTGGGAAAGGATTATACCGTGGAATCAAGTTTCGGGCATATCGCAGATCTTCCCACAAAGGAGCTTGGGGTGGATACTGAAGGAAATTTCACGCCAAAATATATAGTTAACAAGGATAAGAAGGACGTAGTAAATAAATTGAAGAAGCTGGCCAAGAATGCCGATATGGTTTGGCTGGCAAGTGATGAGGATCGCGAGGGGGAAGCTATTGCCTGGCATCTTGCGGAAGAACTGAAGTTGGATAAGAATAAAACCAAACGAATTGTTTTTCACGAGATCACAAAAACCGCGATTTTAAAAGCGATTGAAAATCCCAGAAATATAAATTATGACCTGGTAAATGCACAACAGGCACGACGGGTTCTGGACAGGCTGGTAGGTTATGAACTTTCTCCTATCTTATGGAGAAAAGTTAAAGGCGGTCTTTCTGCTGGAAGGGTGCAATCTGTTTCAGTAAGACTTATTGTTGAACGCGAACGCGAGATCCAGGACTTTAAAGCCGAAGCTTCTTTCAGGATAGATGCTGAATTTACGAATGAGGAAGGGAAATCCTTTAAGGCAAAACTTCCCAAGAATTTTGATACCAAAGAGGAAGCAGGGAAATTCCTTCAGCAAAATATTGGGGCCAATTTCAAGGTAGCAGATCTTACCACCAAACCGGCGATCAAATCCCCGGCTCCGCCGTTTACAACTTCCACCTTACAACAGGAAGCATCGCGTAAACTTTATTTTTCTGTAAGCAAGACAATGACCATGGCCCAGCGGCTTTATGAAGCTGGTCATATTACATATATGAGAACGGACAGCGTAAACCTGTCTGACGATGCCCGAAATGGTGCGAAAAAGGAAATCCTGAAGGCCTATGGCGAGAAATATTCCAAGACCCGGCAGTTCAAAGGAAAATCAAAAGGGGCCCAGGAAGCTCACGAAGCTATCAGGCCAACACATTTTGATATTCATACGGTAAATGCAGATCGCGATGAAGTGCGTTTATATGAACTTATCTGGAAACGCGCTATAGCCTCCCAAATGAGCGAAGCCCAATTGGAAAGGACCAATGTGAAGATAGATGCCAGCAAGCACGATAAACAATTCACTGCCAATGGCGAGGTGCTTAAATTTGATGGCTTCCTAAAAGTTTATATGGAAAGCAGTGATGAGGAGGATGAAGAACAGGAAGGAATGTTGCCGGCTTTAAGGGTAAATGAGAAGCTTGAAAACAATTACATAACCGCAACCGAGAGGTTCACCCGGCCTCCCTACAGATATACTGAAGCATCCCTGGTTAAACAATTGGAAGAGCTGGGAATTGGAAGACCGTCTACCTATGCACCAACTATTTCTACTATTCAGAATAGAAATTATGTAGAAAAGGGCACTATAGAAGGTAGCGAGCGCAAATACGAGCAATTAATCCTTAAAAAGGATAAATATTCAGAAAAACAACTTACAGAGACCGTGGGAAGCGATAAAGGAAAACTGGTCCCTACCGCGGTAGGGATGGTGGTAAATGATTTCCTTGTAAATCATTTTTCCAATATCCTGGATTACAATTTCACCGCCAAGGTGGAGCAGAGTTTTGATGATATTGCTGAAGGTAATGAGGAGTGGACCACCATGATGCGAGATTTCTATTCAGGTTTTCACCCGCAGGTACTTGATGTGGCCAAAAATGCCGAACGCGAGGTTGGAGAGCGTATCCTGGGGGAAGATCCTGCAACCGGGAAACCGGTAAGCGTACGCCTGGGTAAATTTGGCCCTATGGTACAGATAGGTTCTGTGGAAGATGAAGAAAAACCCAGGTTTGCCGGCCTTATGCCGGAACAAACCCTGGATTCTATTACCTATGAAGAAGCGATGGACCTTTTCAAACTTCCGAAGGAAATTGGGGAGTATGAAGGGGAACCCGTAGAAGTAAATAACGGGCGGTTTGGCCCTTATGTACGCTATGGTAAAAAATTCGTGTCCCTGGAAAAAGGGGAGGATCCCATGAGCGTGGATATGGACCGTGCCCTGGAATTGATTGAAGCTAAAGAAAAGGCAGATGCGCCAATACATATGTATGACCAGAAACCGGTTCAAAAAGGGGTAGGCCGTTTTGGGCCATTCCTTAAATGGAATGATATCTTTATTAATGTAAATAAGAAATACGATTTCGATAATTTATCCAAAGAAGATATAGAAGAATTGATCGAGGATAAAAAGCAGAAAGAAAAGGATAAGGTGATACATCACTGGGAGGAAGAAGGAATACGGGTGGAGAAAGCCCGCTGGGGCAGGTCTCATATCCTGAAGGGAAAAACAAAGATCGAATTACCAAAAACCGTTGATGCCACCAAGTTATCTTTAGAAGAAGTGAAAGATATCCTGGAGAAGAAGGCAAAGAAACCTGCTAAAAAAGCGGCGGCAAAAAAACCCGCGGCAAAAAAGGCCCCGGCCAAAAAAGCAACTGCAAAGAAAACTACATCAAAAAAGAAGTAATTGATGGATTTTGAATATTTAAGCCCCCTGGATGAAAATCTTGTAGAAGAAATAAGAGCAACAGAGGCGCAGGACCTGGGAAAACAGGTAACCTTACATACACAACGGGCCGGTGTCCCCGACCTTGACAATATTAAAATTGCTGTGGTGGGAGTGAAAGAAACCAGGCTGGCCGGTGCAGGAGAAGATGAATACATTAATTTTAACAAGATAAGGAAAGATTTTTACAGCCTTTTTCCCGGTAACTGGCATTTGAAAGTGGCCGATCTTGGAGATATTGAAAAGGGAGAAAGCGTAGAGGATACTTATTATGCTTTACAAAACCTGGTAAGCGAGCTGTTAAAAGAGGGGGTGATCCCTGTAATACTGGGTGGGAGTCAGGATCTTATTTATGCGCAATACCGCGCCTATGATTCCTTTGCCCAAATGGTAAACCTGGTGAACATAGACAGCAGGTTTGATCTTGGTGATGCTGAAAAACCAATTGGAGGGAATTCCTATGTAGGAAAGATCGTTGTGAACAAGCCATATAATTTGTTCAATTATTCGGCTGTGGGATATCAAACATATTTCAACTCACAGGATGAGATCGAATTGATGGACCGCCTTTTCTTTGATGCCTACAGGCTGGGAGAAGTTTCGGGAAATATAAAAATAGTGGAGCCTGTGATGAGGGATGCCAACCTGGTAGGAATAGATATTGGGGCCATAAATGCTTCGGCCATAGGAGGAAATTTTCATTCCTCCCCCAATGGCTTTGACGGAAAGGAAATATGTGCCCTGGCGCGTTATGCCGGGATAAGTGATAAAGTTACTTCTTTGGGAATCTATGAGTACCATTCTGGATATCCTAAGGCGGGAAATATGTTGATAGCACAAATGATCTGGTATTTTATTGAGGGGGTAAATTATCGTACTAATGAAAATACTATTTCAGCAAAAAAGGAGTTTATAAAATATCAGGTCCCTATTGATGATGAGGTGCTTGTGTTTTTCAAAAGCCCTGTAAGTGGAAGATGGTGGATAGAAATTCCATTTATTTCAAATTCAAATACTAAATTAAAACGCCATACGTTATTACCTTGCAACCATGAGGATTATCTGGAAGCCTGTAATCAGGTAATTCCGGAGCGTTGGTACAAAACCAAGAGAAAAAACGAACTGTAAAATTTTTGTCGGGGGTATTCCAGAAATACTGTATTTTTACCAAAACTATTGTTTTTTATAAAATAAATAGATAGGTTTACCGCCTAATAGGAAAATGTCATAACCAGAGAGAACTATGAAGAAATTTATTTCGCTTATTGCAGTCTTAGCGATACTTGCCAGTTGTAGTCGGGGAGATCGGGGACAATTAGTAGGCGCGCAGGGAAAAAAGTGGAACCCGGAGAAACCATATGGTATGACATTGATACCCGGTGGAGCTTTTATAATGGGAAAGGCTGATGCAGATATTGCCGATATGAAAAATGCGCCTCCCAAGACTGTGACAGTGCGTACGTTCTATATGGATGAGACAGAAATTACCAATGCCGAATACCGGCAGTTTACCAACTGGGTGCGCGATTCTATCGTGCGTTTAAAACTTGCTGTAGAAGCAGAGTTTACAGGAGCTACTCCCGGAGATGACGGGATTGGCGAATTTGCATTTTTGGATACGGACACGGAGAACATGAGTGTTTATGAAAAGTATATGTATGATAATTATTACTCGATGAGTGATGATTATCAAGGGAGGAAAATTAATAAAGATATTGATATTATATGGGATACAAGGGATTATCCGGACGAGGCGTATGCCAGTGTGATGGATACGATGTATATTCCAATTGAAGAATCTTATAACGGGCAGCGAACCATAGATGTAAAACATCTTAAATTCCGATATCGCTGGATGGATATTCAAAAAGCTGCAAGATCAAAAACTCAAAAAAGGAGCGATTTTATTATAACCGAAGAAGTAGCTATTTACCCAGATACTGCTGTTTGGATCAAAGATTTCAATTATTCCTATAATGAACCTATGCATAATGATTACTTCTGGCATACGGCTTTTGATGATTACCCGGTTGTGGGAGTTTCCTGGAAACAGGCAAAGGCATTTACCCAGTGGAGAACATTATATCACAATGCATACCGCCGAAGCAAGAAAAACCATGATGTGCCAACCTATAGATTGCCTACAGAAGCAGAATGGGAATATGCCGCGCGTGGCGGACTTGAATCTGCTACTTACCCATGGGGTGGGCCATACGCGAAAAATGACCGTGGTTGTTTTATGGCGAACTTTAAGCCTTTAAGGGGAGATTACGCGGCAGATCAGGCTTTGTATACCGTAGAGGCTAAATCTTATGAGCCTAATGATTACAATTTATATAATATGGCGGGGAATGTTGCAGAGTGGGTGAATTCCTCTTATGACCCTTCATCTTATGAATATATGTCCTCTATGAACCCATCTGTTAATAACGATGAAGATCCGCGTAAGGTTGTGCGTGGCGGTTCCTGGAAAGATGTGGCATACTTCCTGCAGGTTAGCTCACGTGATTTTGAGTATTCAGATACTGCACGTAGTTATATAGGCTTCAGGACGGTACAGGATTATCTTGGTACAGATGTTACATTAAATCAACCACCTAAATAAGATTAAACCCTATTTTAATAAATAACCTATTTATCAAACAAAAAGAATCTAATTTTAAAAGTTATGGCAAACAATAAGAACAGAATGAAGATAATGAACATGGTTTATGGTCTGGGTGCTTCCGTGGTAATTCTAGGAGCCCTTTTTAAAATCATGCACTGGCCATTTGGTAACTTAATGCTTATTATAGGTCTTATTACCGAGGCAATCGTATTTGCTGTTTCTGCCTTTGAACCTGTTGATGATGATCTGGATTGGTCTTTGGTTTATCCTGAACTTGCAGGGGGTGCTGCTACTCCAAGAGAGCAGGCGTTAATTGAGGAGAATAAGGAAACAGAAGCATCTCTTTCCAAAAAACTGGATGATATGCTTAGAGAAGCTAAAATTGATGCAAATTTAATGAACAGCCTGGGAGACAGCATTCGTAATTTTGAAGGTGCTGCAAAAGGAATTGCTCCTACTGTAGATGCCATGGCATCTCAAAGAAAATACAGTGAAGAGCTTACGCTTGCTGCTGCTCAAATGGAAACTTTAAATAATCTTTATAAAGTGCAGGTAGAATCATCAGCAAGACAAGCTGAGATTAATGAGCAGGTTGCTGAAAACGCC
The DNA here is from genome assembly GCF_007993795.1 of Antarcticibacterium arcticum. Classification (GTDB taxonomy): domain Bacteria; phylum Bacteroidota; class Bacteroidia; order Flavobacteriales; family Flavobacteriaceae; genus Gillisia; species Gillisia arctica. Next base: position 2,213,803 of record NZ_CP042476.1, on the reverse strand, counting down.
GGCAGGTTAAAGGAACAAATGGGATCTTTGGCATCTAACCTTTCTTCTCTTAACGGAGTATATGGTGGTATGCTGACCGCGATGAATGGAAGAGCAGTTTAATCCTAAGCCTGTTAACAGTTAAACTTATTAAAGAAACTAAAAAAATTTAAATGGCGTCTGGAAAACAATCCCCAAGGCAGAAGATGATTAACCTGATGTATCTGGTTTTTATCGCTATGCTTGCTTTAAATATGTCAAAAGAGGTACTTACCGCTTTTGGTTTATTGAATGAAAAATTAACCGAATCAAATCAAACAACCACGCAAAGGAATGCCGCCTTTATGGCCGGTCTTGATGCGAAGGTTGAAGAGCAGCCCGCGAAATATGCCCCCTTAAAAGAAAAGGCCGTACGGGTTGATGAGCTTTCAACCAATTTCAATAATTATATAGAAACCCTGAAGGCAGATCTTACTGCAAAGCAGGATGATCTTCAGGATTATGAGACCATGGACCGGTCAGATCAGCTTGATGAAATGTTTTTTACCGGTGGTAAGAATACTGTGAAAGGAGATGAGTTCATGCAACAGATAACTGCTTACAGAGAAGGAGTTGTAGATCTTATAAAAAATGAACAGGGCCTTGAATCTATTGCTTCCAAAGTTCAGAATGAATTTGCTACAGAGCCGGTAGAAGATAGGGCGGGAATAACCAAGCCTTGGCTTGAGTACCACTACCAGGGATATCCTTTGATCGCATCCCTTACCAAACTTACCCAGTTACAGGCCGATGTTAAGAATACCCAGGGAGAGATCCTTTCGGCTATGTTATCGGGCCAATTACAAAGTGAGGTTTCTTTGACCAACTATGAAGCAATTGTGATCCCGAATAAAACTGCTTTTTTCAGTGGAGAGAATTTCCAGGGTAGAGTAGTATTGGGAAGAGTTGATAATACTTTGCAGTTTGATAAAGTAACTATTAACGGAAAAGAAGTAAGCAGTGCGAGAGCAGGGCAAATAGATCTTAATTTTCCTGCAGGTAATGTGGGAGAACAGGAGATTAAAGGAGAGCTTCAGTTTAAAGAAGGAGATTCAATTATCAGTATTCCTATTAACAGTTCTTACGCGGTAATTCCAAAACCTAATGCTGCCGTAATTTCTGCAGATAAGATGAACGTGGTATACCGTGGTGTACAAAACCCTATGACCATTTCCATTCCTGGAGTTGGGCAGGTTTCTGCAAGTGGCCCGGGCCTTTCACCGGCAGGTGGCGCAGGAAAATATAATATGAACGTTACCACTGTTCAGGCAAGGGAAGTTACCATAAGCGTAACCGGACAATTGCCGGGTGGTGAAAAGGTTTCTGATAGTAAAGTTTTCAGAATTAAAGATATCCCCGCTCCAATGGGAACAATTCGTGGAGAAGACGGGTCGGTTAAAATGCAACGTAACAGTCTTGAAATTTCAAGTGTAGGTGCAAGTTTGCCAGACTTTGATTTTGACCTTGGCTTACGTGTAACAGGGTTCAGCTTTAAAGTGTCTGGCCAACCAACAGTTACTGTAAGAGGAAATACGCTGGATGCTGCCGCTAAAGCAGCTTTAAGACGTGCAGGAAGAGGTGAAACAGTACAAATATTTGATATACAGGCATCGCTGGCCAATAACTCCAGTTATATGCTTAAAAAAGTATCTCCTGTATTTGTTGAGTTAACAAATTAAAAAGAAAGAAGAACCATGAAGTGGAATCAATTTTTGACAGGCGTTTTTGGATTGCTTTTAGCAACCGGAAGTTACGCGCAGTCAAATATCCTGAATGCAAAGACTCCTGACCAGATTGGGCAGGTATCTGCTGCGGAATTGGATGTTCGTGCGAAAAAGAAACCATTGGAATATGGTTATGTTGAAGACCGGGATATCCTGTGGTCCAAAAATGTGTGGGAAATCATAGATCTTGATGAAAGGGTAAATTTTCCTTTATATTATCCTATTGATACTGTAAATATTGGTGCCAGCAGAAGATCATTGTACGATGTTTTAATGACGGGTATTAAAAGCGGTAAGATCAAGAACATTTATACCGATTCTTATTTTACTGAAAAAAGAACCCTTAATGATATTAGTGCCGCCATTTCTAAAATCGATACTACAGATCTTGGTAGGGAGCAGTACAACGCCGGGGAGGAAATTGATCAGCAATATATAGACAGAAGAGACCTTTCTTCCGCAGATATTATGGAATATCGCATTCGCGGAATGTGGTATTTTGATAAGAGACAGGCAGAATTAAAGTACAGGTTACTCGGTATAGCTCCCGTAGCGCCCGATGTGAATTTCCTGGATGATGAGGAACCGGACCTGGTTGAATTATTCTGGGTGTGGTTTCCCGATGCCAGAAATATACTTTTTGAAGCAACTGCATTTACCGGAGGGAATTCCTCACAAGACATTTCTTTTGACCACCTGCTCAATGCCCGCAGATTTAATGCGGTAATATATAAGGAAGATAATGTACAGGGAGACAGATCTGTAAATGATTATATTACTGAAAGTGCTTTTATGCAACTTCTGGAATCTGAAAGGATAAGGGAGCAGATTCGCAACTTTGAACAGGATATGTGGAATTATTAATTTGAATTAATACACATTTCTAAATTTAAATATTCAAACGCCCCGGTCTTACGGGGCGTTTATAATTATATGTCATGCTGGATTATATTATAGTTGGGGCCGGCTTAAGCGGAATTAGTATTGCCGAAGAATTAATAAGCAGGGGCAAAAGCCTTATGGTATTTGAGAATAACTCCCAGAATTCCTCTACGGTTGCCGGCGGTATTTTCAATCCTGTGATCCTTAAGCGATTTACTTTGGCGTGGAATGCGGGTGAACAGCTTGAAACCGCCCTGCCTTTTTATCGCTCCCTCGAAAAGAAACTGGAAGTTTCACTTATTGACGAGCTGCCCATATACCGGAAATTCAACTCCATAGAAGAACAAAACAATTGGTTCAGCGCCATGGACAAACCCACGGTAGAACCCTTTTTGGATTCCAATCTTACCAATTCAGTCAACGACCATATTCCCTCAAATTTTTCATTTGGCAGGGTTAAGGGGACCGGGAGAATAGATACTTCCCTATTAATTTGGAAATACAGGGAGTATTTAAAAAAGATGAATTCCCTTATTTCCGCCAATTTTGATCACAGCAAGCTGGTCCTGGGAGAAGATTTTGTTTCCTATAATGAGATAAGCGCCCGCAAAATTTTATTTTGTGAAGGTTATGGAATGGTAGCTAATCCCTGGTTCAAATTTTTACCGCTTCATGGAAATAAAGGGGAGTACCTTGTTATTAGATCAAAAGATCTTAAGCTGCAAGTTGCAGTAAAATCCTCGGTCTTTATTTTACCGCTTGGAGATGATCTTTATAAAATAGGGGCAACGTATGATCATAAAGATGTATCTGCAGATCCAACCCCCGCCGCCCGGGAGACTTTATTGTCTCAGGTAAGGAAAATGCTGGACTGTGATTTTGAGATCGTTGATCAGGTTGCCGGGATAAGGCCGGCAACCAGGGACCGCAAACCCATTGTAGGACAGCACCCGCAATTTTCTCAATTATATTGCTGCAATGGTTTTGGGAGCAGGGGGGTGTTAATAGCGCCTACTGTGGCTAAGAATTTTGTTGCATATCTGGAGGAGGGGGAATCCCTGGATCCTGAAATTGACCTGAAAAGATATTTATAGGGACTTAGGCAGGTTTTTTGTAGTTCAGGAACATATTGATCCAGATATTTCTGGACAGCCGGATAATAAGCGGCAGAAATATTACTAAAGTGGCGGTTATGGTAATAAAGGTGGTCATAAGTCCGCTGCCAAAAAAGAAATAAGAAATAATAAAAGCGGCTACAGAAAATGCCACCCCCAGGGCATAGCTCACGTACATAGCACCAAAAAAGAAGGAGGGTTCCATTTTATATTTGGTCCCGCAATGGGAGCAGCGCTCGTGCATTTCAAAAAGTTTATGCATTTTATAAGGATTGGGTTCCTTATACATGCTTTCCTCCTGGCAAACGGGGCAGGTGCCTGTAACAATACTGTATAACTTTGTACCCTTTAAGAATCTCATTTCTATTTTTTTACCAGTACAAAAATAAGCATTTTGCAAAAATTTTAGAACATTATAATGCTTAACATTCATAACTTATCGATATCATTTGGCGGGGAGTCATTATTTGATGAAATAACCTTCAGGCTTGGAGCGGGAGACCGCGTAGGGCTTATAGGAAAGAACGGAGCCGGGAAATCGACCATGCTTAAGATCCTTTCAGGCGAACAGGAACCCGATACCGGGCAAATTGCAAAGGACAAGGAACTTAAAATTGGTTTTTTAAAGCAGGATATTGATTTTGTACAGGGTAGAACGGTGCTTGAAGAGGCGCAGCAGGCATTTGTTGAGATCAAAGCTATTGAAAAGAAAATAGACCATATTAATCACCAGCTTGCCACGCGTACAGATTATGAAAGTGAGGAATATTCCAACTTAATTCAGGATCTAAGTGAGATTACCCACCAATACGAGATCATTGGAGGGTATAATTATCAGGGTGAAACTGAGAAGGTCCTAATGGGGCTTGGTTTTGACCGCACCAATTTTGATAAGATCACAGATACTTTTTCCGGAGGGTGGAGAATGCGTATTGAACTGGCAAAATTGTTATTGCAGAATAATGACATCCTTCTTCTGGATGAGCCTACCAACCACCTGGATATTGAATCTATCATCTGGCTGGAATCATTTCTGAAAAATTATCCGGGATGTGTGATCATAGTATCCCACGATAAAATGTTCCTGGACAATGTTACCAACAGGACTATAGAGATCTCCCTGGGAAAGATCTACGATTATAAAAAACCATATTCTGAATATCTTGTACTGCGGGAAGAATTGAGGGAACAACAGCTCGCTTCTCAAAAAAATCAGGAAAAGCAGATAGAGCAAACCGAAAAGCTAATTGAGAAATTCCGCGCTAAAGCTTCCAAGGCTTCCATGGCGCAATCCCTTATCAAAAAACTTGATAAAATAGACAGGATTGAGGTAGATGAAGATGATAACGCGGTGATGAACGTGCGGTTTCCAATCTCCATACAACCGGGGAAGGTAGTTATAGAATCCAAGGACATTGGGAAAACCTATGGGAACATGATGGTTCTGGAGCATATAGACCTGTTGATAGAACGTGGCAGCAAGATTGCTTTCGTAGGGCAGAACGGGCAGGGAAAATCTACCCTGGCCAAGATCATGGTTGGTGAGATCCCGCATACGGGAATGATGAAGCACGGCCACAATGTGCAAATAGGTTATTTTGCACAAAACCAGGCAGAATATCTGGATGGGGAGAAAACCGTTTTGGATACAATGATAGATTCAGCCAATGAGAACACCCGCGCCAAGGTGAGAGATATGCTGGGTTCCTTCCTGTTTCGTGGAGACGAAGTGAGCAAGAAGGTAAAAGTGCTCTCCGGGGGCGAAAGAAACCGTCTGGCTCTTTGTAAACTATTGTTGCAGCCCTTCAACGTGCTTATCATGGATGAGCCAACAAACCATTTGGACATAAAGTCGAAGAACGTGCTTAAGAAAGCTTTAAAAAGCTTTGAAGGCACCCTTATCCTGGTATCACATGACAGGGACTTTTTGCAGAACCTTACTTCAACAGTCTATGAATTCAAAAATCACCAGATAAGGGAATATCTGGGAGATATAGATTTTTACCTTGAGCAGCGCAACGTAGAGAATATGCGTGCCATCGAAAAAAGAGACAAGGTACAAAAGGAAGATCCAAGAAATTCTGACAGTAAGCAGGCGTATAACGATCAGAAAAAATTAAAATCCCTTCACAATAAACTTAGTAATACCGAGGCGAAGATCAACAAACTGGAAAGGGAAATAGGCGTAAAGGAGCAGGAGATGTTGATCAATTACGAACGGGCAATTGCCAAACCCCATTTTCTTGAGAATTACGACAAAAAGAAAAAGGAACTCGAGCAGCTAATGAGGTCCTGGGAGCTCATCACCGAAGAGCTGGAAACGATCAAATAGCTTACAGAGGAAAAAATAAAATCGGCGATGTACGAACATTATTTTCAATGTCCCTATTGCTGGGAGGAGATCTCGATGCTCCTCGACACATCAGTTTCCCGTCAAACCTATGTCGAGGATTGTGAAATTTGCTGCAATCCTATAGAAATAAGGGTTGGTTTTCGGGATAATATACTTACAGAATTCGAGGCGGTAAATCTGGAACAATAGGTGATTTTTTAACGAATACTTAATCAAAATTGTTTTTCCGGGATGTAAATTTAGAACTGAAATTCTTTGTTCTAATGATATCTAGTTTTGAATTTGCCGATAATGTTGTGGGTATCATCATTGACAGAGATGTGGACAAGATGATGCTAAATGAAGTGCATGCCCTGCTAAGGGAAAAATTTAAACAATCGGCGGTTATAAATCTCTACATAGAACTCGAACCCGGAGTAAAGATTCCGGTGCCCCTGCTGGTAAAAGATCTTATTTTTCAATTAAGGAACAACGGCAAATTCAATAAACTGGCTATAGTAACCAATCAGGACCTTATTCGAAATATTATGAAATTCAGGGACTTTGTATTGGATGCGGAAGTGGAGATCTTTGCTCCTGAAAACAGGATTAGGGCAATGAACTGGATTGCCGAATAATTTTTAAAATTTGTTTTGCTAAAGTGGAAAACCGTTGTATATTTGCCATCCGGTAACACAGCAACAATATAGCTGAAGTCGCCCAAAGTTCTTACAACATTTAGTTAATCATATATCGCGGGATAGAGCAGTAGGTAGCTCGTCGGGCTCATAACCCGAAGGTCACTGGTTCGAGTCCAGTTCCCGCTACGAAGCCTCTCAGAAATGAGAGGCTTTTTTTATGCATGAAAATTAAGGCTGGAGCATTCATAATTGCCGGCCAGGAATGTTTTCCCCAGTTTTATAGTGGATTTCTCGCTACCACCAAACCCTTCATTAAGGCCTGTAGGGCCTTTGAGGATTTGAGACATTAAAGCAGCAAAACCAACTAAATCTATATCCATGTTGCAACAAATATTTTTTTTAAAATAATAAATCCATTAGATTCGTAGCACTTCCCTAATTAAGTACCTTAAAAGACAAGGTGAAAATAAACGTACCAAGGCATTTATACATACATTGCCCACAATATTGAAAAATCACTTTTTTATTTAATCATAAATATTAACCACAATGAAAAATCTTATTCTAATTTTTTCTCTTATTATTTTTACAGATTCAACCGTTAAAGCTCAAGAGTTTGTCCATTTTGGAGCTAAAGGTGGGCTTAATCTTACGAATCTGAAATCGGATAATTTCTCTGAGACAAAAAGTCGTACAGGATTTCATTTAGGACTAATAGCAGAAATTTCTGTGGGAAAAAGATTTTCATTACAACCAGAGGTATTATATTCTACACAAGGTACAGAGGCGGATTTAAATATGTTGGGAAGCGGTCCACGACCGACGGAATACAATCTTGATTATATACAAGTTCCGGTTTTGGCTAAAATATTCCTGACAGAATCTTTATCTATAGAAGTGGGTCCTTCTTTTAATTTTTTAGTAAATGAAAAAATTGATGGAGCAGAAGCAGATTTCGGTAGCAATTTTGAATTTGGTGGTGCATTGGGAGCATCCTATAAATTTATAGGCGGTTTCTTTGGAAGTGCAAGGTATTTGTATGGTTTTACTGATGCTTTTGATAGAGAAGACTCCGACAATACTATAAATAATACTGGATATCAATTAGGTGTCGGTTTGATGTTTTAAATGGACACGGCAGAGATAATACTGTAGGCAACAGTGTATAAAAACAATGCTCAAAATTATTTTGAATTGAAACTCCTTGCTCACGTGCTGTACGGATTGTGCTGCCGCTGTTCCCTTCGGTCAGAACCTGTGGACAACCAAGCTCGCCAGCTCGCACTGTTTTTATACCAGACGTTAGGCATAATTTAAAACCAACCAAGTAAATGATAGGAATATTTGTTGCACTTGCCATTTCTTGGTTGCTTTTATATCTGATTGAAAAGAAGAATATTTTTGCATTAGGATTTCTTCCACTTGGCAAAAAATTAAAACAATTCTTGATCGGATTTTTAATCACTGGAATACTTTGCATTCTTGCTCAATATTTAGAATCATATCTAAAATCTTCGACTTGGATTTTGAATAAAAATATTACGAGCGAAATTATACTAAAATCATTTTGGTGGGATTTTAAATCTGTATTGAGAGAGGAATTGATTTTTCGTGGAGCTTTATTATACATTCTCATCCAAAAAATAGGCTCAAGAAAAAGTATCTTGATTTCCGCAATCGCATTCGGAATTTATCATTGGTTCTCATACGGAGTGTTAGGCAATGTAATGGCAATGATTTTAGTTTTTATCGGAACTGGATTAATGGGTTACGCTTGGGCTTGGGCTTTTTCGAAAACCAAATCCATAATGTTACCTTTCGGACTTCATTTGGGCTGGAATTTTTTTTATAATACAATATTTTCAAAAGGACCTTTGGGCGAGTTAGTGTTGATCTCTACAGGTGGAATTGAATTAATTGGTTGGACTTCCTTGTTGAATTTTGTGAGTGGTTTGGTAATAGTTCCAATTTTTGTGCTGATTTATGTTAAATATTTTGTGAAAGAAAAAAGGGAATTAAAATTAACGACGGAATAAAAACTATGCCTAACACTATATAAAAACAATGCTAAAACTTGGTTTGAATCGAAACTCCGTGCTCGCTTGCCTTGCGGATTGTGCTGCCGCTGTTCCCTTCGGTCGGAACCTTCTCCCTACGCCAAGGCTTCGGGAGACAGGGCGGACAATCAAGCTCGCCAGCTCGCACTGTTTTTATACGAGACGTTACCACAAATTAAAATCAAAATATGAACAAATTTTTATGGGTTTTTTTAGCACTGATTTGGATTGCAGCACTTATAGTACTTATTATTGCTCTGACCGAAAACGGATCGAATGATGTTTTTGCTGATTATAAATTTATCATTGGAATCGGATTTATAGCTATTACTGGCTTTCTTAGGATTTTGTATAAAAGATCAAAAGTTGGAAATTGAGAAAGCTGAAAAAGAAAAAATGTAGTAACAAAGAATTCAGTTAAAACAACCTGCGTTGCAAGCGAGCACACCCAATTAGCTCTCTGGGTTTGATTCGACCGCTTGTGATTATTTTACCGAATGGACAAAATCATAAGTTAGGGATTGAATTTAAACCGGAAATACTGGGAAATAGCAATACTTATCTCAAAATACTCTAGGATTGTTGGAATTCCATTGCTTCTTGGGGGATTTACCCTTGCATCGATTTTTTCGATAATAACTTCAGCACCATTTGCATTGTGTTTTTTTTATAATTCAAAAATATAACTACTATATTCAATTTTGTTATCGTGACATTTGGCTAAAATTCTTTTAGCTTTATCAGGAATATTAAGCTATGTACTTTAAAATTAGTTTTTGGTTTGAAAAATAAAAATGAAACTGGCCTTACCAAAACCCTTCAATATCTTATTGGAATTGGGAGTATCCTGTTCATATCGCTGGTTTGTTATTTTTTCATTCCCTTAATAGGTTACCATGTGGTAGCCCTTATACTGCTTTTGGCAGTTTCAATACTGGCCATCTTTTTTGAAATTCTACCAGTGGTTATTATGGCCGTATTAAGTGCCTTAATATGGAACTTTTTATTTATTCCGCCCCAATACACATTTAAAATAAATACTCCTGAGGATGCCTTATTATTTCTAATGTACTTTGTAATTGCAGTAATGAATGCCGTTTTTACCACTAAAATTAGAAAAGCCGAAGCCACTGCAAGGCGACGGAAGGAAAAAGAAAAAACAATTGCCCTTTATAATACTATGCTCAATTCACTTTCCCATGAATTGAAAACCCCAATTGCCGCTGTTATAAGTGCAGTTGACACCCTTCAGGAACACCAGTCTAGACTTTCTGAAAGCCAGGCTACCGAACTTTATGCAGAAATAGAAACTGCGAGTCAACGCTTAAACCGGCAGGTAGGAAATTTATTGAATATGAGCCGTCTTGAAAGTGATTTTATTCAAATTCAAAAGGACTGGCATGATCTAAATGAAATTTTATATAAAGTTATTAATCTTAATTTTCAGGAGGTCGTTTCGGAAAAAATAAGGTTTACTGAAGATGAAACATTGCCTCTGGTAAAAATAGATGCAGCCCTTACCGAACAAATTTTTCACAACATTTTACATAATGCCCTGCAATACACCCCTGCGAAAAGCAAAATTGAAATAAAAGCGACATATGAAAATGGGTGTGCAGTGGTAAGTATTGCAGATAATGGGAAAGGAATCCCTGAAGATAAATTATCATTGATCTTTGAGAAGTTCTATCGCCTGCCCGAGACTGCCGCGGGAGGTACAGGCTTAGGGCTTTCAATTGCCCAGGGGTTTGCAAAAGCACAAAATGGAACCATTTTTATAAAAAACAGAAAGACAGGTGGTGCCGAATTTATTATAAATTTACCGGCAGAGAGTATTCATCCAAAAGATTACAGTAATGAATAATGGAGAAATTTTGGTTATTGACGATGAACCACAGATACTAAAACTTTTACAAATCTCTCTGGAAGCTAATGAATATAAGGTAATTCAAGCCCAAAATGCTTTGGAGGGGATGCATCTTGCAGCCAACCATTCCCCCGATTTAATAATCCTGGATTTAGGGCTCCCGGATAAAAGTGGACATGAATTACTTATTGATCTGCGCCAATGGTATGAAAAAGCAGTGATCATACTTTCAGTTCAAAACAGCGAGAAGGATATAATTAAAGCCCTGGACAATGGAGCTACAGATTATCTTGTAAAACCCTTTAGAACAGGAGAACTACTCGCGAGGATCAGGGCCTCTATGCGTCAAAATATTTCCGGCGACCTTCAACCGGAGATTTTAGTAAACAATTTGAAGATTGACCTGGCAAACAGAAGTGTATTCCATAGGGGTGAAATAGTAAAACTAACCTCTACTGAATTTACCTTATTAGCACTTTTTGCTAGAAATCTGGGTAAAGTACTTACGCATCAATTTATTTTAAAAGAAATTTGGGGGGTAGGGGCTCAAAATGAAACCCAGTATCTTCGTGTTTTTGTGGCACAACTGCGCAAGAAATTGGAGGATAATCCCAACCGTCCCGTTCATTTCATTACTGAAAGCGGAGTGGGGTATCGTTTTACATAATAACTTTCTTTATAAAATTTTTATACCACGGCTTTAATCTTTATGTTTTCCTTATATCCTTCAGGCTAACTTTGTACGCATATACAAAGCGTTTTGGAAAAGCTTAAAAAGGAAAAAAATAAAGAACAATCCTATGGGCATTTAAAATGGCCGGCAATTATTCTTGCAATCCTTCTTTTCATATTATTATTATTTCTTGATTATTCATACAGGCAGGGTAACATTTAATTCTATTGGCATTGAAAGTTTTCACCAGGTTAACCCAATTTATCCCTGCTCAATTTCTTTTATTGATACAAAGGGCATCCTTTTTTCTTAGCATTATTGGAATTGCGATCCTAATATTTGATGTAGGTTTTACACATGTTGACCAGGATAAAAATTTTTTCAGAATTTTTTATTTTTCTATTTTAAGTTTTGGAATTTTTGCCATCTTTTTCCGGTATATTTTCAAAAGGGAAAGGCCTGCGCGAAAAGTTATTTTATTCGATTCGGCATTAATTTTACTTTTCGGCATTTTATTGTTAGTTCAAATAGATGTGCTCAGAGAGAAATTTGCGGTATTTCAAATGCTGAATAAAATGGGGTGGATCTATCTGGTCCTATTTCTTTTTTTTATTCGGGAATTTTCAGATCTTCAAATAAATTTAAATAACCAACATTTAAACCCTGCACGTTTATTTATAGGCAGTTTTTTGCTTTTAATAATTTCAGGCACCTTTTTACTTTTGTTACCAAAGGCCACACATAGCGGTATTACAGCTATAGACGCTCTTTTCACCGCTACCAGTGCAGTTTGTGTAACCGGCCTTATTGTAGTAGATACAGGAACGTATTTCACCGTTTTCGGGCAGGGAATAATTGCAGGTTTAATACAACTTGGTGGTTTGGGAATTATGACTTTTGCCAGTTATTTCAGTTATTTTTTCAGGGGTAAAACCAGTTATGAAAATCAATTGTTTTTAAGCAATATCAATAATTCAGAAAAAATTGGTGAGGTATTTAGTGTACTTAAAAAAATTCTGATTCTCACCTTTGGGATTGAATTTATGGGAGCTATATTGATATTTTTTTCAGTACGGAGCAGACTTTTTAATAGTTTTTCGGACCAGTTTTTTTTCTCGGTTTTCCACAGCATATCGGGATTTTGTAATGCAGGTTTCTCCACCCTTCAAAACAGTTTATATGAACCCGGTTTTAGGTTTAATTATTCCTTGCATCTTATTATTGCCGCTTTATTCATTTTGGGGGGTATAGGTTTCCCAATACTATTTAATCTTTATACCTATTTGAAATATAATTTAAGCAGGAAATTTCAAAAGATCACCACCCTTAATCAAATGCATTATACTCCCTGGATCCTTAATCTTAATTCCAGAATTGTACTTAGTACTACTGCTATATTACTGCTGGGAGGAAGTGTGTTGTTCTATTTTTTTGAAGTGGATAATACCCTTGCTGAACATTCCGGTTTTGGTAAAATTGTTACCTCGTTCTTTGGAGCAGCCACCCCCCGAACCGCAGGATTTAATTCTGTAGACTCATCAGCATTGCATTTCTCAACTATCTTAGTAATATTCTTGTTAATGTGGATTGGTGCTTCTCCAGCATCTACAGGAGGGGGAATCAAAACAAGTACTTTCGCTATTGCAATTCTTAATTTTTTGAGCATAGCTAAAGGTAAAGACCGCATGGAGGTTTTTAAGCGGGAAATTGCCCAGGTATCCATAAACAGATCTTTTGCTATAATTGCCTTATCCTTAATGGTAATTGGGACCGCTATTTTTCTTATTGCATCATTTAATTCTGAAATGAACTTGTTAAATATTGCTTTTGAGGTATTCTCTGCCTATAGTACGGTGGGACTTAGCTTGGGAATAACAGCCCAATTCAGTACCGCTTCCAAAGCTGTTTTGATCCTTACTATGTTTATAGGAAGGGTTAGTATGTTAACCCTGTTAATAGCTGTTATGAGAAGGGTTAAAAATTTAAATTACAGGTATCCATCAGAAGAAATTTTAATTAATTAATTATGAAATATATAATAATTGGTCTTGGGAATTTTGGAGCATCCCTTTCTCAAAAACTTTCCGAAATGGGAAATGAAGTGATAGGTGTAGACAATAATATGAGTAGGGTAGAAAACATAAAAGACAAAATAACACATGCGGTAAACCTTGATGCAACAGATATCAGTGCAGTGGGAAAACTGCCATTAAAAGATACAGATATAGTAATTGTAGGAATTGGAGAAGATAAAGGAGCCAACATCATGGCTACAGCCCTAATGAAACAAATGCGGGTAAAAAGGTTAATAAGCAGGGCGGTATCACCCTTGCAGGAAACTGTATTAGAAGCTATGGGGGTAGATGAAATTATTCATCCTGAAGAAGAAACTGCTGAGCGTTGGGCCAAAAAACTGAATTTAATTGGCGTGATAGATTCTTTTGAAGTAACCGGGGAGTATAGTATTGTTGAAACAGAGATCCCCAAGGAATATGACGGTTTAAGTCTTGAAGAAATTGGACTAAAACGTAAATATAATATCATTGTGTTAACTACTATAAAAATCACCCAGGAGAAAAACAGCATTGGTTCTGTGAAAAATGTAACCCAAGTTCAGGAGGTTGCTTCCGCAAAAACAATCCTTTATTATGGTGATATTATGGTTCTATATGGGAATAACAGAGATATCAAAAACCTGTTAATGGCACACGAAAAGAACCTGAGTTCGTAATTTTCGGCCTTCTTTACTAATAAAAATTACTAAGTAGATCTTCCTCTATTTCTCCTCAAACCAACCGCTGTACATCACATAGTTATTAGCGGTTTTTTTAAGCCCATCAATTTGTTCTTGGGTCAATTGCTTTACTTTTTTGGCAGGAATGCCGGCATAGATATGGCCAGCCTCGCAAATGGTATTTTCCAGTACCACGGCTCCCGCCGCAATAATACAGTTTTTTTGCACCACGGCATGGTCCATCACTATAGCGCCCATTCCCACCAGGGAATTATCCTCTACCGTGCAGCCGTGCACTATGGCCCGGTGACCTATTGAAACATTATTACCAATTACCGTGGCAGCTTTTTCATAGGTGCAGTGAATTACCGCCCCATCCTGAATATTGGTTTTATTCCCTATTCTTATAGAATTTACATCTCCCCGAATAACCGCGTTGAACCAGACAGAGCACTGCTGTCCCATTTCTACATCCCCTGTGATAGTGGCATTTTCAGCAATAAAACAATTTTCTCCAAGCTGGGGGTGAACGCCTTTTACAGGTAAAATGAGTGCCATAACGATTTTTTTTAGAAAGAATTAAGGAGCTAAAAATACGTTTTTTGCATTTAAACTTCATTTATAAAACAGAGTTTCAGCGTCAAAGGTTCCTATGTATTTTCTCCGGTATACCTCCTGGAATTTAAATTTGTTCTCTGGTTTCCATGGTTAATAACCTCTTAATAAATCAATTTTAAATCTCTATTAAACAGTTATTTATATCTGTAATTTCAAGCGTAGTTATTTTATGGCTTTACCGGGAGTATATTATTGGGGTAGATTCTGCGTTAATCCTTGAATTCCCGGGAAATCATTTGATATTATGAGAATTTAAAATTTTAGAATGGGGTATTTTAAATTAAGGACAGGATTTTTAGGCACTCTCTTATTATTGACCATCAACTGTGCCCCGGGGCTGGCGCAAAGCATACCACAAATAGAAAAGTTCACCGAGGTCAATGGGGATTTTCAGGATATAAACGGCGTGCAGCAGGATGAAGTTGGGAATCTCTGGATAGCATCTACCGCCCATATTGAAAAGTACAATTCGCGTGGGTCTGAATTCTTTAATATCTTTAAAGGCCTGCCGGAGAACACCGGAAAAATAAACAGCATTTTTATAGATTCCCGGGATGATATTTGGGTAGGAGTGGAAAATGGCCTGCTAAAATTTGACCCCGGCAAAAACCTTTTTGTTGCCATTGCGTCGGAACGTCCCAGTACCCAAAGCAATATTCAGCGTATAACCGAAGGGGAAAATGGCGATCTTTGGATAGGTGCCCGCAACGGGATCTGGAAATACGCAGGAGAGAAACTTAGCCTTGTTACTTTCTTTCCTAGGGAACAGTCTGTACATCAACTCCTGTATGTTAACCGCCAAATAGTTTTCGGGACATCGAAAGGGCTGTTCGTGATGGATGAGAACAGCAATAAATATAAAAAGGTCTCCCTGGCAGGATCCCGGGAATTGAATGTTCAAAGCCTGCTGTTTACAGGGGAATTTTATCTTATAGGTACACTGGAAGATGGTCTTTACAGAACCTTTCCCAATTTTTTGGTAACCGAAAAGATCTACAGCCTGCCTTATTCTTCCCAAAAATTACCAATTTCAGGACTATCACAGGATCGCTCAGGTAATTTCTATATTGCCACTAAAGGGGATGGTCTTTTAATCCTGAACCGGGACCTCAAACTGGTATCGCATTATATTGTTCAGGAGGATAATAATTTCTCGATTTCAGATAATACCATCAATGGTTTGTTTCTGGACAGGCATAATACCCTTTGGATCTCTACAGATTCCGGACAGATCAATTCATTGAATTTAAGGGAAAATAATTTTGAATTCCTGCGGCACGATCCTAAAAAATTTGCCAGCCTGGCCGATAATTATACTACCGCAATCGCCGAAGACAGGAACGGAAATATCTGGATTGGGAACCGACAGGGCCTGAGTATCTGGAACCCTAAAAATGACTCCTGGCAGCATTTAAAGAACCTTTCTTTTTCCCAACAGAGCAATATCCCGGATGTTATTAAGGATCTTAAGGCAGATGAGATGCATATGTGGGTAGCCACCAGTAATGATGGGATCTACAAGGTTAATATCAACACCCTTTTACGGGCTCATTATTCGGTCGATTCCAGGGTAAAAACAGGGTTGCGCAATGTGAAGGCGCTGCTGGTAGATTCCAATAAAAATATCTGGGCCGGGGGAGAGGCTGGCAACCTTATTAAAATTAAAGGGAATGATGAAATTGAGAATTTTCCCCTAAATGATATTGAAGCCTTGCGCCAACTTTCTACAGGAGATATCATTGCAGCTGGAAGAAATGGTGTTTTCAAAATAGAAAAAAACAGCAATAAAGCGATCTCTTTAAACAAACTAAGGCCCAACGCGCAAAGCCTTCCTTACTTCGGCATTAATGCGATTAGCGAAACTTCAGCAGGGGAGATCCTGTTGGCAACGGAAGGCGCCGGGATAATTATTTATGAGCCTGTTTCAAATTCCTATAAATTGGTAAATGTGGCCGGTGGCCTGCCTTCCAACCGGGTTCAGGGCCTTATTGTGCAGGAGGGTAATGACATCTGGGCGGGGACATCCAAAGGTTTGGTAAACTTTAGGGTAGGAAACCCACAGGACATGCGCATTTATGACAAGGAAGACGGATTATTAAGTCCTGTTTTTACAAGGGGCAGCTTTGCCAGGCTGGACAACAAACTGGCATTTGGAACTTTTAAGGGGGTTAGTATTTTTAGTCCAGATAAATTAAAGAGCAAACCACAGTCTGTTCCGGGTCTTGTAATTGGAGCTGTAGAAGTGGACTCTAAAAATAAGAAAGGTAAAAAAATTCGATCTGTAGGTGGGGGCGGGGAACTCAACCTGGAACACGATGAAAATTCCCTTCGTTTTAATTTCTACGGGGTAGAACCCGGAATGGACCGCCAAATAAACTATTCCTGGAAACTGGAGGGATATGATGTTGAGTGGTCACGCCCCGGGACGCAGAACCAGGTGAATTATGCCAATCTGCCTCCAGGGAATTATGCATTTTTAGTAAAAGCCGGCACAGAAAATGGCGGGTGGAGCCAGGCAGAAAAGATCTCTATTGAAATAAGCGGGCCATGGTGGTTAAGCCCGGCAGCCATAACAGGTTACGCACTGGCACTTCTTTTATTATTAATAATACCGTTTCTTCTAACTAAAGTTGGTAAAAAACGCAGGATAAAAAAGGCCCGCTCTCAAGTCTATAAAAATATAAGTCAGGAGATAGGAACTCCCTTAACTATTTTGCTGGCCTCGCTGGAAAATATTTCTGAAGAGAAGGGAACCGGGAACAGTCATCGTATAAGAGGAATTGTGAGCCGTTTGAAGGAATTATTGGATCCTATCCTGAATTTCCAAAATATTAATTTCAGCAGAATAAGCCAGGAGCCGGGTATCACCCGAATTTCGGTAAAAAGGTTTATGCAGGAGCTGGTCAAAGATCTTGAACCCCTGTTGAAGCAAAAAGGCCTGGAGATAATTGTGAATAACCAGTGGAACCAGGAGTATTTCTTTTATGATGTGAACTATCTTAATAAGATCTTCTTTAATATTATTTCCAATTCGGTTAAATATTCCTTTCAGGATGGGAAGATCATTATCAATTTGATCAAGACCAACAAGGGAGACCTGAAAGTACAGATTGCCGACAATGGAACCGGGCTGCCTTATGAAGACCAGAAGGTCATAAGGGAATATTACAGGAACCCCAAAGCTGTTTCCTCAAAAGGAAATGCAGGAGAGGTAAACCTGCTTTATGTAAAGGATCTAATAGAGAAACTGGGCGGCAGTATAGGGTTTGAAAGCAGTAAGGACCAGGGTACCACTTTTACCCTGATTTTGAAAAACTATAATAAAGCTGAAGTTAAAAAAGGGACTCAGCCAGATAATGAACTTACAGATAGTCCGGTTGCCATGTTAGAGGAACAACCTCTTGTAGAATCTCCTTCCGTAGCGGCTATAGAAACGACCATTGAACCTCTAGAAGAAACCAGGCAAACCTTATCCAGGGAGGCAAGGCAGGGAAGGATAAAAATAATTATTGCTGAGGATAATGACGAATTAAGAAAGGTTTTTGCAGCTTCCCTAAGAAAACTGGGAGATGTCTATGAGGCTCAAAACGGCGCTCAGGCTTTTGAACTGGCCACCAAACTAAACCCCAGCATTATTATAGCCGATCTTGAAATGCCGGGGATGGATGGGCTTGCCCTCAATAAGGCGCTGCGGAATGATCCTGCTCTTGATTTGATCCCGTTATACCTGATGATCCCTGAATCAGGAAAACTTCAATTTCCTGATAATACCGGAAATGAGCTCCTGAACATCATTAAAAAACCGGTGAATATTGATGTGTTGCTGGAGATGATAGCAGAGAAACTGGAAATGTCCCTCCCCGTGCCCTTTGCCAATGCAAATCTTAGCGCCCGTAACAGCAGGTTACTAAAGCAGGGAATTGAGGATGATGTTTTAAGCAGGCTGGAAAAGTTCATTGTTCAAAATATAACCACCATCTCTTTCACTGAGGAAGAAATAGCTGCGGCTCTGGGAATTACTCCGGTAACTTTAAGCTCCCGGCTTAGGGAAAGGACCGGCCTTAGCATACATGATTTTGTAATAAAAACTAAACTTGAGTTTGCAAAAGCTCTAATTGCGGCAGGGAATTTTGATCTGGCAGAGGTTTCCAGGCTCTCAGGATTCAGGAATAAAGATCTCTTCTTTTCAGCCTTTAAGAAGCATTTTGGATTTATGCCGGGAACGATTATAGAAAAATAACCGGGACTTGGGAAGTTTACAAGATGTTAATGTTGGTGCCGGTTATTTTGGGAATCCTTATTTTAGTTGGATAAAATCAACAACCCTAAGGGATTTAAAGCAAAATCATGACAACATTGGAAGACGCTTCAGAGAATGATATTCACATTAATTTACCGGTTAACATTTCCTATGCTGCTATAAATGAATTTTTAAGGGAGAATGTTGTGGGCAAGCTTATTGAAGATGAAAAGGACACGGGGGAAGTGACCACCTATGCAGAGCTTCTGGATATGTCTATAGAGCAAAGCCCCGATGAGAAATACGACCTTGCGGTAGATGTGGAGTTCAGGACACTCACCAAATTGTTAAGGAATAAAATTGGGCGCGTCTGGCTTCACGTGGCCCTTGAATTTGATGAAGCAGCCCAGGAAGTATGGGTAAGTGATTTCAAATTGGATGGCAATACAGACAGTTGGCTTATGAATAACTCCCTGGAACTTATGGCAAATAAGTTCATGCAGGGCAGTATCAGGAATAAAATGAAGTATAATTTTAAGGCGGAGATTGAAAAACACCTGGTTGAACTCAATGCAAAAATGGGAGACCCGTATGAGGTATCCAACGGGATAAATTTATTTGGGCGAATTGAAAAAATGAAGGTCTACGGGATTATTCCCAAGGCAGATAAGTTTCTTGTGCTGGCCAGGATCGCAGCCAATGCGGTGGTGGATATTGAAAAGCTCAATTTCAACACCCCGGTTGAGAATCGCCCGAACCCCGGGGAATTGTCCTAATAATTTCATCCTGCCCGCCATCTTATAATCTTCCCTTTGGGTGATCCCTTTGGAATCTTTAGATTTAGGACCCTAAAATATTTTTAAAAGCGGGTTTATTAATTCTTTAATTAAATTAGCAAAAATTAATTAGTACACTATGAATTATTTTTCCAGGATCTCTGTGGGTCTGGTGGGGGCAATTATGTATGTTCTGCCTTCCAACGCGCAGGAAGTAATCACCAACAATCAAGAAGATTTTAACCCTTTTACATACCGGCAGGGCAATAATTTTAGATCGGCATCGGGGAAGCCCGGCCCCGAATACTGGCAAAATGCTGCCGACTATGTAATTGAAGCCAGCCTTAATGATGTTGAGCACACTATTACCGGAAAGATCACCCTAACCTATACTAATAATAGTCCTGAAGATCTGGAATTTATCTGGATGTATCTGGAGCAAAACCGTTTTAAACCAGATTCCCGTGGCTACCTTACCACCCCAATTCAGGGTAACCGCTATAACGGAGATGTTGAAGGTGGTTATGAGATCACAGGGTTGGTAGCAAAAGTAGATCGCAGCACTTCTACCAAACATTTAATTGAGGATACCAGGATGCAGGTTTTCTTTGAACAACCTGTGAAGGCAAAAGGTGGAAAAGCTACGGTATCCATGAATTTCAAATATAAGATCCCTGTGGAAGGAATGGACAGGATGGGGCGTCTTGATGTAAATGACGGTGCCATTTATGCCATGGCACAGTGGTTCCCGCAGGTGGCTGTTTTTGATGATGTGGTTGGTTGGAATGTAGAACCCTATCTGGGAGCAGGAGAGTTTTATTATGATTACGGCACTTTTGATTATAAGATCACCGTGCCTTATAACCATATAGTGGTTGGGTCCGGGGAATTGCAAAACCCCGGTGAAGTGCTTTCTCCAACAGTGAAACAACGCATGGACCAGGCTTCCAAAAGTGACGCTACGGTATATCTTATTAAGCCGGAAGAAGTGGGCAATCCCTCTCTTTTCGCTAAAAAGAGCGGCACCCAGACCTGGCATTTTAAAATTGAAAATTCACGTGATGTAGCATTCTCTTCCTCTAAAGCTTTTATCTGGGATGCGGCGCGAATAAATTTACCAAGTGGTAAAAAAACAATGGCACAATCTGCTTATCCACGGGAAAGCGATGGAATTGATGCCTGGACGCGCTCTACAGAGTATTCCAAGGCTTCCATAGAACATTATTCTGAAAAATGGTTTGAATACCCCTGGCCGGTTGCGATAAATGTGGCGGCAGATATTGGAGGTATGGAATATCCCGGGCTTAACTTCTGCAGCTGGAAAAGCAAAGGAGCAGCTTTATGGGGAGTAACAGATCACGAATTTGGCCATAACTGGTTTCCTATGATCGTGGGTACCAACGAAAGAAGATATGCCTGGATGGATGAGGGTTTTAATACTTTCATCAATCATTACAGTACCCTTGCTTTTAACAATGGCGAATACCCGTCAAGATTAAACCGCACGAGGAATATGACGGGGTGGTTTACAAACCCAAACAGGGAAGGAATTGATACCTATCCAGATGTTGCCAATTTACAGAACCTGGGGATGATCGCTTATTATAAGCCTGCTATTGGATTATTCCTTCTTAGGGAATATATACTGGGGGAAGAGCGTTTTGACAATGCGTTTCGTTCCTATATAAAAACATGGGCATACAAGCACCCGCAGCCCAATGATTTCTTTAATCATATGGAAAATGTGGCCGGGGAAAACCTGGATTGGTTCTGGAAAGGATGGTTTTACGGAACAGGCAATATAGACCTTGCCATAGAAAATGTAGAGGAATTTCAGGGAGATTTTGTGATAAGTGTATCAAACGCGGGCGATATTCCTATGCCGGTGGTAATGAAGGTTACTTATAAGGATGGCAGCGATGAGGAGGTACGTTTACCGGTTGAAATATGGCAAAGAGGCGATACCTGGAAGCATTTATTAAGAACAGACAAGGTAGTTCAAAGTGTTACAATTGATCCTGAAAAAGTCTTGCCAGATGTTAATGCAACAAACGATACCTGGCCGGTGCAGGGGCGCGAAGGCAGCAAATAAAATTAATTCACTTTAAATTGAAATCCCGGTTCGAAAGAGGCGGGATTTTTTTGTGATCATGCTTCAATATTGCATTTTGTATGTAACATATTTCACGAATACACGTCTTAAGATAAACAAAAGATCATGCGTTCGTTTTTAACCATATTCTTCATCGCCCTTATATTTTCATCTGGGGTTTTCGCACAGGAAACCACAGCGCTGGTATTGGATTCCCAATCCAAACAAGCAGTACCTTTTGCTACCGTTCAATACGGTCCTCATAGTGGGGTAATTACAAATGAAGAAGGAAAATTTTCCATTGGGTCCTCACTTTCAGATAAGGATTCCCTTAGTATCTCCTCCCTGGGTTATTTTCCATATAAACTGACGGTAAAGGATCTTAAAGCTTTGAAAGAGCAGGTGATCTACATTAAACCGGCCAATATTGAATTAAAAGATGTTTTTCTTACCAACAAAAATTTAAGCGGGAAACAAATTGTGGAGCGGGTTAAGCAAAGGGTAAATTCCAACTACAATTTTGACTTAAGCCATAAAAAGATCTTTTACAGGGAATCTAATGTAAATAATATAAGAAGGTTTGATCTTATTGTTGATAAGAGCACTTTCCCGGAAATTAACCAGGATTTGATGACTAATATTTCCAGAAAGGTGCCTAAAATGTCTGATAGTTATAAGGAGGTGTTGGGAGATCTCTACGGAAATTATGCCTCTCAAAAGCTGCAGGTAATTAAGGCTGCCAATCTTCATAATCCGCAAAGTACCGCGGGCCTTACTGAATTAACCGATAAACTGGAACGCATCCTGCGGGAGAATGTGAAGAATAATTCTTTTCTGAAGATCAAGACCGGTATTCTGGGAGTAAAGGTTGATGCCAAGGAGTTGGAAAAGGAAATGAAAGAAGAGAAGAAAGAGGTTGTAAAAACCGATGAGCAAAAAGAAAAGGACAAGCAACAAAGGCTTAAATATTTACAGAGTTCTGCTCAAACAAATATTCAGGGATTATTGAAAAGTGTGTTCTGGAATGAGGATATAAGCCTTGATGTATTTGAGAAACAGAACAAATATAATTTTGAGGTAGAAGGCTATACCCAAATGGACAATTCTATTGTTTATATTATTGCATTTAAGCCAAAAAGGGGAGCCAATTTTCAGGGAAAAATGTATGTGAATACGGCAGATTTTGGGGTTCACCGTCTTGATTATCAAAATTTAAAACCACTTAAAAAATTCAGGTTACTTGGTATAAGCACGGCAAGCGATGTTTACAGGGGTAAGATGATATTTACCCGGGCAGAGAACGGAAAATATGATATAAGTTACCTGGAGCGTGAAAAAGGCGAGAGTTTTGGGATAGACCGTCCTTTGACCATAATTGAAAAAAATAAGTTTGTGGCGGGGCGCAGAAAACAAAATGAGCTGGATATGGAGATAAAGATCAATGCGGGACAGGTCACCAAACATCAATTGGTGGTGTATGAAACCCAACAGGTAGATGAAGCCCAGTATAAAGCCCGGAAGACCTCAGAGCCTTTTGAATACAAAACCTTTAAACTTTATAATCCCGACTTCTGGAGTGGGTATAATATTATTGAACCCAATGCTGCGATTCGTGCTTTTACTGCGGCAGAGGAAGAAAAGGTCTTTTAATAAATTATCCCGATCCTGCGTGGGCAGGGCCGGGATAAAATTTATAACAGATATTTTTTAACTGTGGGCCGGTTCTTTCATGAACATATGCTTTTTCTTGATCATAGCAGTAGTTGTTTCCGGCAACATATTTTCCCATCCCGGAATTCCTTCCTGGATCATCCTGTAAACTTCCCTAGAGTAAATATCCAGTACTTCAGGATCATAATCTGTAATATCTACCACCCTGCCATTGTCTTTAAAGAATTTATAAAGCTCCTTCATACGTGGATGAACCTTCAGGTTGTCACTGGTTGTGATCTCCCCGGTTTCCGGATTTTTAAGGGGGTAGAGGTAGATCTTAAGGTCCCGGAAAAATAATTTTCCGAAGGCTTCAAGAATTCCCCCGCTTAGATGGCGATAATATTTTTCATCAAAGATCTCAATAAATGTGTTTACTCCCATAGTTAAACCCATTCGCTCCTTGGTATGTACAGAGAAGTATTCAACCACTTTATAATATTCCTGAAAATTGGAGATCATTACGGTTTGTCCCAAGGAACACAGCAAGTCTGCGCGGGCAAGGAAATCCCGCTCATCGATTTCACCTTCGGCTCTTAAATTGGAGAGGGTCATTTCAAAGATCACCATGGTTTTCTCTTTTTCGACCTTTTTTTCCTTCAGAAATAATTCCAGGGATTTTTCATACATACTCATATTGACCTTGGTAACCGGCCTGAAACTTCCCCGAAGTGTTAAAATGTTCTTTTTATAAAGAATACTGGCCGGGAGAACCATGTTTCCATCTGGAGCAAACATTACAGCCTGGGTCATATCATTCTTTACCAGTTGTAAACTTATAAGACGGTTATCTACATGTTCAAAAAGTGGCCCTGAAAAGTTGATGAGATCAATCTCAATTTTATCCTTACTTATGCTGTCATAGAGACTTTTAATAAGAACTTTTGGATTATCATAGTTATAAAAAGCGCCGTAAATAAGATTTACCCCCATAATTCCCAGGGTAATCTGTTGCAGTGCGGCATTGGTTTCATGAAACTGAACGTGGATGATAATCTCGCTGTATTCCTGCCTGGGTTCGGCCTGAAAGCGTATCCCCAGCCAGCCATGGCCTTTGTATTTCTTGGCAAAATCAATAGTTGCCACCGTGTTTGCATAGCTGAAGAAAAGTTTATTTGGATGTTTGTCCCTCGAAATACGCTTTTCTATAAGGTCTGTTTCATAGCTAAGCATAGCTTTTAGCCGCGCCTCGGTTACATAACGTCCCTGTGGCTCGAGGCCATAGATGGCATCGCTGAAGTCCTTATCATAAGCACTAATAGTTTTAGCTATGGTGCCTGAAGCTCCCCCTGCCCTGAAGAAATTTCGTACAGTTTCCTGTCCTGCGCCAATTTCGGCAAAGGTGCCGTATATGTTTTCGTTAAGATTTACTCTTAAGGCTTTGTTTTTTACCGATAAATGGAGTTGAAGTTCCTTATCTCCTATTATTGAATTAGGCATAAGTAATTTTTTTTGATTAGGAAGTACTAATTTAAGGAATTTAAAACCTACAGGAGTTAAATGAAAGGTTAGAAGTTGGTTAAAACTGATTACAATCATTAATCAGCCCTAAGTAAAATGGTGTTAGTTGTTGAAACTATGTTGAATTAAAAAGGCCGGAACCCGGCCTTTTTAGTTGCTTTAAATTTTTCATTCTAGAAGCGGTCTACTACTACTTTATAGGTTGGATCTTCCAGTATATTTACATCTATGATAGCCTCTGCATTGCTAAGAAGTTTCCGGCAATCTGTGCTCAGATGTCTTAAATGAAGCTTTTTTCCCTGTTTGTGATATCTCTCAGTTAATCTGTTTACAGCTTCAATTCCGCTCATGTCCACGATCCGGCTTTCAGAAAAATCTATTATCACCTTCTCTGGATCTCCCAGCACATCAAATTTATCATTAAAAGCCTGGACAGAACCAAAGAAAAGAGGACCATAAATCTCATAATGCTTTACCCCAAGATCATCCATGCGCTTCCTGGCCCGTATCATTTTAGCATTATCCCATGCGAATACAAGGGCAGAAATTATTACCCCTACCAATACCGCCAGCGCAAGATTGTGTAAAAATACGGTGACCAGGGTAACCAGTACCATTACCAAAACGTCGCTTTTAGGCATACGCCTGAACGTTCTTAGGCTGGCCCATTCAAAAGTTCCAATTGCAACCATGATCATTACCCCTGTCAAAGCTGCCATAGGAAGTAATTCTATAATATCTGCCCCAAACATTATGAACATAAGCAAGCTTATTGAGGCCACAATTCCAGATAATCTTGCACGTGCTCCAGAGGATACGTTGATCAAACTTTGGCCAATCATGGCGCACCCGCCCATGCCCGAGAAAAATCCTGACATTATATTCGCGGTTCCCTGGGCAACACATTCCTTATTACTGCGTCCCCGGGTTTCGGTAATTTCATCTACAATATTAAGGGTAAGCAAACTCTCTATTAATCCAACCCCTGCCACTATTGCCGCATATGGGAGCACCACCATAAATGTTTCAAGATTTACGGGGATCATGGGAATATGAAAAGGAGGGAAACCCCCATTGATCGAGGCGATATCCCCTACAGTCCTGGTATCGATTCCCAGAAATACCACTAATCCGAATATAGCAAGTATAGCTGCAAGAGATGCCGGTACCACTTTAGTGATCTTGGGTAAACCCCATATTATCAAAATTGTTAACAGTACGAGCCCTAATAGGATATAAAGAGAATTCCCCGTCATCCACACCATTTCTCCGGCTTCATTCACAAATTTAAACTGGTCCAGTTGGGACATAAAAATTATTATGGCCAATCCGTTTACGAATCCAAAGATCACCGATTGTGGAACCAGACGTATCAATTTTCCCAATCTTAAAACACCGGCAATTATTTGAAAAATTCCTGCCAGGATCACGGCTGCAAAGACATATTCCACGCCGTGAGAGAGCGCAAGTGCTACTATAACAACAGCTACTGCCCCTGTAGCTCCGGAGATCATTCCTGGGCGGCCACCAAGTATTGAAGTAACCAATCCCATTACAAAGGCGGCATATAGACCCGTTAAAGGGGAAAGACCGGCAATCATGGCAAAAGCAACAGCCTCCGGCACCAGGGCAAGGGCTACGGTCAAACCGGCTAAAACCTCTGTTTTGTAATTTACTTTCTGCTGGAAATCAAATAAATTAAAGATATTTTTCATGCGATGCGTATTTAAAAAAATAATATAAGTTAAGAAGTATGTGCTTCCTGTAAGAAATTATAAAGGGAATGGAACGGTGCAGACAGTGATTTGTCTAGGGCGGAGTAACCGGAGAGGAAAATATGTGATATTTCTGCTTCATAGGAGCCTGCAAAAGTATGGTTTATTATTAAAAATCACCCCTTATTTAAAAATGGTCTTTCCCAATTCCCTAAATTCTTATTTGTTCTTTAAAATTTAGGAAGCCCTTTCTAAATAAAATATCTTTGTAAAAATTTTTATCATGGCGCACAAGGCAGGTTTTGTAAATATTATAGGAAATCCAAATGTTGGTAAATCAACTTTGATGAATGCCTTTGTAGGCGAGAAACTATCAATAATTACTTCTAAAGCCCAGACCACAAGGCACAGGATCCTGGGTATTGTGAATGGAGAAGATTTTCAGGTTATCTTAAGCGATACCCCGGGAATTATTAAACCCGCCTATGACCTGCAACAATCTATGATGGACTTTGTGAAATCGGCCTTTGAAGATGCCGATATCCTCATTTATATGGTTGAAATAGGCGAGAGGGAACTGAAGGATGAGGCCTTTTTTAACAAGATAGTACATTCAAAGATCCCGGTGCTTTTATTGCTGAATAAAATTGATACCTCCAACCAGGAACAACTGGAGGAACAAGTTGCCTTGTGGACAGAGAAAGTTCCCAATGCAGAGATCTATCCAATTTCGGCATTACAGGGATTTAATGTAGCCGAAGTTTTTAACAGAGTGGTAGAATTGCTGCCCGAATCTCCCGCTTTTTATCCTAAGGATACGCTTACAGATAAACCTGAACGGTTCTTTGTAAATGAGATCATACGTGAGAAGATCCTGATGCATTACAAAAAGGAAATCCCTTACAGTGTAGAGATCGACACCGAAGAATTTTTTGAAGAGGAGCTTATAATAAGGATGCGAAGTGTGATCATGGTAGAGCGGGAAACCCAGAAAGGAATTATTATTGGCCATAAAGGAGCAGCTTTAAAAAGAGTAGGAGTAGAGGCGCGTAAAGACCTTGAAAAATTCTTCGGAAAACAGGTGCACCTGGAACTTTATGTAAAGGTTAATAAGAACTGGCGTAATGATGCGAGGCAGTTAAAGCGTTTTGGGTATAATAATTAGGGAATAGGGAATCGGAGCTAAGAGTTAAAAGTTAGGAGTTAGGAGTTCCAGGTTCGAAATTCCAGGTTTAAAGTTCAAGGTACAAGGTTCAAAGTTTAAAGTTCAAGGTTCACGCATAACTTACAATCTGCCTGCCGAAGGCAGGGCAATAACTCACAACCCACAACCCACAACCCCAACCCACAACCGATAACTTACAACTAACACCTTCGCCCCGACTTTCCATTCTCCACTTTCCACTTTCCACTTTTTTAACCCACAACCCACAACCCACAACCTACAACCGACAACCGACAACTGGCAACTTTCAAACTGTCCACTGTCCTCTCTTCTCTTCCATTCTATTTTCAACTTCCCATTCCCAGCAACTCCTCCACATACTCCCGGGAGTTGGAGAGCCGTGGTATCTTATGCTGTCCTCCAAGTTTATCATTCTTCTTTAGCCAGTCATAAAATAGTCCTTGTCTCGCCTGATGTACCCTGGGCATGTTCAGGGTCATATTATTATAGCGCTTGGCCTCATAATCACTGTTGATCTCCTGTAATGCGAGGTCAAGTTGCCTGGTAAAAATTTCAAGGTCTTTTGGGGCGGTTTTAAATTCAATGATCCATTCATGGGCACCCTTTTCCCTGCCTTCCATAAAAACAGGTGCTACGGTATAGTCTACAATTTCGCTATTTGTTACCAGGGATGCTTTTTTAAGGGCACTTTCGGCATTTTCAATAATAAGCTCTTCGCCAAATACATTAATATGATGTTTTGTGCGGCCGGAAACCTTGATCCTATAAGGTTTGGTGGAGGTAAATCGCACCGTATCTCCAATCCTGTATCTCCACAAGCCTGCATTGGTAGTAATAATGATCGCATAGTTTACCCCGGTTTCCACTTCAGCTAAAGGAATAATTTTTTGTTCCGGACTGTTGTAGGTATCCATAGGGATAAACTCATAAAAGATTCCGTAATCCAGCATAAGCAGCATTTCCTTTGAGTCATTCCGGTCCTGGCAGGCAAAAAATCCTTCAGAAGCATTATAGATCTCGTAAAATCTAAAATCATCCTTGGGCAGGATCTTTTGGTATTGAGGGGCATAAGGGTCAAAGCTCACCCCGCCGTGAAAATAAACCTCCAGGCTGGGCCATACCTCAAATAAATTTTGCTTTTCTGTTGTTTCAAGAACATTGTTCAACAACACCAGCATCCAGGAGGGTACACCTGCAAGACTGGTAACTTTTTCCTTCCTGGTCTCATTCACTATGGCCTGCATCTTAAACTCCCAGTCATGCATTAATGAGACCTCATTGCTTGGCGTGCTGCTGTATTCTGCCCAAAAAGGCATATTGTCTATTAATATTGCTGAAAGGTCTCCGTAAGAGGTGCCATTGTTCTTATAGATCTCCTTACTACCTCCAAGCCTTAAACTTTTTCCCGTAAACAACTGCGATTGCGGATTGTTATTCAAATACATACACAACAGGTCCTTACCCGCCGCGTAGTGACATGACTCCAGGGAATCATCACTTACCGGAATAAATTTACTTTTGGCATTGGTGGTCCCGCTGGATTTTGCAAACCATTTTATTGGTGTTGGCCAGTAAATATTACTTTCTCCCTGCCTGCTTCGCTCTATACTATGTGTATAATCCTCATAATCCTGCACGGGTACTCTTTCAGCAAAGGTTTTGTAATTCCTTATTCCCGCAAAATCATATTTTTTTCCAATTTCGGTATGTTTTGCCTTTGAGATAAGATTTCGTAAGAGTTCAAATTGTACTTCCTGGGGATATTTTATAAATAACTCCATTTGGTGTATACGCTTCTTTAAAAACCAGGATGCAATGGAGTTTACTAATGGGATTGGCATTTTTTCTTTTTATATTTAAACGCTAATAATTAGCTTGAGAAGCTCAGTATAATTCGGCTAAATTTAAAATTATTCCCGAACCTCGCAAGCTTAGAACTTATTAAAATTAAGCATTAAATTATGAAGTATGAAGGTGTGCTTACCAAAATGAGAACAGAACTAACCAGTACGGTTGAATATTATCTCATTTTTGAATCAGATTTTATCAATGTAAATCAGCTCCTGAATAAAAGGATAAGTTTCAATTTCCTGAGATTCCAGTGTTTGCATTGTGGTCTTCAGAAGAAAATATTTGCCCAGGGTTATTGTTATACCTGTTTTAGTACACTGCCCCAGGCGGGCGAGTGGATAAGAAGCCCCGAGCGCAGCACCGCCCATCTTGATATTGAGGACAGGGACCTGGAATTTGAGAAGGAGGCCCAATTGCAGCCACACATTGTATATCTTGCCAATTCCAGCGATGTGAAAGTAGGGGTAACCCGAAAAACGCAAATACCAACCAGGTGGATAGACCAGGGGGCTCATGAGGCGATTGAGATAGTGGAAGTACCCAACAGATATCTCGCGGGTATCACCGAGGTTGCCCTAAAAAGCCATGTTTCAGATAAAACTAACTGGCGAAAAATGCTAACCAATGAGGTGAAGGACCTTAATCTTGAAGAGGAAAGGGAAAAACTTAAGCAATACATTCCAGCCGAAGCTATGGAATATTACCTGGAAAATAATAAGGAGACAGAGATCCATTTTCCGGTGCTGCAGTTCCCGAAAAAGGTTAAAACCCTCAACCTTTTTAAACAGCCTTTTTATGAAGGGGTCTTAAAAGGTATAAAAGGGCAATACCTCATTTTTGAAGATGGCACGGCTTTTAATGTTCGTAGCCATGAGGGTTACGTTGTGGAATTGGGAGTTTTGTAAAAAAATAAACCCAACGGGTTAATGACCGGTGGGGTTTATAAAATTTCTAAAACTTATTTAATTCTGCTTTGTAGTATCCACAGGTTTTTTCTTGCCTCCCAGAATTCCGCCCAGTATAGAACGGGCCGCATCCTGCACCTGTTTTTCATTAGGTTTGGTAATGGGGGGTGTTTTTATACTGTCCTTCACGCCTGTGGTATCTGCAGGAGTGGTTTGTCCAGATCTTGGAACTCCTTTGGTTAAAATATCCCTTATGGCATCTACCCCTTTTTGCTCCAGGTTGGCTTTTTGTTTTTCAACGATCTTTTGAGTGAGACTGCTTACTGCCTGTTCCATATTTATATTGATCTGCGGGTTTTGAAACTGTCCCCTCAAACCTATTGGCAAAGCCACTACCATACTCTCTATATCTTCCCCGCTTAATTTCCCAAGCGCACTTCCAACCTGGCTTCCCAGCATTTTTGCAGGTACATCCATGGTGAGGTTGTAATTCATATTCATATCAAACCCGTGACTTCCGGCCACATTTACATTTATACCTTTTACATTAAAATTAAAGGGCTGCACCTCCACATTTCCCTGGTTGAATTTCAAATAGCCTTTTAGATTGGAAAGATTGATATCTTTTAGATTTAGAAAACCAAGTTGCTCGTCCAGCCTGGAGAAAAGTGCGAGTTGTTCCGGCTGCAACTCGGCCGTAAGCAATTGGCCCAATGCATCTCCCACCAGCGTATTTAACTGGGGGGTAAGGTCATCATTTAAATTACCCTGCAGGCTAATGGCCGATTGTAATTTTCCTTCCAGGGCTTTGGCTATAGGCGCCAACCCCTGTAACATTTCCAGCCCGTTGAAAGATTGAGCTATGTCTAAGGAATTAAGGTTAAGCTTCATGTTGAAGGTAGGAACGGCGCCTTTGGTAGTTACACTTCCATCCAGGGCTACAGTTCCTCCAAATATATTTGCAGAAATACCCTGAAGCGTAGCTGTTTCATCCCGCAGCAGGAGTTTCCCCCTTGCATTGTTTAGAACAAGGTCATCATAAAGCACCCGGTTGGCGGTAAAATTAAGTTCCACATCCAGGAAGGATGGAATTTTAACGGCTTCTTTCCCGGTGGTAACTGTTTTAAGTTGCTCGTTTGGAGAATCAGCATTTGTGGGGACTTTAGTGGTTTCAGCAACCATAAAGTCATTCACCGAAAAATTTCCTGAATTCACCTGGAAGTTTCCTTTCAGTTTTTGATCTGTAAAAAGAAAACCTATTAGGTTCTGAATGTTTCCGGCAGCACGTATGTCTGTTTGTCCCGTGGTTAAATTAAGGTCCGGTACCTGTACATTGCCCTGGTTAAAATTAAAGCTGGCATTTGCCACCTTCACCTCATTGGGAATTTCGGGGGAGCTGTAGCTAAAATCCCGTATGCTTGCGGTCCCACTGCTGTTTACATTTTGATATTGTTCTTTTTCAATAGAAGCCATATCAAAACTGGTAACAACATCTGCAGTTAAGACCCCGTTGAGGTCCTGTTGCAATTCCAGCGGATAGGCCTTTTCAAGATTTGCCAGGTTAATTGTTCCCTTGAGAGCCATATCTACCAGCATATTTCCCGTGAGGTTGCGTACCTTCCCGTTGGTAGCAAAAACATCCTGATCTATCCTGAAGGTTACCTTATCAAAGGTAAGATACGTATCATCTGCAAGTCCTGTAGCGTTCAATACCCGCAGGTCCAGATTAATATCCTGCACGCTCTTTGGCAGGTCGGGATATTTAAAGGAAGCGTTGCTGGATGTTATTCTTATATCCATTTGTGGGATATAGGTATCATCTACTATCCCTTTAATCATTCCGTTAACTATAAAGTCTCCATTGGTTTGTACATTTTCAATGTTCCTGGCATACACTTCAGGTATTACCGCCAGGAAATTCTTAAAATCTGAAGATGGGGTCTTAAAACTTAAGTCCAGTTCATTATAATCTTCATTTACCTGTACCCAGCCTTCAAAAGTAAGCGGTAGCTGGTTGATGGTTGCCTGGTTTTCAAGAAAGGTATAACGCAGGTTCTCCAGGTCCATTTGTATTATGGCATCAAGGGCTACTTTGTTTCGGTTTAAATAGTTAACTCCGTCATAGTTCAAGGTGACAAGGGAAGTGGTGGTTGTTTCCAGCTCAGATTCTGCGAGGGAAAAATCCCCGGTTCCCTGATGGTTCAGGTCTTCCAGATACATAGCCATTTTTGCACCTTCATCATTATACCTCAACCTGGAATTATTGATCTCATAGTGCTTCAGGTCCAGCCTGAAGGGAATGGATGAGGTGTCAACCAACGTACTGTCCTTAATGGCAATATCGTAATTATTATTACCCAGCGAATCTACCAGGATATTTACGTATGCATTGTTAATCCTTAATTCATCAATTTTTTTGGGCTTTTCGCTACCCTTAAAAAGCTCTTTAATAGACATTTCCAGCAAAAGTTCTTCCCCTATGGCAAGGGTGTCCCCTTCAAAAGGAGCATGATTTATAATGCTCACGTCACTAAGCACCAGGGTTGCCTGGGGAAAATTCCTGAAAAGTGAAAGATCCAGATCGCTGAACTCCACAGTGGCATTTACATTTTTATTTACGGTTTTTTTCACCATATCCTTAAGTTGCGATTCAAAAACAAAAGGTGCTGCCACAAGAAGGATCACAAAGACCAGCACTACAATACCAATAATTTTTAATGCTTTTTTCATTTCACTTTTATTTAATTCCGGAGGTTTCCCTCACAGCATAATAATATTTTTCAAAATTTAATTCGGAAGCCGGTTCCAGGCCAAACCTTTTTCGCAACCAGAAGACTGCGAGATATAAAAAAGGTGTGTCACAGGCCGCTACCAACACCTTGAACAGGAAGCCGCTTAAAAGTAACGGCCAAAAAAGCGCCCACTCAATTTTGTTAAAGGTACAAAGCAAAAATAAGACCGAAAAAGTGTCGGCAAATTGTGATAAAAAAGTTGAAAAATTATTCCGAAGCCATAAATGTTTGCCTTTGGTAAGCTTTTTCCAAAAGTGGAAAAGTTGAATGTCTATATACTGGGCGAGGATATAAGCAGTCATAGATGCAAATACTGCCACCCCGGTTGCCCCAAAAACCTTATTAAAGAGCGGGTCACTTATTGGCGACCACGAGGTTGCGGGAACAAAATCTGCAGTAGAAATAATTAAAAGGGAAAACAGGGAGGCAAAAATTCCTGCCGTAACAACCTGATTGGCTTTTTGTTTTCCATAAATCTCGCTTATTATATCTGTAATAAGAAAAGTAATGGGATAGGGCAATATTCCTACCGAGATCTCAAAAGTATACCATCCAAAAAAATCCCAGTAAAAAAATTTTTGAAAGATAAGATTGGATACCACCAGGGAGGCTATGAACAAGGCACCCAGAATAATATAAATTCGTTGGGCCAGCAACAGGTCTTT
Organism: Antarcticibacterium arcticum; assembly: GCF_007993795.1. Lineage (GTDB taxonomy): Bacteria > Bacteroidota > Bacteroidia > Flavobacteriales > Flavobacteriaceae > Gillisia > Gillisia arctica. The sequence continues at coordinate 2,179,749 of NZ_CP042476.1, read as the reverse complement.
TAAGGTGTGGTCTTTCAAATTATTTTTATAAACTCTTACTAACAAAGTTAAGTTTATGTTAGTTTGTTTTGTTTAATTTGCTGTGAAAATTAATGATTCCCCGGCAAAACATTTCTTAATTATCTTGAAATCTCCAAAAACATTTTACATAGCTCTGGGTAGTAATGAGGGCAACCGGCTGGAGCTGTTGCAAACCGCCGTTGATACCATTTACCGGGAAATAGGAGATATAACAGCAGTTTCAAATGTTTATGAAACCCCCGCCTGGGGCTTTGAGGGGAATGCATTTTTAAACGCGTGTATTGCTGTAAGCAGCAGGTTCTCTCCCCAGAAGGTCCTGCACCAAATATTAAAGATAGAAACATCTTTAGGCCGGTCCAGAAGTGCTACAAAAACATATCAAAACCGTAGCATAGACCTTGATATTATATTAATGGAAGGTGAGGTAATTGCTGCGGAAAACCTGCAGGTGCCCCACCCTGAAATGCAGAACAGGAAATTTGTATTATATCCCCTTGCCGATATAGCCCCAGCCGAAATTCACCCTGTAATGGATCTAAGTATCGCTCAACTTTTAAAAAATACGCCAGATAGCAGCAGGATCGATGAATTTGCAGGAAAACTATTGCGGCCGGGAAAAAAATTTAGTTTTACAAACTGCCAGTACATCGCTATTGAGGGAAATATAGGTGCGGGAAAAACCAGCCTTTCCACAATGATCTCCCAGGATTTCAACGCCAAACTTATTCTTGAACGCTTTAAGGACAATCCTTTTTTGCCCAAGTTCTATGAGGATAAATACAGGTATGCGTTTCCGCTGGAAATGTCTTTCCTGGCGGACAGGTATCAGCAACTTTCTGATGATCTCGCGCAGTACGACCTTTTTAAGGACTTTGTGGTTTCAGATTATGATGTGTTTAAGTCCCTGATCTTTGCCAAGATTACCCTGCAGGAGGATGAATATGCTTTGTATGACAAACTCTTCCGAATAATGTATAAGGAGCTGGTAAAGCCAGATCTCTATATCTACCTCTACCAGAATACAGAACGCCTGCTTGAAAATATTAAGAAGCGGGGTAGGGATTATGAGCAGAACATCCAGCCGGAGTATCTAATGGAGATCAATAAAAGCTACCTCGCATTTATCAAATCCCAGAAAGATATGAAGGTGCGCATAATTGAAATCTCCAATATGGATTTTGTGAATAACCGAAGGGATTACCTAAGTCTGCTGGAAGAAATTGATACGGAACTGTCATGAAAAAATGACAAAAGTTCCCCTTTGTCATTTTTCCGACTAATTCAACTTATTATTTAAAGTTCGTGAGCTCCAATATCCTGCTGAGAATTTTTTACAGGAGCATTGCCGTAATAATCCCTCTCGCCAATACCGCCGTCCAGATTTATTCCCATGTCTTTCGCGGGAGAACCTGCAGCGAGTTTATAGGAAGACAGGCCTGTAAGGTCTTTGCCATGCCCAATAATGGTTCCCGCACCCGGGGAATTTAAATTAGGATCTCCCTGAAATCCTGTATTAAGGGTATTAAGCTTTTCATTACCGGTATTCCTAAAGCTTTCCAGAGAAGCATAGGAGGTCCCATGGTAAGCAATATTAAAATTATCCGGGCTATAGTAAAGATTCCCTTTAAAACTTGCCGAATATCCGCTGGGAACACTTACCAGATCTGCCCCGTTCAAGGCATATAAAATATTATTGTTAAACTGGATGTTCCCTTTAATAAGTTTCCATTGCAGCAGTTTTATAGCGGCTGAACTGCGGTTGCCAGCCTGTTCGCTGATGTAAAAAGTATTGTTATAGACAAAGATATTATCCATATTCTGGGCCCCATTAAATAAATAAACACTGCCTCCATTGGTGGCCGCATCATTCTCGCTAATGTTATATCTCACAATGATATTGTTCATGGCCCTTGCACCGGTAAACTGCCCTACAAGATATCCAGCTCCGTCATTATCGTGGGAATAATTATACTGCATAATGCCATTGGTTACCCCGCCATCAAGGTCAAACCCGCCACCGTCACAACCCGTACCGGAGCTAATATTGTATGCTTCGTTATGTTGAATGGTCACCTGGTCTGCATCCCAGTACCAGATTCCTACTGGGCCACCACAATTGGTATTCCCTTTTCCACAGTCATATACAGTACTATATTCAATAACCGACTTTTGGACATCGCTAATTACGATCCCGTTACCTGAATGACTTTTTTTACTGTATCCTGGGATGTTATAAACTTCACAGTTTCTAACCGTTATATTAGAATGTGCATAACCGGTTTTTGTAGAAGAAAATGCCCCATAGGAGGATATCCCCACATCCAGGATGTCATGGACCTTATTATTTTCAATAAGTACATTGCTGAAACCTGAATTGCCGTTATAAGCCCCAATAACGATCCCAAAATTCCGGAAACCGAATACTTCGGTATTAGTGATATCTACACGGTTTAGTTTCACATTTCCGGGAAGGTCGTTGTAGAAATTTATTCCCGAAGCATTATTGGAATACATCCCGCTACCCGAAAATATGAGGTTATCAATGATTATTCCCGCGGTATTGTAAACATAGATCCCATCTTTGTCCCCCGCTTTAATGGTCGCTCTCCCTGTGCCATATGAAGTTACTTTTATGGGGTTGGAAGCATCATTTCCATCACCTACCGTAAAATACAGGTTTCCTGCAAAAGATTTCCCGCCTTCAAAGAGGATCTTGCTCCCGGGTTGAAAATCCATTTGATTTACCTTATCTATTGTTTTCCAGGCATCATCAGGAGAATTTCCGCTGTTGGAATCATTCCCGTCCGGGCTTATATAATAAGTGTTTTTCGCTTCATGGATCATTTCCTCAAGTTCTCCCTGCATTTCTGGGGTACATGAGGTTATAAAGAGTAGTGTAAACAGACTTAGCCAGGAGTAGATTTGCTTCATAGTATCTTTTTCATTGCTTATTAAATTCAGACAAACCGGTTTTTAACTATAACCATTTGGTAACCTGTTATTTAATGGAACAAATAAAAGGGTAAATCCGATAAAAAGCAAATAAAATCGATGAACTACATCATTTTTCCTAATTATTTCTAAAATCGCCTATTTTACAGGTGTTTGAGATACTTAAATTGAGAGGCTTAGCTTTAGAAATATCCTTGTAAACCCTGAAATTATAGATTGAGCATGCCACCCTGGAAGATGTAAATAATGATTAAAGAATTTGTTGTAGGTGAATTCCTACATTATAAAGAATAAAATTATGTAGTTGGGGTAAGTTTTACAAATAGGTCCCAGATAACAACTCCGGCACTAACAGCGATGTTTAGAGAATGTTTGCTCCCCAGCTGCGGAATCTCAATAACCCCGTGACAGGCGTTCACCACCTGTTGCTGCACGCCTTTCACCTCATTTCCGAAGATGACAGCGCAGGTTTTTCCAGATTTGGGATAGAATTTATCAAGCATAACAGCTTTTTCGGCCTGTTCTACTGCATAAACCTCAATGCCGTCTTCCTGTAGTTTTTTAACCAGTTGGGCAGTATCCTCAACATATTCCCAGGCAACAGTTTCGGTAGCTCCCAGGGCAGTTTTATGAATATCCTTATGGGGAGGTTTTGCGGTTATTCCGCATAAATAAATCTTATCAATAAGAAAAGCATCACAGGTACGAAAAACAGAACCAATATTGTTCAGGCTTCTTATATTATCCAAAATTACGATTAAGGGAGTCTTGCCGGCCTCTTTAAATTCAGAAACTGTTTTTCTTTCGAGTTCACTGTTCTTTAATTTTCGCTTTTCCATACGACAAAAATAGCAAGTTTTTACTGGAAGAGGTATGTAAATGCTTTAAATTACTGACTTTCTTAAACTGCTATTATCACTCCATTTTTGTTCTTTCGTTTTGCAAATACAAGATTGTAATTTCAGGTTATTTAATTAATTTAATATGAAAATTGAATAGGGGCTACGCCCTTAAAATGAGACCAGATCTTTCGCGCTATGAAGACAGATACCGCAGCCCTCATAAAAGACCTTAGCGGCCGTACCGAAAAAGTGCTGGCCGAAGCCAGGGAATTGCAGCAAAGATCTCTTGAAGAACTTAATCAAAGAGCCTCGCCCGGTAGTTGGAGTGCCCTTGAAGCCATACAGCACCTTAATTTGTATGGTAATTATTATTTACCGGAGATTGAAAAAGCGGTTATTTCGGGAGAACACAAAGCAGAACCAATATTTAAAAGCGGATTTTTAGGAGATTATTTTGCCAAAATGATGTTGCCGGGAGAAAAATCAAGCAAAATGAAAACTTTTAAAGATAAGGATCCCCTTGGTAAAGAACTCGATCAAGGTGTAATAGATCTCTTCATTAAGCAACAAATAAAAATGCTGGACCTTTTAAAACGATCTGTTGCGGTAAGTTATAACAAAACCCGCATCCCTTTAAGCTTTCTAAAATTCATCAAATTGAAATTGGGAGATATTCTTCGCATTGTGATCTATCATAATCAGCGACATATGTTACAGGCGCAAATGGCGGTGAACGGGGATATCTAATTAAAATCCTAACTTTAGGTCTTCAGGAACAATCTTTCTGACAATAAATTTTAAAATTACGCCCTCTCTATTCTTTTTAATATGAAAAATTTCATCCTTTTTTTAATTCCCCTATTTCTTTTTTACTCCTGTAATAAAGAAACTCCGGAAACCTTTGATCTTATTATTTCCAATGTCAAAATTATTGATGTTGCATCTGGAAATATAAGTGAAGGAAAGCTTATTCTAATTGAAGGTGATACTATAAGGCGAATAGTTGATGAAAAGAATATTGAGAATTATACCGCACATGAGACATTAGATGCAGGGGGTAAATACCTTATGCCGGGGTTATGGGATATGCACGTGCATTTTAGGGGCGGAGACAGCCTTATTGCCGAAAATAAGGAGTTTTTATCCCTGTTCCTGGCATACGGGATCACAAGCGTAAGAGATGCAGGAGGAGATATTACTACCGCCGTGCTGGAATGGCGCGATCAAACAGCAAGTGGCGAAACAGATGGCCCACGAATTTTCACACCGGGGCCAAAATTGGACGGCACCCGTCCTGCCTGGCCGGGATCAATAACTGTAACTTCGCCTGAAGAGACTAGGAGGGTCCTGGATTCCCTGGAATCTCTCGAGGTAGATTACGTGAAAATGTATGATGGGAATCTTACCAAAGAAGCTTTTTATGACATCATTAAAGCGGCTGAAAAACGCGGACTCAAAACCACGGGACATATGCCGCTTACAGCAAATTTTATGGAGGCTATAGATCACGGTCTTGATGGGTGCGAACATATGTATTATCCGCTAACGGCCTGTTCCCCAATCGCTGATAGCCTGGCAGGCCTAAACCGGGGTTATGGGATCGTGGAGCAACTTATAGACTCTTATGACCCCGGCCTTGCAGCTCAGGTTTTTGAGAAAATGAGCGCCAATAATGTCTATGTTACCCCCACCTTATATATTGGTACCACCCTGGCAGAAATTCTGGAAAAAGATCATAGCAGGGACAGTCTTCTCCAATATGTAGGCCCCGGAATCCAGGAAACATACCGCGTAAGAATAGAAGGAGCCAGGCGGGCACAAGCCTCCGGGAGTACCATGAGGCAAAAAATGGAAGATATTAGCGCAAGCATGATAAGGCCTATGTATGATGCCGGGGTGAAAATTCTGGCGGGATCAGATTGTGGCGCCTTCAATTCTTATGTATACCCGGGGGAATCCTTACTGGGGGAATTGAATGCGCTGGTTGATGCCGGCCTAAGTCCCCGGGAGGCATTAGAAACTTCGGTGATCAACGCACCAAAATTCTTTGAGCTTAAGGAGTACTATGGGAGTATTGAAAAAGGGAAGCTTGCCCATTTAATTTTGCTCAATAACAATCCGCTTGAAAATCTAAAATATCTTGAGAACCCGGAAGCGGTAATTAAATCGGGTAAAGTGTATAACCGGGAGAAACTCATCGCTATGATGGAAGAAATCAGGAATAAATAAATCTTTCAGAAAACGGAAATTTCTTCATTTTAAACCCGGGCTTTGAGATACCAGTTATTACAGGTTTAAATGTCAATTCCCCACGTTTTGAAAGAGGTGGGAGATACAGAAAGAACAGGAGTTCTGTTTCAAATCCAGAAGGAATATGTGAATTCCCCTACGCAGAATTACTCCTGCAAAAGTAAAGTTAATTAACAATATTTGAGATTTGTCAAGGGCCTAAAAGCCTAATTTAATGCTCACAAATTTTCTTATGAAGCTTACAACTTCAGAAGTAAGGGAAATTAGAAAAAGAAATTTCAGATATGACCAAAATTGAGAATTTTGATGTAATCATTATAGGTGGAAGTTATGCAGGGCTTTCGGCCGCGCTAAGTCTTGGAAGGGCTCTTCGAAAAACCCTGGTGATAGACAGCGGAAATCCCTGTAATGAGCAAACCCCACACTCGCATAATTTTTTAACCCGCGACGGGGAAACACCCGCAGGACTTTCAGAAAAAGCCAGGAAAGAAGTGGAAAAATATCCCACGGTCTCCTTTGAAAAAGGTAGGGTAGTGGCAGCTACCAAAAACAAGAAAAATTTTAAGGTGCAAACGGAGGAGAAGAAATTGTTTTCAGCCAAAAAACTCATTTTTGCGACGGGCCTTATAGATATAATTCCTGAAATAGCGGGATTTGCGGAATGCTGGGGAATATCGATCCTGCATTGTCCTTACTGCCACGGATTTGAAAATAAAAACGTAAAAACCGGGGTGTTTGCAAATGGTCAGGCGGGTTATGACCAGGCAAAATTCCTTTCCAACTGGACCAAAGACCTCGCTGTCTACACCGATGGTAAATCTACCTTAACGAAGGAGCAGACGCGAAATCTTGAAAATCGTGAAATTTCAATTGAAGAAAAAGAAATAGAAGGTTTTGAACACCGTAATGGGCATATTAGCAACATTGTATTTAAAGACGGGACAAAAGAACCTTTGAAGGCTTTATATGCCACGCCAGAGGTGAAACAACAAAGCGAGCTACCCGAGGAATTGGGTTGTACCTTTACCGAACACGGCCGTATAGAGGTGGATATTTTTCAAAAAACAAACGTGGAAGGGGTATATGCTGCCGGCGATAATTCCAGTATGGGAAGATCGGTCTCTGTAGCCGTTGCCGCGGGCTCGGTTGCCGGGATGCTTATTAATAAGGAGATCATCGAAGAAGAATTTGCCATTGGGGAAGAAATTGGAAATCCCGAAGAGGTGAAATAAAATTTATAAATGAGGTCTTTAAAAATACGTTTAATACCTTAGTCCTTCTTCCCCCTTAATTTTGCAAATCATATAGCCTGACATTCACTTAAAACAGAAATTATGAAAAATCTTATAGTGCTTATAAACATGATGATCCTGGCCGGTTGCAGTACAGCCAATCATGGCACAAGAGAAATTGACATGAGGGTAAACAGTTACACCGTGGAATGTGTTGGGGAAATGGAGGGAACCTGCCTTTTGGTACAGGAAGGGGATAAAATAGGGGGCATAGAATGGGAATATTTCTATTATCATGACAGTATCATTGGATTCGATTACGAACCCGGATACATTTATATGCTCAAGCTTGAAAAAAGAAAAATCGACAATCCGCCGCAGGATGGATCTTCCTTTGAATATGAATTAATAAGCATAGTTTCGAAGGAAAAAGTATAATTCTTTAATTTTATTCCGAAAGGTCCAGCACCTTTCAAGGTATTTAAAAGTAAATTCATTGCCAAGACCAAAATCCAGCCTTGAACCCAATAAGATAAATTTCAGGGAGGGCTTTGCCTCCCTGAAATTTGTACCGCGTTTTTTTAAGGAAATACGCGAGGTTAATCCTCTACTGTTCTATTCCAATTTGCTGCTGCGGGTGATAAATGCTATCCTTCCGGTGGTGATGCTATATGTAGGAAAACTTATAATTGACGAGGTAGTATTGCAAATTGCCGCCGAAACTCAGGATCTGGACCGGCTCTGGATCCTGGTTGCGGCCGAGTTTGCCCTGGCTATCATTTCAGATCTGTTAAGCCGTGGCATCAGTTTAAGCGACGCCCTGCTGGGAGACCAGTACTCCATCAATACCTCTGTAAAGATCATTAAAAAGACATCAGAATTAAACCTCGATCAACTCGAGGATTCTGAATTCTATGATAAACTGGAACGGGCCAGGCAGCAAACCACGGGCAGGGTTGGGCTTATGTCCAATATTTTAACCCAGGGAGAAGATATTATCGTTATCATTTCGCTGCTGGCGGGGGTTGTAACTTTTGAGCCCTGGCTTATCATCCTGCTGGTGGTTTCTATAATTCCAACAATTATCAATGAGATAAAATTCAGTGGGACAAGTTATTCCCTTGCCCGCAGCTGGACCCAGGAACGCCGGGAGCTGGATTATTTGCGCTATGCCGGGGCCAGCGATGTAACCGCGAAAGAGGTGAAGCTTTTTGGGCTATCAGATTATCTTGCGGCAAGGTTCAAAAACCTGTCAGACCTTTATTATTCCCAAAGCAAAAGTCTCGCTAAACAGCGGGCGGCCTGGGGTTCTGTATTTAATGTGATTGGGACGGCAGCCTATTACGGGGCATACGTTTTTATAATATTCAGGACGGTAGCCGGGGTATTTTCCCTGGGTGATCTTACCTTCTTGTCTGGCGCCTTTAACCGCCTCCGGGCAAAACTTCAGGGGTTTTTTACGCGGTTTACTGCGATCACAGAAAGTGCGCTTTACCTTCAGGATTATTTTGAGTTTATGGATATGAAGTATTCCGAAGAAGAAAAAGAGGAGAAATTGCCGCTTCCCGGGAAACTGCAGAAGGGTTTTGAATTTAAGGATGTGGGCTTCAAATATCCAAAATCTGATATCTGGGTGGTGCGGCATATAAATTTTGAGCTCCGGGCCGGTGAAAAACTTGCTTTTGTGGGAGAGAACGGGGCGGGAAAGACCACGCTTATAAAATTATTGCTAAGGTTCTACGAGCCGGTGGAAGGGGAAATTTTGCTGGACGGCATTCCTGTGAGGGAATACGATCAAACCCAATATCAGCAATATTTTGGGGTAATCTTCCAGGATTTTGTCAAATTCGAACTCACCCTTCGGGAGAATATAGCAATGGGGGAGATTGGCGAAATTCGCAATCAGCCGCGTATTGACAGTGCAGCCCAAAAAAGTCTGGCTGATGAAGTGATAAGTGCCCTTCCCAAAGGCTATGACCAGCAGCTGGGTAAAAGGTTCAAGCAGGGAAAGGACCTTTCCGGCGGACAATGGCAAAAGATCGCTATAGCGCGGGCCTATATGAAAGATGCTGAGGTGTTAATTCTGGATGAACCCACATCGGCACTGGATGCAAGGGCAGAGACTGAAGCTTTTCAACGTTTTATCAAACTCACCGAGGGGAAGACGGCGGTGATAATTTCCCACCGTTTCAGCACGGTGCGTATTGCAGATCGTATTATGGTGCTTAAGGACGGGGCGGTGCTGGAAATAGGTACGCACGAGGAGTTAATGCAAAATAATAAGTTGTACGCAGAGCTGTTTAATCTCCAGGCAGCAGGGTACCAGTAAAAATTTTCTTAGGGCTAAATCATTTTTAGGTTGTGGATAATTTTGGATAAAAGCCGTATCTTAAATTGGAAATAAAAAGCAGGAATAAGTACATTAGCAGGAATTTAAATTACTAAAACCTCAAGATCTTGGCTGCCAAAAAATCCAAAGAAATCACCCCGTTGATGAAGCAATATAATGCGATCAAGGATAAATATCCCGATGCATTGCTGTTGTTCAGGGTGGGCGATTTTTATGAGACCTTTGGGGAAGACGCGGTGAAGACCGCCCGTATTTTAAATATAGTGCTTACCAAAAGGGGCAATGGCAGCGAGGTAGATACAGCCCTGGCGGGATTTCCGCATCACGCGCTCAACACCTATTTGCCAAAACTGGTAAAAGCGGGTTTGCGGGTTGCAATTTGCGACCAGCTGGAAGACCCAAAAATGACCAAGACCATTGTAAAACGTGGGGTTACCGAATTGGTTACGCCCGGGGTGTCAATGAATGATGAGGTGCTGCAGAGCAAATCCAATAACTTTTTGTGTGCCCTTCACTTCGGAAAGAAAAACCTTGGCATCTCCTTTCTGGATGTTTCCACCGGCGAATTCCTTACCGCGCAGGGGTCTTCTGAATATATCGATAAGCTCTTGCAAAATTTCAGCCCC